>DATLVM010000001.1:0-4966 GCA_035577445.1 Pyrinomonadaceae bacterium
TGGCGGCCACGATGATCGCAACCTGCTCGACTTTAACGAAATCACCGTCGACAACCGCGGCCGCGTGCTTTATGGCTACAGCGACGGCTGTGTGACCGAGAAGTGCATCGCCGGAACAGCGGCAAATGACGGCACTGCGAATATGCGTGTCGCCCGCCAAGCTGGGGGCCGAAGTCTGTTCGATTTCATGGATGGCACCGCGGACACGAGCAGCGCGCTGGCGCCGAAACCTTCTTGTCTTTCCGGCGTGCGCGATCAGTTAGCCGCGCATTTGACCTGGAAAGCGCCGGACAATCGCGGCGCCGACATCACTAACTATCAAGTCTTTCGCGGCACTGCCCCCGGTAACGAGGTCTTAATCGGACAGACTGGAATCGCAAAGACGAGCTTCAACGACACGACTGCCGATCCTTCCGTGGCTCTCTATTTCTATGCCGTCAAGGCGATCAACTCAGTCGGCACAGGCGACGCGAGTAACGAGATCGATTTGATCGTCACGCCGCTTCCGCCGCCGGAAGATGTTTGCATCGCGCCTGGTCTAACAAAGCTGACTGATCCGGCTGGCGACAACCACGCCGTGCTTGGTCTCGTTGGGCCGGCGCCGGCCGGAACAGATCTTCTATCAGCGCAAATCGCGCAACCTTTTGCCGCTGACGGCGTGCCCAAATTAGTTTTCACCATCAACACGGATGCGGGCCAGTCGCCGCAGCCGCCCGGATCATCGTGGTACGTCGCCATGAAGATTCCGGGGGCGGATCCGGCGAATCCGAGTTCGACCGACCCATTTCATTATCGCGCTGTTCACATGACCTGGAATGGGCCGACTCCGACGTTTGAGATTTACATCCCGAGCGGTAACACCCAAGGCGGCGTTGACGGGCGCTTTGTCGATACAGTCATCGGTCCCGCGGAAGCTGACAGCAGCTACGCCGCGCCTTTTAACAAGGTCGTCATCGTTGTGAAGGCCAGCGATCTTGGCTTGAGTCCGGGCAGCACAATCACCGGTTTCCTTTCCGGAGTTTCGCAGAGCGGGGGTGGGGCTGTGACGGAACTCATCGATCAGATGCCGAGCGATCTGAGCTTTAAGGAATCATTCACGGTGAACGCCAACTCTGCGTGTGCATCGTCGTCGCCAACGCCGACTCCGACTCCGACGCCCACACCGACTCCGAGTCCAACTCCAAGTCCAACGCCAACGCCGACGGCGAATGCCTGTCCGAATCCGGGGCCGCATTCGGGAACGCTCACGCCGACCAATAGCCTCGCCTATTGCGGCGCGCCGTTCACGATGTCGAATCCTACATCGCCAATCGGCGAGAATCCGCCGGTCTGTACGCCGGCAACGCCGTGCGACGTTTACGCTTTGACAGTCAGCATCCCCGATACTGATCCCAACGCTTATCAGGCAAAGGTGACGATCAATTGGACCGATAGTTCTTCCTCGACAAGTCTGGGCGGCAGCGCGAGTGACTTCGACGTGTATGTGTTCGAAGGCGACAACCTGACCGGCGCCAAGGTCGGCCAGGGCGGCGGAACCGATCATCCCGAGGTCGCGAGCTTCCGCGTCACTGCTGGAGTTAAGAACTTCAACATTTACGTCGTGCCTTATGACACCCAACCCGATGTTCCGTTCACGGGCAAAATCGAGCTGACGCAAGCATCAGTGATTCCGAACGAACCGCCGCTCAAGCCGGCGACGGTGGGACCACGCTATCACGAATACGCGCCGCCTTCTTCGGTTGGTGAAAATTCGGGCGAGCCTTCGATCGGATACAACCCCGTCTCGAAACATGCGATGTTTCTCGCGGGCTTGCAAACTTTGCAGGTAACTTTCCCGGAGATGATAGGTCAGCAGGGATCGATTCCTGAAGCCGGCCTCGCGGATTGGAAAGACGTTTCCTACATCTGGACCAAGACGCGCTCGCTCGATCCAATTCTGTTCACGGATCAGCGCACCGGTCGGACGTTCGTGTCGCAGTTGAATAGTGCCGGCGCTGCGGTGCTGGTGGGCGCGAACAGCTTGCTCGCCTATAGCGACGACGACGGTGCTACCTGGACGCCCGCGCAAATAAATCCGCCGGACGGCAGTAACGATCACCAGACGGTGGGCGCCGGTCCGTATCCTGCATCGGTGCCTCTCGGCAATGACATTAATAAAGGCGACGCGGTTTATTACTGCGGACAATCGGGCAACGTGCTGGTTGCGACCTCGGCAGCGTTTTGCTCGCGCAGCGATGACGGCGGTCTGAACTTCGGTAAATCGGTGCCGATCTATGTCGGCGCTGCTGGAGTAAATGGTCCGGCTTGCAGCCAGATGATCCACGGCCACGTCAAAGTCGCGCCCGACGGAACGGTCTATGTTCCGAACGCACAGTGCGGCGGCCAACAAGGCATTGCCGTGTCTACCGATGCCGGCACGACCTGGACTGTGCGCACGATTCCGGACAGCCTGCAGGGTAACGGCGGAATGGATCCGTCAATTGGCATAGCCAGCGACAACACGATCTACTTCGCTTACACCGGCGCGGTGCCAGGCGGCAACGAGAGCGACGCGCACATCTTTGTCGCAGTCAGCCATGATCGCGGCGTAACCTGGGAGAAGTCAGTCGATGTCGGTTCAAGCTGGGGCATCAACAACGCCGCCTTCCCATCGGCAGTGGCCGGCGATCCCGATCGCGCGGCGGTTGTGTTCCTCGGCACCAAGACGAGCGGCAATCACCAGGACGTTGACTTCAAAGGAACCTGGTACGGATTCGTCGCGCACACCTATGACGGCGGCAAGAACTGGACGACTGCGCTGGCGACGCCCAACGGCCCGGTCCAACGCAACGCGTGCATCTGGAACGGTGGCGGCAACAATCCATGTCGCAACCTGCTCGACTTCAACGATGTCACGATGGATGAAAAGGGCATGGTGCTCTTTGCCTTCGCGGATGGTTGTGTCGGCGCCTGTGAACAAGGCGGCGATAACACCTATAGCGCCAAGGCCACGATCGCCCGCCAAGGCGGCGGCAAAGGATTGCTGCAGCAGTTCGATCAAGCTGAGCCGCGCTTTCCACAGCGACCGTTCCTGACCGGACGGCGAGACGATCTGGCTGCGTACTTGAAATGGGCGGCACCCGATTGCGGCGGTGCTCCGATCTCATACTTCAAGATCTATCGCGGCACGGTTCCGGGCAGCGAGAAATACATCGGCAAGACCAGCGGCGATGATTTCGATTTCGTCGATCGTCACGCCGATCCGAGCGTTGTTGCCTACACCTATAAGGTCACAGCCGTGACCGGCGTCGGCGAAGGTCTGCCGAGCAACATCATTTCACTCGAAGTCACGGCTCGACCGGACATCACCGCCGCGTGCACCTTACCGGGTCAGACCGCGATCATCGATGGTATCGGTGATGCCAGCGATACTCTGCAGCAGCACGACATCTCGTCGGTGTCGATGGCTGAACCCGACAACCTGGCGGGCAACATTGTGCTCACGATTAAGGTTGTCAACCTGTCGACCATTCCGCCGGGATGGCGGTGGTCCGTTCGCTTCCTCGTGCCGGGATACGATCCGCCGGCGGCCGCCACCGCGCCGCAGGAAGACTGGTTCGTATCGATGACTTCCGCTGACGGCGCAGCCCCGACGTTCACTTATGGAACGACCGGTGTGCCGACTCCGGGAGGACAAAGCACGGCCAGATTCTTCACGACGATCGGCAATCTCGATCCGGCGAGCAATGCGCAGCCGGACGGCACGATCACTCTGGTGCTGCCGAAAGAAGCGATCCGATCGAGTGCGGTCTGTAGAGGAACCTGTGGCCCATTGAATCCGGGCCAAACGATCAACCTGACGCTGGGCAGCGTGCGCGCCACCGCTCCCTCAACTGTTCCGAGCGCGGGCGGCACGAATGAGACGATTCCTGATACGACGGGCCCGGCGAGTTATACACTACGTCCCGCCAATCTATGTTTTGCGAACACTGAACCGATCGCGCGCATGACATCCGACGTCGATCGCGGCGACACGCCACTGACCGTTCAGTTCGATGGCAGTAGTTCGCACGATCCCGATTCGATCGACACGATCGCCGGCTACACATTCAACTTCGGCGATGGCGGCGACGATTTCAGTCAAGCATCACCGGTGATTGTTCATTCATTCACGCAGCCAGGCGAGTATGACGTCCGGATGGTAGTTACGGATTCGCGTGGCAAGACGAGTCTGAACACGGCGCACCTGCTGATCGAAGTTGAGCCCGGTTCAACTCCACCTCCAACACCGACACCCACTCCAACACCGACGCCTAACGCGACGCCGACGCCTAACGCGACACCGACACCGACACCGAGCGCGACGCCAACGGCCACGCCTACGCCGGGTCAAGGATCGAATACTGTGGTGCAATTTGCGTCGAGCAAGTACACAGTCACCGAAGGCAATACCCAAGCGATGATTTCCGTTGTCCGCACCGGCGCGACTGACGCTTCAAGCACCGTGCGCTATGTGATTAACGACGGAACGGCTTCGCAACGCAGCGACTTTACGTACGCGACGGGCGTGTTGACATTTGGGCCGGGTGAGACGACGAAGACATTCCCGGTTCTGATCAACGACGACGCTTATGCCGAAGGTATCGAAACAGCCACGATTGTGTTGAGCGGGATGCGCGGAGCCTCAGCGGGATCACCCATGACTGCGACGCTCGAGATTGTCGACAACGACGGCTCTGACTTGCCGGGTAATCCCATCGACAATCCGGCAAACTTCGTCGGCGAGCACTATCACGACTTCCTGAATCGGCAGGCAGATGCGAACGGGCAATCGTTCTGGACCAACAACATTGACTCGTGTGGAACCGATCAGCGATGCCTGGAGGCCAAACGGGTGAACGTCTCGGCGGCATTCTATCTGTCTATTGAATTCCAACAGACGGGCTATCTCGTCGAACGGATCTACAAGACGGCATTCGGCGATGCG
>DATLVM010000002.1:0-9684 GCA_035577445.1 Pyrinomonadaceae bacterium
ACAACAACACGTTCGACGGCTTTCCGATGTTCTCGCCGGACGGAAAGAAGTTGGTGTTCGCATCGAATCGTAACGCCGCGAAGCAAGGTGACACGAATATTTTTATTGCCGATTGGGTTGAGTGAAAATGGAGCGCGGGCATCTTGCCCGCCTGAGGCGAGGCGTAGCCTCGCTGAAGAGTTTTATGGTTGACGGAAAGGCAGAGCCTTTCCACACATCGGGCGGCAAGCCGCAAATTCAATCGCGTCTAACAAAGAGGTAAGACATGTTTCGTAAGCTCTTCAAATTAGCATCAATTGGTTTGTTGCTGGTCTCGACTGCGGTAGCGCAGCAGCCGGGCCAGCCCAGCGTCAATCGACTCCAGCAAATCATCAGCTACCTCGCGTCCGATGCTCTTGAAGGACGACGTACGGGCACGCCTGGAGCGAACGACGCGGCGCATTACATCGCGGGCGAATTCAGTCTGCTTGGCTTGCGGCCGGCGATTCAGATGGCCGGCGCGGCGCGCACTCGTGGCGAAATTCGCGCGCGTTACCTGCAACCTTTTCCGTACGTCTCGAAGGTAGAGTTGGGCAAGAACAACCTGCTGTTTGTGAATCCCGGACGCGCTGATGATGCGGCGCAATTCGCGGTTGGTGAAGACTGGATGCCTCTGGGTTTCTCGTCGAATGCCGAAGTCAAAAGTGCTGAAATGGTATTTGCCGGTTACGGGATAGCGTCCGCGGAGTTGAAGTACGACGATTATGCAGTCTCGAACGCGAAGGATCGCGTCGCGATCGTCTTCGCCGGAACGCCCGACGCCGACAATCCGCACGGCCAGTTCCAGCAAGCCGGCCAAATTCGATTCAAGGCCGCGGCGGCGCGTGCGGCTGGTGTACGGGCCCTTTTGATTATTGCTAACGAGGAGATCCTCCAACACGATCGCCTCTCGCAGCTTTCCTATGACAATGCCGGTGAAGCTGGAATTCCGGTCATCGTCATTTCGCAGAAGCTCGCGAAGAAGATTCTGAATACAGAGTTAGACGATTTGGTGAAAGCGGCTGATGCCCGCACCGCGGCAGGTAACGCTCTGCGAAATCCGATCACGGGCGCAAAGCTGAATGTGAATGTAAACGTCAATCGGATCGACTCGCCGTCGTTCAACGTCGTCGGGATACTTCCCGGCACGGATCCGAAACTCAAGAACGAAGCAATTGTCATCGGCGCGCATTACGATCATCTGGGCCGTGGCGGTGAAGGCAGCCTCGCGCCTCGCGAAGGCGAGATTCATCATGGCGCGGACGATAACGCGTCGGGCACGGCAGGCATGTTGGAACTAGCGCGCATCTTCTCAGCACAGAAACCGCGCCGCACGATTGTCTTCATCGCGTTTAGCGGTGAGGAAGAAGGTCTGATCGGATCGAATTACTACGTGAATCATCCGGTCGTGCCGCTGGCGAACACCGTCGCGATGATCAATATGGACATGATTGGGCGGGAAACCCAGAAGAAGTTGATTGTCGGGGGCGTCGGCACGGCGCAAGATTGGCGCGCGATGATCGATGCAAAGAACATCGTGCCGACAGCGGCCGCGTCGTTGAATGTGCCCGGAGTTGGCTCGGCTAACCTGGCGGTCAATTTGCCGGTGAATGTGAGCGTGAATGGGCAGCCGGTCGTCGCTGAGCCCGGAAAGAATTTTGAATTGACGCTGAACGAAGACGGCTTCGGGCCGAGCGATCATTCATCGTTCTACGCTAAGCAGGTGCCTGTGCTTTTCTTCTGGACCGGCACGCATAACGATTACCACAAACCTTCGGACACTTACGAAAAGATCAACTACGAAGGCGAAGCGCGCATCCTCTCGTTTGTCGCCAGCATCGTTCGCGACATTGATCGCAGCGACGCGCGTCCGAAATTCACCGTGGCCAAGAGCGACTCGACGGGACGCTCAACCGGTTTCCGTGTTTATCTCGGCACGATTCCGAACTACGCGGATTCGAATGATGGATTAACGCTCGATGGTGTGCGCGACGAATCGCCGGCGGCGAAAGCTGGATTGAAAGCCGGCGACAAGATTGTGAAGATGGCCGGGCGTGACGTGAAGAATGTCTACGACTACACGCAAGCGTTGAGCGAGATGAAAGCCGGCCAGGAATACGAAGTCGAACTGATTCGGGGCGGCCAGCGAATGACTTTGAAGATTACGCCCGAAGCGAGGAAGTAGTCAGAACCGCCTGCGGTAGCGAGCAAGTTACTTCTCGAAACAAACAGGCACCAGCAGGTCAGGCAAACGCCTGATTCAAACTGGTGCCATTTCTTTGCAAGATCAACCACCCGCTACCGCAGGTGGTACTGACCTACCAACGCGGTTCGCGGTCGTTGCGGCTGCCACCGCGGCTGCCGCGATCCTTGTCGCGTCGGCCACCGCCGTAACCACCGCCGCCGCCGCCGCCGTAGCCACCTCCGCCGCCACGATTGCCACCGCCGCCGTAGCCGCCGCCCGGGCGATCGGTCCGCGGGCGAGCTTCATTCACCGTCAGATTGCGACCGGCGAATTCCTTCCCGTTGAACTGTTCGATTGCCGCCGCAGCTTCCTCTGCCGTCGCCATCTCGACAAAACCAAATCCGCGTGAGCGGCCGGTCATGCGATCTTCGACGACTGATGCTGATTCGACACTTCCTGCCTGAGCGAAATGCTCCTTCAGATCTTCGCTGGTTGTCTGGAACGAAAGGTTCCCAACATAAAGTTTCGTAGCCATGTTCTAATTCTGATCCTCTTAATGCTAAGGGAGGCGCGGACGAGCTTTCTATCGCTGGATTACCTTTGCGGTGGAACGCGACGCATCCGGTGCTCTGGCTGTACCGAGAGCGGCTCCTAACAGTTGACAACTAACCTCACTCTCTCTTCAGCCGAACGTCGTCGCCTTCTTGCACGGACCGGCGCCCCATCAGTGGTGGCGCGAGAGCAGGAACTAACGCGGGGAGTATGACAGGCAAGGTCAGGTAAAAGCAAGCGTATCAAGCGATTTGCGGAGCCGCGGGGCGGGTCGTCAAGCAAGCCGGCCGCGGGTCTCGAATGGACAGAATCAGAACCGTCTGCGCCGTCGTTCGCGACGCCTGACGGCGGCCGAAAAAAGGTTGGCGGTATTCAAAACGGTAATCTCCTGACCGCCATGCCGGGCGATTCCCAGGATGGCCTGGTTCGAGTCTCCAGTTTCGACGTTCGGCTCGATGTCGGCCGAGGCGATCGTGATGGTTTCACCGAGTGAATCAGCTGCGAGCGCGAGCTGCTCATCGCCACGCAACGCGACTACGCAGGGCAGTTCGGCCGGCCAGTCACCTCCGCTGCCATTCGATAGAGCCAGCGGATCAAGCGTGGTCACCATGCGACCTCGGACGGACACTATTCCGAGGACGGCCGGTGGCGCGTGCGGCAGTTTCGCCGGTTGACTGCGTTCGCCGGTAGCTTCGACATCCTCGGCAAACACTGCAAAGGTCACGTCCCCGGCTGAAAAAGAAAACAAGTCTCGTAGTTGAGGTTCGTCCACGGAAGGTGCAATGTGGCTTTCGGGTTCGGCGGTGCTCATGGGTTCGGGGTTGCTGCATCAAATCATGAGAGAGATAGACTGTCAATGCAGTTAACGGCTACCCGTTGCCGTCAATTCAGCGACAACAAGTGTGTGTGATAAATTGATCAGCTTCAACCAGGCATGAGTTCACGAAGAGGTGAATCCGGATGGACGATTTTGACAGCTATCGCGCTGAGATGAACGAGAAGCTGCTGGACAGCGGGCACCTCGGCATCAAACGTTTCTTTGCGCTGGATACGCAGGCTTACGAAGATGGGGCGCTGGACAAGAAGACCAAAGAGCTGATGGGATTGACCGGCTCGATCGTTTTGCGATGTGACGACTGCATCACTTATCACATCAAACAATGTGCTGATATTGGCGTGACGCGCGAACAGTTCATGGACGCCTTCAACGTCGCGCTGGTCGTCGGGGGATCGATTACGATCCCGCATCTGCGAAGAGCGGTCGATAGGTTGGATCAGATTCTGGGGAATTAAGATGAACCACAGCAGACAAAGACGGCTAAGAGCAAAGCGCAAAGGGCCAAGGGTGAAACCTCGTGGCATTACAAAACTCTTAGCTCTTTGCCCTTTGCTCTTTGCATGCCTTTTGTGTCCTCTGTGGTTAAGTTCTTCGTCTTCATCGAGAGGTTTAGAAATGCCTGTACAGGAACGAACAAAGATTCGCGCCCCCGAACTCACCGGTGATCGTGGCTGGCTTAATACGAGCAAGCCGCTGTCGCTCGCTGCGCTTAAGGGCAAAGTCGTGCTGTTGGATTTCTGGACCTATGGTTGCATCAACTGCATGCACATCATTCCTGACTTGAAGAAGCTCGAGAAAAAGTATCCTAACGAGCTGGTCGTGATCGGCGTTCACTCCGCGAAATTCCAAAACGAAAAAGATACCGAGAATATTCGTCGCATCGTCCTGCGTTACGAGATAGAACATCCGATCGTGAACGATGCGGATTTCAAAATCTGGAATGCGTATGCCGTGGACGCCTGGCCGACGCGGTACTTGATCGATCCGGCGGGTTACATCCTTGGTAAGCTTTCGGGCGAAGGTGGATATGAAGCGCTGGACAAAGCGATCGGCGATTCAATCGCCGAGTTTCGCAAGCGCGGCGAATTGAACGAAGCGCCGCTGAAACTGGTGCTCGAGAAAGCCAAGGTCGGCGATCTGCCGCTGGCGTTTCCGGGCAAAGTAATCACCGACGAAAGGACTGACCGGCTCTTCATCGCAGATTCGGATCATAATCGGATCGTCATCACCAATCTTGACGGAACACTAATCGACACCATCGGCACCGGCGCGCATGGGCAAGACGACGGTCCTTTCGAGCGCGCGACATTCTTCCGTCCACAAGGGATGGTTCTGAATGGCGACAGTTTGTACGTTGCCGATACTGAGAATCATCTGATTCGCGAAATCGATCTCAAATCGAAAACAGTTAAGACGATTGCCGGCACCGGATTTCAGGCGCGCAGCTTTGGCGAAGCTGGGATGGCGCGCGCGACTGCTTTGAATTCGCCATGGGATTTGCAGCTTGTCGGCCGCGCCCTCTACATCGCAATGGCCGGGCCGCATCAAATTTGGCAACTGGATCTGGACAAGCAGCAGGTGTCGCCGTTCGCTGGTTCGGGACGCGAAGCTCGCGCAGACGGCCCAGTCGAAGACGCGGCATTCGCCCAGCCTTCAGCGCTCGCGACTGACGGCAAGACGCTTTACGTTTCCGATGCGGAAGCGAACATCATCCGCGCAATCAATCTCGACGCCAATCCAAAAGTGAAGACGCTGGTCGGCGGCGACCTGTTTGATTTTGGAGACAAGGACGGTTTCGATAACGACGTGCGGCTACAACATCCGCTGGGCCTCGCGCGCTGGAACGACAAGCTGCTGATTGCGGATACGTACAATCATCGTATTAAGTTGTTGGATCCGGGACGACGTTCGGTGAGCGCATTTGTTGGATCGGGGAAGCCCGGGCAAATGGACGGCGCGCACGCTTCATTTTACGAGCCGGGTGGATTGGCCATCGCGCACGACAAGCTCTATGTGGCAGACACTAACAATCACGCAATTCGTATCGTCGATTTGAAAACGAAAGAAACGAAGACGCTGCAACTCAAAGGTCTGCAACCGCCGGCCTCGAGTCAAACGGCCATATCGTCCGACGTAGCGCCAAACGCGGAAGAGATCGTGCTCGCGGCGCAGAGGATCAAAGTAGGTGACAACTCAATTCTAATCGATGTCGATTTGCCGGCGGGCTATCATCTCAATCCTACCGCGCCTCAACGTTACAAAGTTTCAACTGATCCCGCCGCGAAGAACCTGGCAATCGATCAAGCTAACTCTGCCGGCTCGACCAAGGGCGGACAGCTTCCCATCAGAATCCCCGTTAAGGCCAGCTCCGGAACCGGCGAGTTGCACGCTTCCTTCACTTTTGTCTACTGTCGCGAAGACAATACCGGCGTTTGTCGCATCAAGACCTTGCAATGGCGAGCGCCGATCGAAGTCGTTACCGACTCAAGCGCGCCGACTGAGGTCCGTCTCAGCGGGAAGGTCGCAGGCGACTGAAAACATCAAGATTCTGTCGCGATACTGTCCCTCTGCTTAGTAAACATCTCCCGTCCGTGCTCGCAACTTGCCCCTACTCTGCGGCGTTAGTAATATCGTCGCATCCGAATAATCAAAACTAAGGAGTCACAAACGTGGCTGATAAACCATTTCTGACTGATATCAAGACTCTGCGCGAACGCGCGCGCAAACACATCGAAGACGGTGCGGTCACCGAAGGCTACACCGTTGATCGCGAAACCGCGATCAAGATTCTGAATGAAGCGCTGGCGACAGAAATTGTGTGCGTCCTCCGCTACAAGCGCCACTATTTCATGGCGACGGGAATTCATTCTGAAGCCGTGGCGGCTGAGTTCCTGCAACACGCGAATGAAGAGCAGGGGCACGCGGACGAGATAGGGGCGCGTATTGTGCAGCTGGGTGGCGCGCCTAATTTGAATCCCGACGGGCTGACGTCGCGCAGTCACGCCGAGTATGTCGAAGGTGAGACGCTCCTGGACATGATCAAGGAAGATTTGGTAGCTGAGCGCATTGCCATCGATAGCTACCGCGAGATGATCAAGTACTTCGGCGCCGACGATTCAACCTCGCGCAGAATGCTGGAAGGCATTCTGGCGGTCGAGGAGGAGCATGCCGATGATCTCGTGAGCATGCTCGGCGAACTCGGAAACTGAGAGGCTGATCCACAGATTACGCAGTTTAGACAGTGTCAGAACCGGGAGCGGTAGCGACCGGATCAAGTGCGACGCTGAAGGCAATAGATCAATATCTTTTCTTAATCGATTATTTCTGATCCGGTCGCTACCGCTCCCGGTTCTGATACGAGCTGCGAAATCGCCG
Source organism: Pyrinomonadaceae bacterium (assembly GCA_035577445.1). Taxonomy (GTDB): domain Bacteria; phylum Acidobacteriota; class Blastocatellia; order Pyrinomonadales; family Pyrinomonadaceae; genus UBA11740. The sequence goes on from DATLVM010000002.1 coordinate 6,969, forward strand.
CACTCCAAATTGCCAGACAATCCACCAAACCATTCTGGCCGCCCGAGCATCTGCCGAAACTGTGGCGCATTGATCGGTGCAGGCGAGACCGAGTGTCATGTTTGCGGCGCTCCTCTCGCCCAACCAAAGCCGCGACCGATGTCGCTGCACGAACGCTACAGCCTGAGCTATGCTCGCGCAGTTCTCTCGCGGCCATACATCTTCACGATTGTTTTTCTGGTTTTGAATTTTTTTGTTTTTCTGTTGATGTGGCAGATCAGCGGGATGAGTTCCGCTGTGCTGTGGACCGGCTTTCCTGAGCAAGTGCTGCTGGCGTTCGGCGCGAAAACTAATTACCTGATTTATTACCAGCATGAATGGTGGCGCTTCATCGCGCCGGTCTTTGTGCACGTCAATCTCCCGCACGTGCTGATCAATATGTACAGCCTTTGGGTGATCGGGCCCTGGGTTGAAAAACTCTACGGCTCGGCGAAGTTCACTGTGTTTTGGGTGCTTACGGGAATTGCCGGCGTCATCGCCAGCTACCTGACCGTTATTCCCGGATCGCATCCCGGTCTGATCGCGAGTTTTCTGATCAAGAATCATGATGAGCCGTCGGCGGGCGCATCGGGCGCGCTCTTTGGTTTAGTCGGAGTCTTGTTCGTATTCGGACTAAAGTATCGGCGCGAACTGCCCGAGGGCTTCAAGCGCGCATTTGGCACGGGCATGATCCCGGTGATTCTGCTCAACGTGGGAATTGGATTCGCCGCTCGGGGCATCATCGACAACGCTGCACACATGGGCGGATTGCTGTCAGGCGCCGCGCTGGCCGCAGTGGTTAGTTACAAGCGTCCGGGGCAATCAGCGAGCCTGACGATCGCGTGGCGCGCGGCGCAAATTGCGGCGCTGCTGGTGATCGCAGTCACTTTCTTTATGGTTGCGCGAAGGTTTGATATTACGTGGTGAAGACCTATCCGCAGATTTCGCAGATTCATGACACGAAAATGCACCAAAGGCACAGAGAGGGAACCAAGCGCTGCACCTTTTTCCTAATTTCTTTTGTGCTTCATGTGCCTTTTTGTGGCTAACTCTCTAATCTGTGAAATCTGCGTAATCTGCGGATAATGTCTTAAGGAGACCGTTATGGAAATCAAAAAAGTCGGCGTGCTGGGCTGTGGCCTGATGGGTTCAGGCATCGCGCAAACGGCGGCCATGGCTGGATTCGAAGTGACTGTGCGCGAAGTTTCGGAAGAGCTGCTGCAAAAAGGATTCGCGTCGATTGAAAAATCGCTCGAACGATTTGCCGGCAAAGGAACGATCACTGCCGAACAAGAGAAAGAGACGCGCGATCGTCTGTTTGGCACGACTTCGTTCCAGGACCTTGCCGACTGCGACATCATCATTGAAGCCATCATTGAGAACCTCGACGATAAACAGAAGACCTATCGCGAACTAGATGCGCTCTGCAAAGCTGAGACGATCTTCGCGTCGAACACTTCATCCCTTTCAATTACGCAAATGATGATCGCGACTTCGGCTGAAAGACAGCAGCGGTTCATCGGGATGCACTTCTTCAATCCGGTCCCGCTCATGAAGCTGGTTGAAGTGGTGCGCACGATTCTCACCGACCCAAACGTCTACGAAGACGCGGTGGCGTTCGGAAAGAAGCTGGGCAAAGTTCCCGTGCGCGCCAGCGACAAGACCGGCTTCATCGTCAATCGTTTGCTCGTGCCTTACATGTTGGATTCAATTCGCGCGCTGGAAGAAGGCGTCGGGTCGATCGTCGACATCGACAACGCCATGAAACTCGGCTGCGGCTATCCGATGGGACCGTTGACGCTGGGAGATTTCGTCGGGCTCGACACGACTTACTACATCGCCGAGATCATGTTCAATGAATTTCGTGAGAGGCGCTTCGCACCGCCACCGCTCTTGAAGCGAATGGTTCTGGCTGGTTTGTATGGCCGGAAATCAGGGCGCGGATTTTACGACTACACGAAAGATCCGAAGAATCCGACACCGATGAATTTGGTTTGAGAATCAGCCACAGATGAACACAGATATGCACAGATAGAAGAAAATGAATTTCGGTTCTTATCTGTGCTTATCCGTGTTTATCTGTGGCTAGTTATTTCGCTTGCTCGACAAAATCCTTCGTGCGGGGATCGCGAGGGGAATGAAGCACTTGATCGGCGTCTCCACTCTCGACGATTTCTCCGCCTTCCATGTAGAGAAGTTGATCGGCCAAGCCTTCAAGAAATCCGATTGAGTGCGACACGATCACCATCGTGTGCCCGCGCTCGACGAAGCCGCGTAGCAACGTACGCAATCCCGCGCTGCGTTTGGGATCGAGCGCGCTCGTAGGTTCATCAAACATCAGAATCTCAGGATGCATAGCCAGGGCCCGCGCGATTGCCACCCGTTGCTGTTCGCCGCCGGAAAGCGTCTCTGGGTAGCGCCGCGCCTTTTCTTTCAGTCCAACTGAGTCGAGTAGCTCAATGGCTTCGCGTTCAGCGTCGGGGCGCGGGCTGTGCAGAACGTGCACGGGTGCTTCGATGATGTTGCCAAGCACCGACAAGTGTGGAAACAGATAGAGGTGCTGAAAGACTGTGCCGATCCTTCTGCGCAGTTCGTTCACGCGCCGTCCGTACTCGCTCTTGGAAAGCGAAGGCTCAAGCTGGACATTGGCACACTCGATCGCTCCACCGTCGATTCGCTCCAGACCATTCAAGCAGCG
>DATLVM010000003.1:0-18894 GCA_035577445.1 Pyrinomonadaceae bacterium
CCATGCCTGCAACACGCTTTTTGGTGGGCGGATTGCCGGCGGCATTAGTTCCGGCGCCTGGACCGGGGCCGGGAATTTGCCAAAGCGTGGAGCAAATTCCGGAGGGACCGCCGATCGTCGGCACAGTACAAACGCGGGTAATAGGGTCGTGAACTTATGAACCTCGATTTTCCATTTCTCTTCGACAGTCGCGGGCAAACCGCGCAGGCGGGCTATGACGCTCACGTTCGTGACATGATCGAACAAGTAATCTTCACGAACCCGGGTGAACGGGTGAACCGGCCTGATTTCGGTAGCGGGCTGCTGCAATTGATCTTCGCACCCAACAGCAGCGAACTTGCGGCCACCGTGGAATTTGCCGTGAAGGCCGCAGTGCAACGTTGGCTAGGCGACGTGCTCGACTTACAGCAGCTCGAAGTGAACGCCGACGGCGAGACGTTGACCATCGAAATTGATTACGTCGTCCGCCGCACGGCCCAACGGCAATCGGCGACCTTGACGCGAACTCTTTGATATGGAGGAACGGTGAACCTTAGTTGTCAACAAGACGATCGTCGCGATGCGGTGCGCCGGATGAATGGCCGCAATGGGCTGGACTATGTCGAGGTCTCTGGAGAAGACCAGAGCATAATTTTCGTCTACTTTCTCGGCAAGCTTCCGCCGGAGTTGGCAGAGAACAAACCCGGTATCGAACGCTACTTGAAGATCGAAGGCGGCGAGCGAGTAACCGACATACGGATAAAAGATATCGATCCGATAGTCAGTTCCGATGAGGAGACTGACGATTACCTCGAGGTCACCCTCAACAAGTACGGCGACTTCTCCACTTATACCGTGAGAATGGTGGGCGTTAAGGATATCGATCCCTTTTACGATCACGTTGAATTCAATTTCAAGATCGATTGCCCTTCCGATTTGGAATGTGCTCGCGCCTGTAGTTGCGAGCAGCCAGTCTTGCCCGAGCCTGAAATCAATTACCTCGCAAGGGATTATCAAAGTTTCCGCCAGTTAATTCTCGACCGCCTGGCGGTATTGATGCCGGACTGGTTGGAACGTCATGCCGCCGACCTTGGCATCGCGCTGGTCGAGTTGCTGGCATACACGGGCGACAATCTCGGCTATTACCAGGACGCAGTGGCGACCGAAGCTTTTCTCAACACCGCGCGCCAACGCATTTCCGTGCGACGCCATGCGCGTCTGGTGGATTACCATCTCCACGAGGGCTGCAATGCGCGAGCGTGGGTTTGCGTCGAGGTCAAGCCCGACCTGAGGTTGGATGATCCCACTGACATCGCGTTCATCACCGGTCTCAATCAGGCCCTGACAGCGCGCCAAAATGTTTTGAGTTCGGAGCTACTCCGGGATGTTCCGCCGCACTCCTACGAAGTGTTTGAGCCGGTGGATCGCACGACGCCAATTGAGCTGTGGGCCGCGCACAATGAGATTTACTTTTACACCTCGGGAAACACGCGATGCTGTCTTGAGCGTGGCAGCACATCGGCCACGCTGCTCGACTCGTGGGTCCCTTCGGATCACGATCCGCAGCCAGGTAAGGACGGCGAGCAACATCCGAAGCATCAGGCAGAAGCTTACCGAAATCCTCCTCAGCTCAAGCATCAACGCGCACTGAAACTCAAGCGCGGCGACGTGTTGATTTTTGAGGAAGTGCTCGGCCCGATCACCGGCCTGACTGCCGATGCCAACCCCTTACACCGGCACGCGGTAAGGCTGACCCGCGTCGCAGCGGGCGAAGATACGCTCGTGAGGACTGAAGACGGCAAGCCCACGCCTTATGTGCGTATTGAATGGGACATCGCGGATTCACTCCCATTTACGTTTTGCATTTCCGCTATCGGCGCGAGTCCGGAATGCCGTTACCTCGAAAACATTAGTGTGGTCCGCGGAAACGTGGTGCTGGTTGATCACGGCCAGACACAAAATTCGGAAGACCTGGGAGTAGTGCCCACCGCGCAAACCAACTCGATATGCGAGTGCGCCGGCGAGCCGAGCGAAGTTGAAATTGTTCCCGGGCGATTTTTGGCGAGATTGAAAAAAGGTCCGCTAACTTTCAGCACACCTCTTCCCCGGGATCATTCTCGCCAGGAAACGGCGGCGGAGATGTTGACTCAGGACGTGCGTCTGGCCTCGCCGCAGGTTTGGCCTGAATCTGATTTGACCTTGTCCGGCCAGCCGCCGGTGTCATGGCAGGCCCGATCCGATCTAATCGCCAGCGGCAATACAGACAAACACTTCGTTGTCGAGATCGATAACGACGGCATAGCCCACCTGCGTTTTGGTGACGGCGAGATGGGTTACAGGCCGGCGGCGGGCACGCATTTCAAGGTTACTTATCGAATCGGAAATGGCTCGGCGGGAACCGTTGGCGCGGAGTCAATTTCGCGCCTCGTAGTAAACCAAACCGAGCTGAACGGTGTGTTTGTGAGTGTGAGAAATCCGTTGCCGGCGCGAGGTGGCACTGATCCGGAACCCACGCCGGAAGCCAAACTTTTCGCGCCCTACCTGTTTCGCAAAGAACTGGAGCGCGCGATCATCGCCGACGATTATCAAAAGATTGCGGAGCGCAACCCAAAACTGCAACGCGCTTCCGGCTCCCTCGTGTGGACCGGCAGTTGGTATGAGGCGGAGGTAGCAGTTGACCCGCTCGGCCGGCAGGATGCGGGCAGCGGTTTCATGAGGGGAATGGAGGCATATCTCGAAAGGTACCGGCGTCTGGGCCATGACCTGGCCGTAGTTCGCGCTCGATATGTTCCGCTCCGGCTCAAGCTCGAAGTTTGTGTTCTGCCCCACTACCAACACGCGCATGTGAAGGCCGCGCTGCTCGAAGTCTTTAGTAACCGCAATCTCGCTGGTGGCGCTACTGGTTTCTTTCATCCCGACAAACTGACGTTTGGCGAAGGAATATACCTGAGCCGGATCATCGCCGCCGGTCAGGCGGTAGCGGGCGTGGAATGCGTGCGGGTTCGTGAATTCCGTCGCTTGTTTCAATCGCCGAATCACGAAATTGAGAACGGCGTGCTGCCGTTGCAGGCCTCGGAGATAGCCAGGCTCGATAACGATCCTAACTATCCCGAGCATGGCCAACTCGAAATTCAGGTAGTCGGAGGAAGATGAAATGATGGCCAGAACGTGCGGCTGCACAAATGAAACCTGCGGTTGCTGCGAAGGCACGCGAAAACTGACGCCGGCCTCAACCTACAATCGGCCAGGGCAGAATGCGTTGGCTTATCGTGTCGGCACGCACGGAACTTTCTTTGAAACTATGAAAGCGCGACTGAGCGAGATCACGGTTGACGGGCCCGGCGCCGATGGGCAAACGATTGAAACGTTTCGGCCCTTGCGCGGATTGAGTACCAGGAATGTCAGTGACCCGGCCATCGCGCTACTGGACAGTTGGGCGACAGTCGGCGACGTGCTCACCTTTTATCAGGAGCGCATCGCCAATGAAGGCTACTTGCGCACCGCGACCGAGCGGCGTTCGATCCTCGAGTTGGCGCGGCTGGTGGGCTACTCGCTGCGGCCAGGCGTCGCTGCCAGCGTCTATCTGGCTTACACCCTGGAAGACAAGCAAACCGAACCGGTCACCATTCCCGCCGGCGCCCGTTCGCAGAGTGTTCCCGGTCCAGGCGAAACCCCACAAGCGTTTGAAACCAGCGACGACCTGATCGCGCGTGCTGAATGGAACAATTTGCAGGTGCGCCTGGAGCGCCCACAGAACATTACGTTGGATAACGTAATGCGCGTGGAAAGCCTCTACGTGGCCGGCACGAATACGAATCTCAAGACCGGGGATCGGCTGCTGCTCGTGGTTGCGTGGGACGAGGCTGAGCGAATGGTTTTGCGCACGGTGCGCAGCGCTGAGGGACAGTTTGAGAAGAATCTGACCGAGATCAAATTGCAACCGGTCCAGCCCCTTATGGCAGCTTTGTTCCCAACCCTTCTGGCAGTTATCGAAGTGGTTAGGCCGGTGGCGGCTGGCAAGCCGGCGGGTAGTCCTGTGCCCGTGTTCCTCGAGTGGGTGGAACAGATACTGGACATGGTTGCCTACGAGGCCCCACGAAGCGCCGATGTCACCGTCTCATTCGCGGATCCATTAGTAAAAGAGTTCTGGAAAATAATGGCCGACCTACTGCAAGCTAATACGAATCGTTATGCCGCTGAGGCCAAGGCCAAAGCCGCCAATGAAGCCAACGTCCGCGAGACTACCGATCCTTCGCAATTCATCCAAAACCTCCTGAAATCGCACATACCTCAGGTCGCTAGTAGTTCTGAACTCAACCGTACGTTGGAGGCGGGTTTTGCGAAAGGAGCCGATGCGCAAGCTCAGATGGTCGCCAATTTCGCACCCGAACTGAAAGACAGTTTGTATGTTGCCTGGGCGAACGCGAACATTAAGACCACCGCGCCGGCATTGAAGGGTGTTCATGCTTTTCGGGCGACCGCGCCGCTATTCGGAGCAACCGTCGCGAAGCAACCTACTTATTTTCAGGATAACGTTGACCAGGGCGCCGAACCGCACTTCAGAGGGCAACTCAAGCCGCAGAGTGATTGGACGGAATGGAGTATCGAAATTGACGAACGCGACAAGACCATGTTTCTGGACCAGGCGCACGAAGCAATTCTTCCCGGCAGCTATTTAATGATTGAAACAATTCCAAAGCCGACTGATAGCACGGTTGCGGTTCAAATCAAACGCCAGGTCCAAAAGATTGAGGACACCCGCACCGCGCAGCGTACTGCCTATGGGCTCAGCAGCCCCACTACTAAACTCACTTTCGCAAACAGCTGGTGGAAACCGAGCCAGGTGAACGAGAAAGATATTTCCGTTACGTTACGGGCTACGCTCACCTACGGACAGAGCGAGGAATTGACGGTTGTTCAGGAGCCCCTTCTCGATTCTGTGGGTGGTGCGGTAGGTCGCGCGGAAATCGAGCTCGACTCGCTCTATCACGAGTTGCCTTCAGGTCGTTGGATCATTCTCAGCGGCGAGCGCGCCGACATTCCCGGCGTAACCGGTGTTAAGGCCAGCGAGCTGCTGATGATTTCGAGTCTGCGTCAGGATTTTCAAGAGAACCTGCCCGGCGACAAGACACATACCACGCTGCTGCTGGCGACGCCGACGGCTTATGCATACAAACGAGATACTCTCAAGATCTACGGAAACGTAGTCAAAGCGACGCAGGGCGAAACGCGTCAGGAAACCCTCGGCAACGGCGACGGCAGTCAGGCGCTACAGGAGTTTGATCTAAAACAGTCGCCGCTTACCTTTGTTCCCGCACCCACGGCATCGGGAGTAGCAAGCACACTTAAGATTTATGTAAACGGAATCGAGTGGCATGAATTGGATGCTCTCGCCGGGGCGAAGTCAAAGGACCGAGTGTTCGTCACCAGGACTGACGACAAGGATAAGACGACGGTGATTTTCGGCAACGGCAAAGAAGGCTCACGGCTTCCCACCGGCGTCCTAAACGTGGAATCAACTTATCGCAACGGAATCGGCAAAGGCGGCAACGTGCTCGCGGAACAGATCAGCCTGCTGCAAACGCGGCCGCTTGGTGTGAAGGAAGTCATAAACCCGCAGCGAGCATCCGGTGGAGCAGACCGTGAGACTCGCGATCAGGCACGCGAGAACGCGCCGCTCGCGGTCATGGCGCTCGACCGGCTGGTGTCGCTTCAGGACTATGCCGATTTCACACGCACCTTCGCAGGCATAGCGAAGGCCACTGCCAAGCGCTTGAGCGACCGCACCCGCGAGTTTATCCATCTCACGATCGCCGGCGTTGACGACATTCCCATCGATCCGGTTTCTGACCTTTACCGCAATCTGCTGGCGGCTTTCCGAAAACTAGGCAGCGGTAGTGTCGCCGTCCAGGTTGATTCGCGCGAACTAATTATGCTGGTCCTGAGCGCTAACATTCGTTTGGAGCCAGACTATCAGTGGGAACCCGTCGCGATCGCGATCCGCGCCACGCTGCTTGACGGTTTTGGTTTTGACAAGCGCGCCCTGGGCCAGCCGGCCCTGCTCTGCGAGATCGTCGCCAGTATTCAACGAGTTAAGGGCGTGGCTTACGTTGACGTGGACGTGTTCGGCGGCGTGCCTGAGAAACTGACGGAGGACGCCGGGCGACGATTGCTAACCCCGGACGAGATCTCGGACGTCATCCAGAATCTTGTGAATCCGGACCTTGAGGATCAGGTTCCTGTTGGTCCAGGACAACCGGTGATCGCCGAACTGGCGGGTATCGACGCCGGTGTTTTACACCCGGCGCAACTGGCAATTTTCTCGCCCGCCGTGCCGGAAACGATCGTGTTGAATCAGATCAAATAGGCCGGAGTTCATATCATGAGTGCTAACGCCACAGACCCTCGCCTCGATCGGCTCTATGACTTGCTGCCGGTGATCTATCGCATGCGCGACGCCGATGAGATGTATCCGCTCCAAGCGCTGTTGCGAGTGATCGCCGAACAGGTCAACCTGGTAGAGGATGATATCAGTCAACTATATGACGACTGGTTCATAGAGACTGCCGCGGACTGGGCCGTTCCTTATCTCGCGGAATTGATCGGTTACCGTCCCGTGGTGAATGCCGGCGAAGCGGCTCGCGCCACGACGGCTGAAGGACGGGCGCTCAATCGTTATCTAATACCGCGACGTGAAGTGGCCAACACGATCCGCTACCGGCGTCGCAAGGGAACGGGTTCACTGCTGGAGCTGCTGGCCGGCGACACGGCCCGATGGCCGGCCCGCGTCGTTGAGTTCTTCAAACTCCTGAGCTGGAACCAAAATCTCAACCACGCGCATCTCGATCGCGGTCAGACCGTCAGCCTGCGGCGAGTTCGCCATCTCGGATTGCTGGACGGCCCTTTCGATTTGCTTCCGCACACGGTTGACGTGCGACGGATCAGCTCGCAGCACACGCCGGGACGTTACAACATTCCCTCCGTTGGTTTGTTCGTATGGCGCCTCAAGTCTTATTCAGTCACTCGCACTCCGGCGCATTGCGCAGAGGAGACCGGACCACACTGTCATACCTTTGGCGTCCTGGGCCAGGACACTCCGCTATTCATCAAACCTGAACCGGAAGGCCGTGACACTCACATCGCCAAAGAGATGAATGTTCCTGCGCCGATCCGGCGTCGCGCCTTTGCCGAAGAGAAAGATCGTTTCTACGGCGAGAACAAGAGCCTGGCGATCTGGGTCGAGGGCTGGGCCGGTTTCGATTCCCTGAAGCCGGTGCCCGCGGAAGCGATCGTTCCCGCGGACCTGTCGGATTGGGAGTATTACCCTCCGCACAACCACATTGCCCTGGATCCCGTACTGGGACGTTTTTCATTTCGTCCGAACCAATTGCCCAAAAAGGGCGTGCGCGTCTCATATCACTATGGATTCAGCGGCGACATGGGTGGCGGCGAGTATCAGCGCCAAATATTTGATCCCGCTCCGCGGCCCGCGCCCCATCGCACGCTTGCATTCGCGATTGACGCACCCGGCTCGCAGCTGGCCTTGCCATCCTCAATGAGCGACATTGAGCCCGACATGATGTTGACTGTTGATTCCGGAACCAAGGCGGAAACCGTCAAGGTGGACGCGGTATCCGAAGAGTCGTTCAATGGTTTTTTTACTCTGCCACACGCCGCGGGTTCCTCGATCCAGTTCACGATACATCCCAGTTTCTATCGCGTGGGTCCGGGACAACCATTCAAGCGGCTGCATGAGGCCATCGAGCGTTGGGAGAAAGAGCAACCCACCGATGCCGTAATTGAACTGATGGAGAGCCGTGTCTACGTCGAGCCTATTGCCGTCAATCTCAAGGCCGATCAGACGCTGCAAATCCGCGCCGCTAACGGGACTCGTGCAGTGTTGCGGCTGCTGGATTATTACACCGACCTGCCTGACGCGCTGGCAGTAACGATGGACCGCGGCAGTCGCCTGACACTTGACGGATTGCTCGTTACCGGTAGGCCCTTGCACGTTACCGGACCGGAAACGAAGAATCCGGACGAACGCCTGGTTCCGTTCTGCGGTTCTGAAGTCATCCTGCGCCATTGCACTTTTGTGCCCGGATGGTCGATCAGCCGCCACTGCGAGCCAAAACGTCCGGCTGAACCGAGCCTGCAACTTAACAACGTCAGAGCGCGCGTTCGTATCGAGCACAGCATCGTGGGCTCGATACAGATTCAAGAAGACGCGGTCAATACGGATCCAATTCCGCTGCATGTTAGCGACAGCATTATCGATGCCACCGCTCCGGAGCGGGAAGCGATCGGCGCTCCCGGTTACGCCGGCGCGCACGTCGTTTTGACCATGCTCCGCAGCACGGCCTTCGGCAGCGTTAACGTTCACGCGGTCGAACTTGCGGAGAACAGCATCTTCACAGCCTGCATAAACGTAGCGCGCCGACAGCTTGGTTGCATGCGGTTTTGTTACGTGCGCCCCGGCTGCCGCACGTCGCGTCGTTATCATTGCCAGCCCGACCTGGTCACGCAGGCAGCGATGGCCGAAACGGATGAGACTGCGCGGCAGGCGATGGTTGATTCAGAACGCTTGCGCGTGGAGCCGCAGTTCACGAGCCACCGTTATGGCAATCCGGGTTACGCGCAACTGGCATTGAACTGTGCCGATGAGATCAAGCGCGGCGCCGACGATGAATCGGAGCTCGGTGCATTTCACAACTTGTTTCAACCGCAACGGGAAGCGAACCTGCGTACTCGGTTAGAGGAATACACACCGGCGGAAATGGACGTCGGAATCATTTTCGTGACCTAAAACGATTTCGTCTCCGCCATTGGGTCTCCAATCCGGCGCCAGGCGAGGTCACGGCTGTTAACGTTTCAAAGACTCAAGGCAAGGAAGAACATCATGAAAGCCGACTTCACACGAGCGACCTTCGACAAAGCGAATCAGTTCACGCGTGTTCTCATGCAACAGGGACGCGTGACCCTCGACGCCGATTACAATGAGCAGGTAGAAATTCTGCTTCACTATATGCGCTCGCTTGCGCGCGACTTGATTGGACCATACGCCGCGCCGTTCCATGACGGCGGTTTCATGATTGGGCCTGACGCGGAGGGCAAGCGCATTCTGATAAGCGGCGGGCGCTTTTACGTAGACGGCATCCTGGTGGAGAACGAAGAGACCTGTAGTTATACGGAACAGCCACACTATAGCTTGCCTCCGGGAGACGGACTCGCTGACTTCCTAAAAACCCCGAACCCGGATGTGGCCTATTGGCTTTATCTTGACGTCTGGGAAAGACACGTCACGACGATCGAAAATGATGCCATCCGGGAGCTGGCGCTGGGCGGACCAGACACTTGCACCCGGACAAAATTGGTTTGGCAGATCAAGGCATTAGCCGTCGACATGCCCCGCAAGTCAGCGCCATTTTACGGAGGCGCGGTCTCCCCGGGCCTGGGCTATGAACGCTACGGCGCGCCGGAAATGACTTGCGAAGGACCGATGGAGCGGCTCCCACCCAGCACGGCGCGACTCGCTGCTCGTGTGGATCCCGGTAAAAAAGTCGTCGACGCCTGCGTCACTTCTCCTGACGCAAAGTTTCGCGGCCTTGGAAACCAGCTTTATCGAGTCGAAATTCATCGCGGCGGCAACGCGAATGAAGCCACTTTCAAGTGGTCACGTAACAACGGCAGCGAGGTGACTCGCTGGCTGGGTAGAAGCGAGAACGGTTTACAAGTTGGAAACTCCCGCGGGTTTCAAGCCGGCAACTGGGTCGAATTGTCTGACGAGATTTCTGATTTGCAGGGGGAGCCAGGCGCATTGGTTAAGCTCACAAAAGTTGAAGACGCGGTGCTCTCGTTTGATCCATCGACAGTCCCGGCCGGCGGAATCGGCGAGTGGGCAAAGCTCGTGAAACCGAAGGTCCGACTCTGGAATCAAACTCAGACTGAGGATATCCAACTGTTGGAAGGCGCCGTGCCAATCCGCGGACAAGAGACGGCCGGCGGCACGGATCCCGATCACGCGAAGTGGATCAATCTGGAAGACGGCATCCAAATCGCCTTTGCTGCTGACGGCGACTATCGCGCTGGCGACTACTGGTTGATTCCGGCACGAGTGGCTTCGGGCAATATCGAATGGCCCGCAGCGAAGGAGACGGGTGAGTTGTCGTTACAGCGGCCGCGTGGGGTCGAGCATCATTATGCACCGCTTGGGTTTGTAGGACTGGATAACGGAAAGCTGACCCGCCTCAAGTTGTGTTGGTGCGTTTTCTCCCCCAACGTCAAATGCTCAGGCATAACCAAGCGAGGATTCGGGCTGCCAGGATTGAATCCTTTCCAACCATCCGATTCGATGCAGACCTTCGAAGTTGCGACTCCAACGGAGAGCCTGCCAACCATCGACACCACCAGAGCCGAGTTTATCGCTGCTCCAGCGAAGCGCGTGCGGCGACCGAGGAAGAAGAAGCCTGCGTAGCATCTCTAGCCGGCGATTGCGGCAGGGCGGAATTAGCCAGGCCTGGCCGCCGCAGTTAGAAGAAAAACAATGAGAGCGGTCTGGTCGTTATGGACGAAACCTTACTCTGCCGGGTTGGGGTCCGGTTGGTACAGCGAGTGGCATCACTGGCTGGCTTGGGGCTTGTCCGTTTACACGGCGCGGCAACATTATCCACAAACCTGCCTCGTCACAGACGACGATGGCGCGAGGCTGCTGGTGGATGAACTGCAGTTGCCCTTTGATGAAGTCTCAACCGGGCTTAATGCGCTTCGCGATCACAATCCCGAGTGGTGGTCGTTGGGGAAGGTTGAAGCTTATCGGCGTCAGCGCGAACCCTTCGTGCATGTTGACGCCGATGTCTTCCTTTGGAAGTCTCTCCCTTCACATCTGACTACCGCAGACGTGTTTGCCCAGCATCCGGAACCCGACACGCCGGGAGTGGTTAGTTATCATCCCGCAGATTTGGAGTCAGCCATTGGACGGCCCAACGGGGGCTGGCTGCCGAAAGAATGGATTTGGTATAGACGCAATGCGCAAGTCGAACAGGGCCAGTGCTGCGGCGTGTTGGGTGGCAATCGAGTCGACTTCATTAACCATTATGCAGAAAGCGCGCTGCAACTCGTGGCGGCGGCGCGGAATCGCAAGGCACTTCAAGCCTTGGCAGGAAAAGGCGCACACATGTTGCTGGTGGAGCAGTACTTACTCACCGCCTGCGTGGAGTACCACCACCAAAGTAAATCCTCTCCCTACCGTGGAATTGAGATTCGTCACGTCTTCCCGACCATCAGTGACGCCTTCAATCCTGACCGCGCCACTGAAGCGGGCTTCACTCATCTCGTCGGCGCCAAGCGAAACGCGCTGGTCTCCCGTGACCTGGAGCTGCGGGTGCAATGTGATTTGCCGAACTATTACGATCGTTGCCGAAACTATGCAGCGGCGCCTGGAAAATAATTAGGCTGGTCCACACAAGTCAACACCGTCATGTCGATCACGAGAAGGAAATATCGGTCATATGTGTGGTAGCGCATGGACGGAATTTCTTCTCTGGCTTAATCTCCCGATCCTCAAAAGAGGATCGCTGACGAATTGATCAGTGAGTGGTGGAAATTGGATCTTAATCCTCGTTGAAATTCTAACTTCACACATCGCTTACTGCCTCACCACGCTTGGCTTTCTCCATGCGTCTAAGGTCTCTCGTACTTCCGGCGCCTTTGGATATTCGATTTCATCCAGGATTGCCAGAGCCCGATTGCCTTCACTAATCGCTTCATCTAAATCTTCATCGTCCTTGAGCACTTGGGCGATGTTCCACCGCACCAACCCCTCATGCCGACGATCGCCGAGTTCTCGACTGATGAGCAGCGCTTGATGGTGATGTTCAAGCGCCAACTTATTATCACCCAGCTTGTAGTACGCGTGGCCCAAGTTGGCCATGCTGAGACACTCGCCGGCGCGGTCGTTGATGTGCTGGCTTATCAAGAGAGCTTGCTGATGAAACTGAATGGCGTTGGCAATTTCGCCGACATCTATGTAAGCATTGGCCAGGCTGCAAATCACAGCGACTTCACGCGGCGTATCGCCTATTTCACGCATGATCGCTAACGCCTCATCGAAGAGGGTTATCGCCAACTGGGCGTCGCCCTGGTTAGCGTGTTCTGTGCCCAGGTTGCTTAGAGCGATGCCCTCACTATGGCGATCGTTTATCTCGCGTGCGACACCAAGGGCGACTTCGTAATATTCGATGGCCAGCTGCGTTTCACCGAGACTTCCGTAGGCGTTGCCCAGATTGTTAAGCGTGTTACCGGCGCCGCGGCCGTCGTTAAGCTCATAAAGAATGCGCAAACATTCGCCATAATGATCAATCGCGGCGCCCGGCTCGCTCGCCTTGGCCAGAAGGTTCCCGAGGTTACCGTGCACATTTCCCTCGCTCAATTTGTCGTTATGCGCTCGCGCCAGCTCCAGCGCACGTTGAAAACAACTCTCGGCCTTTTGAAAGTCCCCCATACCTGAGTAGGCCGTGCCCAGGTTGGATAGATAACGTCCCTCAAGGTCGTGAAAGCCAAGGCTCTGACTTACCTGCCAGGCCGTTTGCGCCCACGCGACCTGTTCAGCCGGGCTTCGACGAAGATGGAGGAGGTATTTCAAGCTCTCCATGTAGTCCAGGCACCAATGTGCAACACCCTCAGTGGTTATTGAATTCGCCTCAAACCAGGCTTGTCCCGCTCTGAAGTTGGCCCATTCAAGCTCAAACAATTCCAATCCGCGTCTGGTTGCGTCGTCGCCGCGGAGATGAAGCTTGCCCGTTTCCTGAGCTATGCCGAGGTAGTGTTGTCCATGACGGCGCGCGCCCATGTGCCGCTCGTCTGAAGTCACCAGCTCGTCTGCGTACAGGCGAACCAGATCGTGCAATCGGTATCGCTTAGTTTTTGTTTCATGTGTCACCAGACAAAGACTGGATAGTGTTTTCAGATGGCTCGCCTCTTCATCGGCGCAGACGGCCGCCTCCGCTTTCTCATCGAAGCTGGCCGGGAAGACGGCAAGCTGGCGGAAAACGCGCTGTTCTTCCTCTGTTAGTCCTTTGTGGTAAGTAAGATTGAATGTCGCTTTAACGCTAATTCCGACATCTTCAGAATCGAACGCCTCCAATCTTGTGCGTTCGTTGCGTAGTCTTTCGGCGTAGTCCGCGGGGGTCAGGTCGTCATTAAGGCTCAACAGTGAACCTGCATGACAAAGAGCCAAAGGAAGATAGGCGCATAACCGGGAAATTTGATTCGCAATGTGCGGTTCAATCCGCGCATCGAAGCTGCGAAGCAGCTTACTTGAATCGTATTCTCCCAGTTCATCAACGCGGACAGAAGTCATACCCGGGGGAGCCATATGCTTGCGTGAGGTGGCGAGCAGAGCACATCCGGCCGGCGGAATGAAGGCCCTGATCTGTTCGGCGTCTAGGGCGTCGTCCAACATGACCAGCGCCCGCTTGCCGCTCAGCAAGCTGCGATACTCTTTAGTTAGCTGAACCTCGTTTTCAGAAAAAGTTGAGTCGAAAACTCGCAACGCCGCAATGGCCTTCCTCAGCGCTTCAACGGTACTGACCGGCGAACTTCTGTGAGCTCCCAGTTCAATCAATAGCTGCGAGTCCGGGTAAGATGAGCACAAATCGTGCGCCACGCGACGCGCCAACTCAGTCTTGCCGGCTCCACCCATGCCGCTGATTACCGCCACTCGAGCAAATGGGCCAGGAGTTAGCGCCTCGAACAACGTCTTGATTTCCTCGCGACGTCCGACGAAATTTCCAATGGGCGAATGTAATTGATGAACCGGGACAGATGTCTCGTACGCCTTTGAAACCTGCCTCAAGGTTTCCTCCGCGCACCATCGACTTAGGTCGGAGTAAAGCTTGCCGGCCAGGTCCTCGGGACTGACGAACTCGCTGCAGAGAGTATGAGCAGCGCGAAGTTCTTCCTTGAACCTCTCCCGCTGCGACTTTGGCCAGGGCTCATGGTCGCGCTGGGTTGGCTGAATCGTAGACTCGTCTTTGAAATAAATTAGCCGTGGTCGTTCTTGGCGACTAGCTTCGCGATATTCTTCTTCGGTAATGCCCGAGCCATAGCGGCCCCCAATTATTCCCACGTAGAGATCGCTGTCAGTCACACCCGCTATTGAAGCTTTACGAGTATCTTCATCGCGGCTGCCGAAGTCCTCCATGCCAACGAATTTTATTTGGGGATGACTGTGCAGAGCGCTGAAGATTGCCTGGCGCTCGGGCCTGAGATCCTCCCAGGTCGAGCTGACAAAAATTCGAAAGACGGGCAGCGGCATTTCAGCTCCGAGTTTCCGCTACGATACGGAATTGATAACAGACCGACTGCTCCCGCAATCTGGGTGCGGCAGCAGTCGGTCTCGCTTAACGAATCTTCAGCGACGGCCCAGCGTCAGTTGCGGGATTCCAGACAGGCCAGCCACTTCGTCACCTGGTCTCTTGAACATTCCGGGCAGGCGATTTCAATGTCGTCCCTTCGTTCCTTTGGCGGCAGACTCTTGACGAACCGGTTCCACTCAGCCGCCGGCTGTTGGTTCTTGACGTACTTGAACAAGCCGCTCAGGTTGTAAATCTCCATCGTAGTGTCATAGGCCTCTTGATCAATCAGCCTCAACTGGGAAAAGTTGCTCGACATCAAGTCCGACGAACTATTAAATCGTCGCGGCGAGTCATACCAAACTCGAAAGAATTCAAGCCGCGGAGTTCCGTCAAACACCAACGCCGAATTCGCCACACAGAAGCCGGGTGCGGACTCATGATCGTTGATATTGCTCACTCGTTCACTACCTGAGGCCAATCCCAGCAGAAGCAGCATGCGCCGGTCGGTTGGGCTTAACGCATTGAATGCCTCGGGGTCTATTGCGGCCTCCTTCACAATCTCGTCTTCGAATTTTGCCCAGGCATCAGCGCTTCCCAAGGTGATCCGCCGACTCAGCTCTGCCTTAGTGTCCGCATCCAACATGGCAAGCGCCGACGGCCCCTTGGCAATTAGAATTCGCACGGTCGCGTTTTGATCGTTAGTGTATTTGATCTGATCAGCCTTCAAAGCCTCGTTCAACTGTTGGCCCAAGGTGAGGGAACTGGCCGGAAGAGCGTCTTTTTTGTCCCACCGTTTGCTGTCGCTCAAGCTCCAGGGAAGGGTGTCCATTCTGGTCAGCAACCAAGTCAGGCGCGTATTCAGAAACGCTTTGTGGGCATTAACCATCAGAAGCCCCGTCGGACTTGGGCAAGCTTCCTCTTTCTCCTCTATTCGGGGAGGCGTGGCATTGACCAGGACTGGATTCTCGTCGTTCGAGAATTCCGCTATTGCACGCAGGTCGCCGTCGTCGACGCTGGCAATGCTATAAGCCTTGTTGCCGACACGTAACACCAATTGATTGCCGACAGGGCGGCGCACGTAGCTAAGGCTAAGTCGCTTTGCGGATAGCTGATCGCAGGGCTGGGCTACCGCGTCGAACATGATGCCGCCAGCGACTTTGAACATGAGGTTGGTTCCGCGTATGGTCTGGACCGTCGACCCCGCTGGAACTAAGGGGGGCGTCATTTCCAACAAGGCAGTGGGCTTCGGGGCGACCGTAATCAGCCCGTAGTCCGAATAGATCTTTACGCGAACTGGTTCCTGCGTAGCTGTGAGGATAGTGGCCAGGAGAATCAAAACCAGGCCAATGGCCGGGAGTCTTCGGAGCGGTGATTTCATGATGTCTTCCTTTCCCTTCGCCGGGGCGAAGTCGTGAGACCTGAGGAGAAGGTTCGGTTTCTCATCAGCGCAACCGGCTTGGAGCTAATTAACCTAATGCACCAACGAGTCAAAGAGAGGGGCTCGTCTTGAATCGAGTTCTGCGGTCGCTTGGCCCTTATTCACCTCTGAGCCCGCTCGTTTTCACTTCTTATGCGTTCAGGTTGAGTTTCGTTACAGGGATTTGAGAAGGATTTGCGCGGCCCTTGGAGAAGAACCTTGATAGGTTGAAAAAGGATTGCGCCGGCGGAGGGCTACAGCGAGTTGAATTAGAGTAACCAACGTGAGAATGGTTATCGCGACACTCCCGGCGGCCAAACAACTATCATTTCCACGCCGCGTCGACGGGCATAGTCGACGATATCAGCGGTGCCGCCTTTGCCGGCAGCGGGCTGGCCGTCCCAAACTGCAATCAGAAGGTCTGAGTTATCAACCACGTGACGTCCGGCATCAAGAAAAGCTTCTTCAGAGGGCTCTGGATAATCGAGCGTTTCGATCTTTTGCGCACGAGCGAGTAGCGACTTGAATTGGTCGAGACTTTCCGGGTCCTTGAACGTGCGTTCATACCCGTGAGAAGGGATTATCGAGTGGACAGATCCGCCGTGCTCCAGAATTACAGTTGCGAATAATTGATCGGCGCCCGCTGCGAGCGATGACACACCGACGACGTTGTCTTTTTGCTCATTGACGAGG
Organism: Pyrinomonadaceae bacterium; assembly: GCA_035577445.1. Lineage (GTDB taxonomy): Bacteria > Acidobacteriota > Blastocatellia > Pyrinomonadales > Pyrinomonadaceae > UBA11740. The sequence goes on from DATLVM010000003.1 coordinate 16,444, forward strand.
CGGATAAGAATGGGCCTCACGTACGCGGCAACCTCGCGTGAGATATCCTGATGTCCAGAGATGCCTAGTCTCATAAACTGTTCAATCGAACGACTATAGCAACAAAGAAGGCTACGTCGCTCAAATTGCAGAGGCGTAACGTCGTTTGGGTGGTTCGAAAAAGGACAAGTCCTCTAAGCAATCACAAGCTGTCAATAAAGGCCGCTATACCGTCCCACGTCCACGGAATAATCTGTTGACCAATCAGCTCCGACGGGTAAGTTCGATCATCTGTATAAACCCATAGGCCCATCAGTTTCTTCTTTTCTTCCTTGGCGCATCCGATCTCCCACTTCTCGCCGGCCGAATCCACGGAATTCTTGCTAACGAGTGCGATCACTCCGTCGGATCGCTTGATGCGCGTCCGCACGCGGTCCTTCCAATCGCTTTCGTAGCGCTCCTTAACGGACAGATCCACATACTCAAACGGAGACTTTGTATTTAGTGACTGGCCTTTCAGAAAATCTCGTTGCCGTTCATCTTCAATCGCGAACGCGACAAATATTACTTTCTTACCTGTCATAAAATGCTTCCTTGGTTAGTTGGTGTTGACCCCTGATTCCATTCAGATTCTGCTGAAGGTCACAAGTCGCCAATATTCGCGCCCTCGCAGAGTGAGCTCAACTGTATGGCTGCGTCTGGCTACCCAGAAGAATTGCTCATTGGGCACGGACGGCTTTAGTAAGCCTGCATCTCGGTAACTCTTGAAAACCTGGGCAATCCGAACCTTCTCTTCGTTCACTGGCTCATGCAAATTCCCGAATTCGTCTTCCGGCTCGAACTCCGGGTCGAGCTGGTATTTGTAATCCTCCGTGGGAAAAAGTTTGACAATCTCGTATAGCCTCAAGCGGTCAATGAGAGGGGCGCACTGCCGTATGACTGTTAACTCCGTGGCGTGGGACTTATATACCGGCCTTTGAGCCCAGGCACCGAACCGACGCTCTACGAAGGAGTACAGCGAAGCGGCGGTGACCCACCCAAAATGATCTGCGGCCCCACCATCCAACCCGTCGAGAACAGCGGTGGTGAATAGGCCGTGGCCGCCCGATTCCATCGCAGATTGAGAATTGCGCGACGCAGCTATGATCGTCATATTCTCTCGCAGCACGGCGAGCGGATTGTTGCTCTTCGCTGTGTTTAGGATGGGTGCATTCCCGACGTCTCCTGCGTGGCAACAATCGAACATTAATAGAATGTCGGTGGCTCGCGAGGTATTGGCTAATTGAATTATGTCCTGCATGGGAATGCCCCAAGCATCCCGCTGTGCGTCGCAGGTGGCGAGGTATCCTCCCGTATCAGTGAGCGCCCCATGACCCGAGAAGTACAAAAGCAGCTCCCCAGTGAAGTCGAACAGCTCCTGGCATGCTCGTCTAAGTAAGGGCTGGGTTATCTTTTCGTCCGAGTTGCCCGGTCCATACGTCAACAAGCGACAACTGTAGTTCGGACTGCCATCAGCATTCCGCGCAAGCAATTCACGGATCGCAACAGCATCCGCTACGCATCCGGTTAGCTGTGTCACGTTGTCATAACTGTCTATGCCCACGATTAACGCGCGCTTGGCCATTCCGTTCTCCTTAATCTGTCTTACATCCGGCATCAATTCCGTCGATGCCTGCCACGTAAATTGCTCGCCGGACTAAATGAAGTTCAATGGAATAACGTCTTTTCCGAAACAGAACTACGTACTTATAGCATTGCGGCAAGTGAGTAACGCAAGAACCGCGGTTGAAAAACTCGTTGCGCCAATTGCGAGATACTTGTTGCGTTCAATGACTTATTGGTCGGGTTGCTATTGCGAGATCCCAGCCGAAACATTTCAAGAAGAAATTCTTAATGAGCTACTCATGGTTCTCTCCGAAGGCTGGGGTTCAGTTGGGAGTTGTGGGCTTGGCTCGGTCCTTCGTCCCTCTTGGTTGAGAATCACTCGGCCCTTTGACAACCGGCAGTTTGGGGTTGGCTGGTAAGTCGGCGGGCTCCTGGGAGTTCTGGGTCGTCGTAGGAGGAGCGCTGACTTCCAGGCAGGGACTTTGCGCGCCACCCCGATGGTCAGCCGCGGCAGTCGCCTTCAGTTCGCTCAGGGCAGAGAGTCCGTGCTCAATCGAGCGCAGCCTGTAACCTAAACATGCGGAGAGTACGATCGAACTGACAGTTGAAAGGATCAGAAGAAACTTGTGGATTGCAAGGCTTTTCTTAAATTCAGCTTGGTTCGGCAAGGAGGTGACTGAGGCGGCAGGGTGTTTGTCTACATTAGCCATTGCATTCTCTCCGCGATGAGATCGAAATTGAGCGGCCGGAAAAAATAGTAACGTGATCTGACGAACTACTCTCTGGCTCTCCTGACCGGCTTCCGTTGAAGCCTCGCCTCAACCCAAAGCTGTTAGTTGTGGGCGACTTTCTTGACTATTCGAATCT
>DATLVM010000004.1:0-22290 GCA_035577445.1 Pyrinomonadaceae bacterium
TGTCGCTGAACAAAGCGGCGTCAAGCCGCCGCACTCCAAAAAAGTCTTATTCCGCAGTTGCGATCGCCTCGCGCATCTCCCGCACAGCTTGATCCAATCCAACAAACACCGCGCGTGAGACGATGTGATGGCCGATATTGAATTCGGCCACTTCGATGATGCGCGCCACTGCGCCCACGTTCCTGGTAGTTAGTCCGTGACCCGCTGCGACATGCAATCCGTACTGTGCTGCTAACGCCGCACCTTCTCGCAGACGGCGCAACTCCTGATTTGCTCGCACCGCACCTTCGCCATGAATGCCGAGCGAGCCGAGCGTCGCTTCCGCATAAGCCGCGGTGCATAACTCAACCTGTTGAGCATTCACTTCACGAGCTGCTTCAATTTGCTGCGGATCAGGATCGATGAAAAGACTCGCGATAATGCCGGAGTCGCGCAACTTGTTAACGGCCGCGCGCACGATCGCGATATTCGTGCGCACGTTCAAACCACCCTCAGTCGTGATTTCGCGATGGTTTTCGGGAACGAGCGAAACCGCGTCAGGCTTGACGTCTATGACGATCTTCATCATCTCTTCCGTCGCGGCCATCTCAACGTTCAGATAAGTCGTCACAGCGTCGCGCAGCAAGCGCACGTCCGCATCCTGTATGTGACGACGATCGCCGCGCAGGTGGATCGTGATGCCGTCAGCGCCGGCCTGTTCGCAAGTCATCGCCGCCGCGACTACGCTGGGCTCGACGGTGCGACGGGCCTGACGCACGGTAGCGACGTGGTCGATGTTGACGTTTAGTCTGGCAGTCATCGTAACCAGAATTAACCACAGAGGACACAGAGAAGACAAACAAAAAATGCCAAGCAACTAAAGCGAGCCACGCAAAGGAATCACGCTGCTTTTGTTTTTCACCTTTCCGCGTTTTTCCTCTGTGACCTCTGTGGTCAGTATTTCCTAAGCCATCGAGCGGGCCAATCCATGCTTCGCTTCGACCATCGCCGTCGTTCGCGCGGCGCTGATGGCTTCACTGTACTCACCGGCGGCCGCCGCGCGGCGAATGCGCCGTACCTCATTGATCATGCGGACACTGTCGCGGCTGTATGTCGCCGACACATCCAACGGTCCGCCCGCCGTGTGATCCCATCTCACGGGAATTTCCTGCAGGCGCAGTCGCGCTAATTGAGCCAGATAGATCAACTCGACATCGAAACCGAATCGATCAATTTGCGCGGCTTCAATCAGCGGTCGACAGACGCTCATGCGAAACGCTTTGAAGCCACATTGCGTGTCCCAAAAAGGAAGACCCGTCGCCATGCGAACGATCAAGTTAAAAACGCGACCGCCTTGTTCGCGTCGCCATGGTTGATGAACGCCAATCAACCGGCGATCAAGAGCACGCGATCCAAAAGTCAGATCGACTTCGCCGCTGCGAATCGGATCGACCAGCTTCGGTGTCTCAGTGATTGGTGTCGAAAGGTCCGCATCGGAAAAAAGCGCGATGTTCGCTTGGGCCTCTCTCAAGCCAAGCCGTACCGCATAACCCTTGCCGCGATTCTCTTCGTAGCGAACCACCCGCGTGCTCACGACGCCAGGGTCTTGCAGGCTTTGCCGCGCAATTTCGGCTGTTTCATCGGTCGATCCGTCGTCCACGACGATGACTTCGCTGGGTTCTCTGGTGTCATTCAGGTACCGAATGATTTCCTGAAGCGAGCGGCCGAGGCGCGCAGCTTCGTTATAGGCAGGGACGACGATCGACAATCGCGGCGGCATCTTTGTCATTCTCAATGAATCGTGCGCGCGGCACAAGCGGCCTTTGACTTAATGCCTCGCGCCCGCTGTGCTATATTTTCATCTTCAGCGATGAGCAGAAACTTCGTCATTGTCGCCGCCTTCGTAGTTATCGCCGCCAGCGTTGCCGGTGGCGTTCGTTCGCGCGCGTCGCGCCGTCATGCGGTCGCGAATGCTAACGCTAACGCGAGTTCCCAAAGCGAACAGTTCGAGGCCGATCGCATCGAAGCCGATTATAGCGAGGCTATCTCGACGATCACGGAACAATACGCAGGTGAAGTTGATTACGAGAAAGCGACTCAGGCGGCAATTCAGGGAATGCTCTTCACGCTGGATCCACACTCCGTTTATTTTCCGTCAGGCGAATTCAAAAAGCTGAAGGAAGATCAGTCGTCGAGTTTCTATGGCATCGGCGTGCAGATTCTTCGTCACGACGATGGCGTCTATGTGCAATCGGTCGTGCAGAACACGCCGGCATCGCGCGCGGGCCTGCGCTATGGTGACCGCATCGTGGCGGTCGATGGCAAAGATGCGCGCGACTGGTCCAGCGAAGAAGTATCGAAGAACGTGCGCGGCGATCGCCTCAAGACAGTTGACATCAAGGTTGAGCGCGCGGGCGAAGAAGTTCCGATCACTTTTAAGATCACCCGCGATGCAGTGCCGCTCCCTTCAATTCGCAATGCCTTCATGATTTCACCCGGCACCGCCTACATCGGGCTGGTCGGAGGATTCCAGCACACCACCGATGATGAATTGCAGGAAGCGATTTCCACCCTGAAGAAAGAAGGCATGCGCCAGCTTGTGCTCGACCTGCGCAACAATCCGGGCGGATTGTTGGATCAGGCGATCGATGTCGCCAGTGAATTCCTGCCGCGTGACAAAGTAGTCGTCTCAGTCAAAGGTCGCAGCGAATACAAAGACCCGCAGGTTTATAAATCGAACGGAAGCGAGCCCGAAGATGTGCCGCTGGTCGTCATGATCAATCGGAACACGGCTTCCGCTTCCGAGATTGTTGCCGGCGCAATTCAGGATCACGGGCGCGGCCTGGTCGTCGGCGAAACCAGCTTTGGCAAAGGCCTCGTGCAGCACGTCTTTCAATTGCCATACAACACCGGACTGACTTTGACGACGGCGCGTTATTACACGCCGTATGGCCGCTCGTTGCAGCGCGATTACTCGAGCGGTTCACTTTACGATTACTACGTCCGCCACGACGAGAATGACAATCAGCAACCTACGCAGCCGGGACAGCCTTCACCGAGTGAGCCGTCGTCGCCGCAGTCGCGTGGTTCAAGTGCGCCCGCATTTCGCACCGCCGCGGGCCGAGTGTTCTATGGCGGCGGCGGCATCACGCCGGACATCGAAGCGCGGTCATTGACGGCGACGCCGGTGCGCGGCCGCATCGTCGAAGCTGCGTTCAACTTCACGCGCCAACTTGTAGCTGGGAAAATTCCCGGCCTCGAATCGTATCGCGTCGACAAAATTGATTACGATCATTCTCCTAAGCCGGCGGACTATGCCATCACCGATCGCGTTTTGGATGCGTTCCGCGCCTATGTGAAAAAAGAGCAGACTCAGCATCTGCAACCGGCCGAAGTCGATGCCGATTTGGATTTTGTGAAATTGCGACTTCGGCAGGAGACAGTCACGGCCGCGTTCGGCGCTGACGCAGGACAACGCGTCCTGCTGGAAAGCGATCCGCAAGCGTTGCGTGCGGTCGGTGTCCTGCCCGATGCGAAGCGACTCGCCGAGAGTGTGCGCAACGGGACACCAGTCAGCCTCAACTTCAAACCTGTATTTCGCTCTTTAGGAATTCCTTTCCAACCCGTCATCGACGAACCTGACGAAGTTTTGATCTAGTCCAGCGGGCGTGAGCTTGTGACGCAAACTAACAGTTTGGGTTACCTGTCATTTGACTTTTCCCAAGCCACAAATTAGAAGTGCGGTCGATCTATGAGCCGGAGTGTCAGAAGCCCGACCATAAGGGAGGGCTCGATCGAGGACGTGCAACTCGAAACAGTTTGTAGCCCTTGCTTACGCGCGGGCTTCTGATACGTGAATCGAGGATCTTTATGAATCGCAGAAACTTTGTGCGTGGAAGCTTGATAACAAGCTTCGCGTTGGCAACTGTCCGATCAAGGGCGGCTGAAAACACAGCGACTGTTGAGAGCGCTTCGCCGCCGCCGGCATTTGAGCTCGACGAGATGACCATTGGCGAGCTGCAAAGCGGAATGGCCTCGGGTAAGTACACTTCGCATTCGATCACTCGCAAATACCTCGATCGCATCGACGACATCGATAAGCGCGGGCCCTCCATAAATTCAGTGATTGAATTGAATCCGGATGCCCTGTCGATCGCGACGGACCTGGATCGCGAAAGAAAAGGCGGGCGGCTGCGCGGTCCGCTACACGGGATTCCGGTTCTCATCAAAGACAACATCGATACGCACGATCGCATGACGACGACTGCGGGTTCGCTGGCGCTGGCGGGATCAATTCCCCCGCAGGACTCGACGGTCGCGAAGAAGTTGCGTGACGCCGGCGCCGTGATTATCGGCAAGACGAACTTGAGCGAATGGGCGAACTTTCGTTCGAGTCATTCGAGCAGCGGCTGGAGTGGCCGCGGCGGCCAGACGAAGAATCCGTACGTGCTCGATCGTAATCCGTGCGGATCGAGTTCAGGAACGGGCGCCGCGATCTCCGCGAACCTTGCGGCGATCGGTGTCGGCACGGAAACCGACGGCTCAGTTGTGTGTCCTTCGAATGCGAATTCGCTGGTGGGAATTAAACCGACCCTCGGACTTATCAGCCGCGCGGGTATCATTCCGATTGCGCACAGTCAGGATACGGCCGGACCGATGTGCCGCAGCGTGACCGACGCGGTTCACGTACTAGTCGCGCTGATGGGTGTCGATTCACGTGATAGCGCTACGCAAGCGCAAGCAGGTAAGACCGCGCGCGATTACCCAAGGTCCCTCAACGTTGACGGCTTCCGCGGTGCGCGGATCGGCGTGCATCGCAAATCATTCGGCTTCAACGATGCGGTCGACAAGCTGATGAACGATTGTATCGACATCATCAAGCGTCATGGCGCGACGATCATCGATCCGGCAGACATTCCGACGCACGGCAAGTTCGACGATTCGGAATTTGAAGTGCTGCTTTATGAATTCAAGGCCGACCTGAACGCGTACCTTACTTCACTCGGCACGCGCGCACCGGTGAAATCTTTGAAAGAGATTATCGACTTCAACGAGCAGTATCGCGATCGAGAGATGCTGTGGTTCGGCCAGGACATCATGATCAAAGCTCAGGCGAAAGGGCCTTTGACTGAGAAGGCTTACAAGGATGCGCTCGCGAAAAACCTGAAACTCTCGCGCAAAGAAGGCATCGATTTCGTGATGGACAAGAACAAGCTCGATGCGCTGATCGCGCCGACGGGTGGACCGCCGTGGCCGACGGATTGGGTGAACGGCGATCACTTCACGGGCGGATACTCGACCGCTTCAGCCGTCGCGGGCTATCCGCACGTAACCGTGCCGGCCGGTTATCTGTTCGGCATGCCGGTAGGACTTTCGTTTATCGGCAAAGCGTGGAGCGAGCCGACTTTGATTAAGTTTGCCTACGCGTTTGAGCAAGCGACGAAGGTGAGACGCCCGCCGCAGTTTCTGCCGACAGCGAAGTTGGGTTAGCAGCGCCGAGCCTGCGAAGCAGGCGACAGAGGCTTAGGGAGGTCCTAATCCATCGATAAGAACGAATTGTTGCCGATGATTTCTTTTAGCTTCGCTGACTTTTCATAGGTCTGTCGCCCGCTTTGCGGGCTGCTAATTCTTCTCGTGGATGATCCCCGGGTTACGCTCGCTGCGCTCGCTCACCCCGGGCTAAATTTGCCGCCGCTCCGCGGCTCGTCTCTACTCGCTTCGATAACGAAAATGTTTTTCTACGAGGATGTCCAGCGTCGCACGGCTGACTTATCTTCCACTCTCTCCAACAATTCTACGGTCGTGCATTTCAGCACCGGATGAATTAAGTAAGGCGCGACTTCCACCAGCGGCTCGAGCACGAAGCGACGCTCGTGCAAACGCGGGTGCGGCAGTCTGAGAAATTCGGTGTCGCTTTCATGATCGCCGTACAGCAGCAGATCGAGATCTAAAGTGCGCGGCCCGTCCTTCACATCGCGGATCCGGCCGAGCAAAAACTCGATTCGCAGAAGCCGAGCCATCACTTGTTCGGGAGCAGGCAGCGGAGTGCCAATCTCGGCAATCATATTGAGAAATGGCGGCTGCTCGACCTCGCTGATCGGTTCCGTCTCGTAAATCGAAGACAGGCGACAGACACAGAGCGCAGCTTCCATCATCCCGCGCACACCGAGCAACAAGTTGCCGGCGCGGTCGCCCTGGTTTGACCCGAGCGCAACGTAAGCTTTCGTCGCGTGATTGCGATGCGAGAACATTTGATTGAGTGGCTCAGACTTCAGTCTGTGTTCGTTGCATTACCCAAGACTGATGGAAGCTCTGATGATGTGTGGTGCGCACCAAACACCACAGACTGAAGTCTGTGCCACCACCGCACCAGACACCACAAACTGAAGTCTGTGCCACCGGCGCTCCCAGCGCGGCGCTATGCTACACTGACAGCGTTACCCCGTGAAGTGTTAACTTGAATTCCAGCGACGCGACGCGCGTCCGGGCGGGTTTCCTGAGCCCCGCCATTACACAAATGGCTCGCAAACGCTTCCGCAGTTCCCAACGCAACGAACCGGTCACGGATCGTTCCTTCCAGGAGTACCTCTACCAGACCGCAGCGCCCCTGACGACCCGCACTGAGCTGATGCGGCTGCTGCGCGGCGGGGAAGATACTTACGTCGAACTAAAAGTTAAGCTTTCGAATTCTGAGCGCATCGCGCAGGGCATCGTCGCGCTGGCTAACACCGGTGGCGGAGTAATTGTTTTCGGCGTGAACGATCAGCTGCGGGTCGAGGGTGTCGATCATCCTGAAGAAGTGCAGGACGAGTTAGTGCGCATCTGCCGCGAAGAGATTCAGCCGTCCATCATTCCTTTCATCGATCGCATTGCCTTTGACAACGGCCGTCGCATTGTTGCTCTGGAAGTTGACGGCAAGCGCCGGCCCTACCGGACGCGAGACGGCAGGTTTTTCATTCGCGTCGGCGCCGAGAAACGCGAGACGACTCCGGAAGAATTGGGGACGCTGCTCGATGATGCGCGGCCACTCTCTTATGAAACGCTGATCATTCCGCGGGCGACGATTAGCGATATCGACGAAGCTCATCTATGGAGTTTCATGCGTGCGTTTGCAGGCGGCGCGTTCGACGAAGCCGCGGCGAAAGGCTATCCGACGGCAGAGATTCTGGAACGATATCTGCTGCTGGGGACTCGCGTGAGCGATGAAGTCGCGCCGACGATTGCGGGACTGCTCTTGTTTGGTAAAGACGAGAGCGTCGTCAGACTTCTGCCCCGAGCGGCGATGGTGGCGACGCGCTTCAGCGGCGACACGACTCAAGCGCCGGTGATTGAGCGGCTGGAGTTGGGCGGCAACCTGGCGACGCTTTATGAATCGGCTTTGCGATTTGTGCAGCGCTATTGCGATTTGTGGGACACGCGACCCGCGCAGTTCGCGAACGAGACGGATGAGGCACCCGTTGTAGCGCGCGCAAACTATCATCGCGAAGTTGTCTCGGAAACGATCGCGAACGCCTTGACGCATCGCGATCTCGCCCTGCGCGACATCACAACCCGGCTGCACATATTTGATCGAGCAATCGAACTTGTGAATCCGCGACGTAGCGCCGGCTTCGCGCCCGCAGCCCTGAAGGCAATCCGCTTTGGCGTGAATGAGCGTTTGAATCCGCAAACCGCCTCGATCTTCGCAAGTCCCGAGTATGGCTTGCGGTTGCCGGGCGGCGGGCTGCCGCGGCTGATCCGGCAATCTCGGCAGTTTTCAAATCGCGCGCCGGAAATCGTGGCTTTTAATGATGAATTCCGGCTGCGCTTGCACGGAATCTGACGGCTGCTTGAACCTTCCGAATCCGGTCGTCGTATAATCCTCCGGACCGGCAGTCAGCTTGAAACAAGATTGTCGGACCTAAATGGTCATACTCTTCATAACCGCGCTCGCAATCATTTTCATAGCTGGAATGGGAATTTATTTTTGGCAGAAGTCCCTGCCGGAAGCGTCAGCACATGTGCTGCCGCCGCCTCCGGATCTGCACGGATTATTTGAGGAGCGCGCGATGTCGCTTGAGACGCGGAATCAATTGAGCGCAGCCGCAAAGGAAGAAGAGAAGTCACGCCTGCTTGAATCGGCAAAGCACGGCGAGCGATCTGCTCTCGATCAGGCGCACGCAACTGGCGAGGCTGATTGGTACGACCACGTGCTCAGCGAACTTGTCACGCAGGCTGATACAGAATCTAAATTGCTTTCGCTCGCGTCGCACGTCGCGCGAAACCAGTTGCCGGTGAACGCCCCTTTGGCAAAAGCGATGATCGCGTCCTGGAAAGCCGCTCCCGATCGGAACCGCACTGCGAAAGCTTTGCACTTCGCCGCATTGAGTGATGATGCGGCCCTGTACCGAGAATCAATCGAGGATGCGCTTCAGCTTTGGCGTGAAGGAAAGTTAGCCGATGTGATGCCGGCTGAGCTTCGGTCTTTATTTGACGGAGAGTTTTGGATACTCTCTTCGCGCTCCAGAAGCTCAGGCGCCGGTTTTGTCCTGAAGCAGACCCTCGCAGACGCCCGCCGCGAACTGGAAGCGGCGAGTCTCAGAAGCCCGAGCGTAAGCGAGGGTAACAAACCATATGAGGCCCTCCCTGACGGTCGGGCTTCTGACACAAATTAGAGGTTCAATATGAATAACATCGATCCAATGACAGTAGTGCCGATCCTGTTTGTCGCCGTCGTCGTGCTGATTGTGGTACTGGTAATCTTGCGTCGCATCTTTGTGAACGTCGGCCCGCGCGAAATTGCGATCAAGGAAAGGCGCTATCTCGGCCGCCGTATGCCGCCGGGACGCGTGGTGGCCACCGAAGGCGAAGTCGGGATCCAGGCTGACGTGCTCAAGCCGGGCTTGCACTTTCTGAATCCCTTCACCGAAAGGCTTTTCGGCCGGCCGGTGCCGCTGATCGAAATCGGGGCCGACGAGATGGGTATCGTCGAAGCCGTCGACGGAGAGCCAAATCTTCCGGGCCGAATCTTTGCGCCTGACCGCGCGCAGAATGCTCACAACAATTTTCAGGATCCGATCGCTTTCATCAAGCAGGGCGGTGTCAAAGGAATTCAGCTCCGCACCCTGCCGCCGGGATTGTGGCCCATCCATCCTTACCTTTTCAGAGTTTCGGTGGCGAAGGCCACGGTCATTCCTCAAGGCAAGGTTGGTATCGTCACTGCGGCCGACGGAGCACCGCTTGACGCGGGCCGTTTGCTCGGCAAAGCGATCAAGGACCATCTCAGTTATCAGAACGCCGAGCTGTTTGTTTCCTCGGGCGGCCAGCGTGGTCCGCAAGTGGACATCCTCACGCCGGGAACGTATCGAATTCTGACGCAGTCGATGCCGCTAAGCGGAGGCACCGAAACAAAACCCGGCCTTTTCTATGTGCGCTTGTTCGACGCGACCGTCATCAACGAAAACGAGATTGGCCTGGTTGAAGCGCTGGATGGAGCACCGTTGAATCCGGGCGATTACGTGGCCGAATCGATTCCGGGCCACGACAATTTTCAGGACGGACACGAGTTCATCGACAGCAGTGGCCAGCGCGGTCCGCAGAAAGACATCCTGCTGCCCGGCACGTACTACATCAACCCGCTCCTGTTCAAAGTGATTCCGGAAACGGCGAAAGAAGTGAAGCCAGGCGAAGTCGCGGTGATTGTGTCGAACACCGGTAAAGACCCTTCGGATGAAGTGCGGCGTCAGATGGCCGCCAAGGTGCGGACGCGGATGGAGCGCGAAGAGAAAGAACAGGCGGCGCAATCAGCAGCTCATCTGGATCAAGCCGACGCCGAAGAGATCAAGAGTGAACTGATGAGCGGCGATCCGGCTGACAGGCGACTCGATGAAGGCGCGCACGAAGCTTACGTCGTGCCGGAAGGCTATCGCGGCATTCAGGAAACCGTGGTTGGACCAGGACGCTATTACGTCAACACTCTGGCGATCACGCCGATCGTGATTCCGACCACGAACCAGACCGTTGAATGGACCTCGGGCGAAGTCGTCAACACCTTCAATCCTTTCGAAGTGATTTCGAAGGACGGTTTCACGATGCAGTTGGAAGTGCGCGTTGTCTTCCGCGTCAAGCCCGAAGACGCGCCGTTCATGGTCGCCAAGATCGGCGGCATTGATCGCTTGATTCAAAACGTGATGCACCCGCTGATTGACTCGATCTTTCGTAACCAGGCGTCCGAATCTTCGGCGATGGCTTACCTGCAAAATCGGCATGAAGAGCAGGAACGCGCCGAAGCCCGCGTGCGCGCACACCTTCTGAAGTATCACGTGGACGTGGTGAACGTGCTCATCTGTCACATACACCTGCCCGAAGAGCTGATGAAGACGCAGACCGAGAAGATTCTCGCCGAGCAGCGGCAGAACATGTTCAATGCGCAACGTGAAGCTGAAGAGAAGCGTATCCAACTCGAAAAGACAAAATCACAGGCCGACAATCAACGCGACTTGATGGCCGCGACTGTGGGTGTTGAGATCGCCGGCAAACGCGCCGAACAGCGCAAGGCCGAGGCCGAAGGCGAAGCGTCTTACATTTCCCAAACCGGCCGGGCGGAGGCTGAGAAGGTTCGCTTGATGGGCGAAGCGCAAGGCGTTGCCTATCGCGAGCAGGTCAACGCGCTCGGCGCACAGGGCGTGGCCGTAGTTGAGACTCTGAAAGTCATCGGCGACAAAGGCGTGCGCATTACTCCGGACGTTTTGGCGACAGGGGGCGGTAGCGGTGATGGCGGCGGTATCGGGACTTTGCTGTTGCTGAATCTGTTTCGAGAGCAGATGAAACTGCCGACGTCCGGTAACGGGGAGAAGTAGAAGCTGGGAGCGCGGATGTCCCCGTCCGTCCCTCGTTGTTTGTTCGCGCTTTGCGCTCATTGCGGACGAGGACGTCCGCGCTCTCAGATGGTGGCGATGAATGCAATCAAGGCTCAGATTGAAAAAGAACTCCGCGATGCTGGTTGGCATAGTCGCGGCTATCTTCCCCACTTCGATGGCGGTGATATTGCTCAAACGATAAGCTTTCGTCTTGCCGATTCGCTTCCGCAAACGGTGCTTGAGAGATGGAAGCGAGAACTTGCCGTTGAATCTGGCGCTAATGAAGACCTGACTCTCCGAAGGCGAATAGAAGCATACCTCGATCAGGGGTACGGAAGTTGCGCTCTTAGAGACGCGCGCGTTGCTACTATCGTTCAGGACTCTCTACTGCATTTCGATAGCGAACGATATCGACTTTACGCTTGGGTGCTGATGCCGAATCACGTGCATGTAATTCTCACGCCGGCAATAGGCTGGTCACTATCGCGGATCATGAAAGACTTGAAATCATTCACCTCGCGCGAAGCAAACAAGATTCTCGGTCGGCGCGGCCAATTCTGGATGGAAGATTATTTCGATCGCTATGTGCGGGATGCGAAGCATTTCGCAAGTGCCACTGCTTATATAGAGAACAATTCCGTGAAGGCAAAGCTCTGCACCAAGCCTGAGGATTGGCCGTTCAGCAGCGCTTGGTTCCGATCTCGTGCGTAACGCAGGGAGCGCGGACGTCCCCGTCCGCCTCTCGTTGTTTGTTCGCGCTTCGCGCTCATTGCGGACGAGGACGTCCGCGCTCCCAGCATTAGGAGATCGACAGTGAACGCCGCACGCCATTCCGTTCAAAGTACCTCTCAGCGTGGGAAACGTCGTTAGCAATTTGTATCTTCAGTTCATCGACCGATCCAAATTTCGTTTCATCCCTCAGCCGATGCAGAAACCGCACCCGCACCACATCACCATACAAATCGCCGGACCAGTTCATCACGTGAGTTTCGACTGATGGCCCAAGGTTGTCGCCAAACGTCGGCCGGGTCCCGATATTCGTCACGCTGCGCCGCCATTGCCCTTCGATAAGGGTCGCCGTCACATAGACTCCGCCGCGCGGAATGACTCGGTTGTGAGGATGGATATTAGCCGTGGGAAACCCAAGTTGGTTTCCACGCGCAGCGCCGCGCACGACCGGGCCTTCGACTCCGTAAGGCCGGCCGAGCATGCGACGGGCAAGATTCACACGCCCATTCAGCAACAGCTCGCGGATTCCCGTCGAGCCGATGCGCCTTCCAAGCAAGCGCACTTCCGGGACTTCATCGGCGATGAAATCAAGTTGTTCGCTTATCTTCCTTAACAGTTCGATATTTCCTTCACGATTGTGGCCGAAGAAAAAGCCGCGACCGAGGTAAACCTCTTTTGCCTGCAAACGATCGACGACGACGTCACGCAGAAAGTCTTTCGCGCGAATCTGAGAGAAAGCCTGATCGAAGTGGATGACGATCGTCTGCTCGATACCGAGCACGCTCATCGCTTCAATTTTCTGATCGAGAGTTTGCAGAAGCGGCGGCGCTGAATCGGGATGAAGCACCGCACGCGGATGCGGCTCGAAAGTGATCACAGTTGGCACGGCGCCGGTCGCGCGCGCGCGATCGACGACCGTCTTCATGATGAGCTGATGCCCAAGGTGCAGCCCATCGAACACACCAAGCGTCAGCACCGTCGGGCGCGCGATCTCAGCGTTTTCGGTTCCATGAAATAAACGCATTGTTAATCCCGGGAGCGCGGACGTCCCCGTCCGCCGTGAGCGCGAAGACGTTCAGGGCCTCCGGCGGACTGCGGACGGGAACGTCCGCGCTCCCGGTTTTAGTCGTCACATACAACCAATCCGTCATAAGCCCACTCAACGTTGTCAGGCAGGAGCTTCGAATCGCGCGCGTGCATCACTTCGTGCGTAATGTGCGTGAGATAGGTTCGCTTCGGCCTAAGTTGCTCGATGTATTCAAGCGCACGCTCCAGCCACAGATGGGTTTGGTGCGGACGGATGCGGAGGCAATCCAGCACCAGCACTTTCAAGTCGCGCAATCCTTCGATCGTCGCTGGCGGAATCTCACTTAAGTCCGTCGCGTAGGCAAAATCATTGAAGCGATAAGCAACCACCGGCAGGCGGCCGTGAATAACTTCGAGCGGTGTTACTTCCAAATCACGACCGAGGCAAAACGGCGCGCCATTCACAACTGTGTGCGGGACGATCTGTGGCAAGCCGCCGCCGAAATGCGACGGCTCAAACACATATTGAAAGATCCGGCGGATGTCTTTCCACGCGCGCTCGTTGGCGTATAAGCCCAACGCACCGTGACGAAAATTCAGTGGGCGAATATCGTCAAGCCCGAAGATGTGATCGGCATGACAGTGTGTGATCAGCACCGCATCGAGATGCTTCAAGCCAATCTTCAAAGCCTGCTGACGAAAATCGCTGGATGTATCTACGATGACGGTTTGACCGGCGTGCTCGATCAGAACGGAAACGCGTAGTCGTTTGTCGCGAGGATCGTCTGAAGTGCAGGTCTCGCATTCACAGGCGATTGAAGGCACGCCCGTGGATGTGCCGGTGCCGAGAAACGTCAGTTTCATTTCGTTCGCAGTAAGCATTTGGTTGGAAAAAGCCCGCCAATATTCTTGACGGGCTTCCCGAAAACAATCGAACGCCAGACTGACACTCGCCGTAGCTTAGTCAATTGGCTCCGCCGTAAGCTGGGGTTGATTCTTGAGAGGACCAACACCCTGCTTACCCGGATGGGCGGGGATTGTGATCTGAATCTCGCTCACATTATTGTTGTAGTCCAGCTCCGGCAGTTGATGGCAAAGTCCTCCCTCAAAATTCGGACAGGGCTCACCGCCCTGAGCCACAAACCCAGGATTTACAGTGATGCGAATTGTGTAATCGCCGGGCGGAACCACCGGCTGTCCGTCTCCGCCGTCAAGCACAAAATACTGACCACCGAGCTTCCAGACATAAGTATCCGCCCACCCAACACTGATTCCCTGATTACCAGGTATGGCGGGCTCAGTTGCCGTCGCCGGCGCGCCACAGGAGAGATAGTTCCTGTCGCTATTCGCGGGGCCGGGATACGCCTGATACTTCTCTACGTCAATCATGCAAAAGCCTCGCTTGGCGGCGCGCCAAACGAACCCATTCGCGTCGATCAGCTCATAAAGCGTGTAATGCCGAAAGTGGAAATGACGATGACACGTAGCGTACTCGTAAAGACCGTCGTTGTTGGCAAAATGAACATTCGGATCGCCAAGATTCACATCCGCCGTGCCAATGTTGGGCGTTGAAACTGTGAAGCGTAAGAGCGTGTGTTCACCGGGCGTAATGCCGCCTTCTTCGACGCTGCAAAAGTTGGCTGGTAACTTTTCGTCCCGCACTACCCAGTTTTGCAAGAGGCGCTTTTGGTCCACAATCAAGTCCGGCTTCGGTGTGGGAATCGAAGCTTTCGACCGATTAAGAGTTACGGCGACGGCGGTTGGCAAAGCGACCAACGCCACTAGTAGAGCCAGTCGTCTCATTCTCTTTCTCCTTTTCAGACTATGGTGAATATCGAAGGGGGAACCGAGCGTGTTAGCGCCGTACAAAGTATGTGCTCGTCTTACAAATGTCAATTCTGACCGGCCTACCGCGATTCTGCCAACGCCTAACTCGGAACCATAAAAGCACTCGACATTGGATTTGGACTCGACTTCACTTTCCGCCCGTGATGTCGCTCGCGGTGAACTTTGCAGGTGGCGCTGTTGGTGACTGTGCGAATGAAACGTACTGCATGCGCAGGTCGGCGAGCAGATTCTCAATCATCTGTGCTTCCTGCTCGTCGAGGTTACCCTGCGTCTTTTCCTCGAGCATTCCGAGCACGTCGATCCAATGCTTTGCTGTTTGCAGATCGACAGCAGTTTCGCCCGTCATAGGATGCGGCATCATTCCCAGACTCGCCGCCGCGTTCGATGCCAGTGACATGATGAGACTGAGAAAACTGGTTGGATCGTCGAGCGGATCGCCGCCAGTGCGCCGCGGCGCTCGTTCGCGCGCCGCCGGTCGGCTTGGTTCGCGAGGCGCTGCCGAGGGCGGCGGTGCATTTTCTTGTTGAGCTTTTGGTGACGGCATCGCGGCGGCTGCAGCACTCTCAACGACAGCGGCGCTCGCGGCGCGATCGGCCTCGGCCTTTTCTTCTTCAGAAAATTCGCGCGGAGTTCCGTCCGGGTTGAAGGGACGACGGTCGACTACTTTGAATGTGGGTTGTTCTTCGCTCATGGTTTTTCAAGCAGCGATGCAGCCGCGGTGTTACGAACCCGTTCGGCGCACCTGATGAAGTTTTTAGGATTAAGACGAAGCGATGTTAGCACTCGATTTTGATTGAGTGCAAAAGTAGCTGCGGCTTTCGCGGCGCTTCTTATTCACACCTTGCTTCAGCAAGGTGTGCCTGGCGGTTAAGCTTTCCGAAACCGTTTCAACGGTATTGACATACTTGACTCATCAAGTACTAGCCCTTTCCGGTGCAAGCGGGAGCTGCGGAGCAGCGGTAGGAGCTAAGCCTAAGGCGAGGCTCTGCGAGCCTTGGGTGGTGGTCGTTGGTTATTTCAGAGCCGCGAAGCGGGGACAGAGAGTTAACGGGCAGGCTGAACTATCGATGCTTCGCCCCTTGCGGGGCTCAATCGCTCTAATTGGTTCGTTAACCCAAGGCTCGCGGAGCCTCGCCTTGGGCTTAGTTCTGAACGCTGCTGACGCAGCTTCAACTCTAATTCGAGTGACCGCGACTAGCTCCGTCGATAGCTGAGTCAAATATATCAATGCCGTTTCAACGGTTTCAGAGTCAGAAGCCGTTGAAACGGCTCAATCAACTTCGCGGCGCTACGTCACCTCGCTGAAGCGAGGTGTGAATGAGAATCGTGTCCGCTCAACTTGAAACTTCAAACCTAAAACTTGAAACTACTTCGCATGCCGAAAACTTTTGCGGACTTGGTTGAATTGATGGATCGACTGCGCTCGCCGGGCGGCTGTCCGTGGGATCGCGAGCAGACGTACGCGACGCTTGCGCCGATGCTGCTCGAAGAAGCTTACGAAGCTTTCGATGCGCTGGAAGAAGCGCGGCTGGGGCGGCCGGACGATTTGCGTGAGGAGCTCGGCGACCTCCTGTTTCAAATCACGTTCTTCGCGCGGGTGGCGAAAGAGCGTGGCGAATTCACGATTGATGATGTCATCGAACAGGTGCACGAAAAGATGGTGCGCCGGCATCCGCATGTCTTTGGTGACGTCGAGGCCGGAGATTCCACCGAGGTTCTCAAGAACTGGGAAGCGATCAAGGCGGAAGAGAAGCGCGCGAAAGCTAAAGACAAATCGCAAGCGACTTCAATTCTGGATGGCGTGTCGACCAAAGCGCCATCGTTGATGGAGGCGCACCAAATCTCAACCAAAGTCGCGCGCGTTGGCTTTGACTGGAAGGACCTTGAAGAGATCTTTGGCAAGCTGCACGAAGAGCTTGATGAATTGGACGAAGCGATCCAAACGCATTCAGAAACCAACAATGAAGAAGATCACGCGAAGGTGCGCGAAGAGATTGGCGATCTACTTTTTGTGATTACGAACATCGCGCGCCGCCTGAACGTCGAGCCCGAAGCGGCGCTGAAGTTGAGTAATCGCAAATTCCGCAGACGATTTAACTTTATCGAGCAAAACTTGCGTGAACAACGGCGCGGGTTTGACGATGTTTCTATCGCAGACCTGGAGGCGCTGTGGCAGGAAGCGAAGCGTTCAGAATAGTCCTCTGGGACGACCATGCGCCGCGTGATATAGTGCGCATCTCTCAATTAACTGGTTAGAAAAAGCCGTCAGGTTTGGAGCGCAACACATCGTGCTGCGGTAGTCCGGTTTCTCAGGCGGCGCGTTTCGGATGATTGATCAAGAGACAGGGTCGACAACTCGCACGCAGTGGGCAAAGGTGATCGATCACACCCGTTGTATCGGTTGCCATGCGTGCACAACCGCGTGCAAGTCTGAGAATGTCGTGCCCATCGGGGTGACGCGCACCTACGTCAAGCACGTCGACGTCGGTGTTTTCCCGCAGACGCGGCGCGCGCATCAAGTAACGCGGTGCAATCAATGCGCGCACGCGCCGTGTGTTATTGCTTGTCCCACCGCCGCGATGTTCAAGCGCGCCGACGGCATCGTCGATTTCGACAAATCGATCTGTATCGGCTGCAAAGCCTGCATGGCGGCATGTCCTTACGACGCGATCTTTATCAATCCTGAGGATCACTCAGCGGAGAAATGTAACTTCTGCGCACACCGGATCGATGTGGGCCTTGAGCCGGCCTGCGTCGTCGTTTGTCCGACACAGGCGATTCTGATCGGCGACATGAACGACCAATCATCGTACGTCGCGCAGATCGTCAGTCGCGAACCGGTGAATGTTCGGCGGCCCGAGAAAGAGACGCTGCCGAAGCTGTTCTACAAGGGCGCGCATCAGGCGACGCTGGATCCACTCGCCGCGCGTCGGCCGGAAGCTGGCCTGTTCATGTGAAGCGAGCAACGCGAATCAAGCGGGCATGTCGTTTCGGGCAACCCGACTTTTAATAACTCATCAGCCGCGGCGCTGCTGACTTACGACGTGGCGCATTCGATTCCCTGGGATTGGCGCGTGAGTCTTTATACGTGGACAAAGGGAATTGCCAGCGGAGTGTATTTAGTCGCGGCGTTGCTGGTGCTCTTAGGGTTTATAAAACCCGAGAGTCCGCTGTGGCTTTGGGCCACGCCGATCGTTTCAGGTGCGTTTCTGGGAATCACCGGTCTGTTATTGCTTTGGGACCTCGAGCATCCTTCGCGCTTTTACATGATCTTCACGCGACCGCAGTGGCGCAGTTGGCTGGTGAAGGGAGCGTTCATCATCGCGGGATATTCACTTGTACTCGCCGCGCATTTTGTCGGAAGCATAATCGGATCGAGTTCAATACAAAGTTGGTTAATGATTGCGGGAATTCCTCTGGCGTTACTGAGTGCGGTCTACACCGCTTATCTTTTTGCCCAGGCGAAGGCCCGCGATCTTTGGCAGAATCCGTTGTTGCCGCCACATTTGTTGGTGCAAGCATTACTGCTCGGGTCGGCGGTTTTGTTGCCGCTAACACTCGTGAGCTTCGATGGTTCACCCGCTGACATCTTCAACAAAGCATTCCCGGCGGCGCTTTGGATGCTTACCGGCGCCAGCCTAATTCATCTGTTATTGATCCTTGGCGAGTTATCGCTCACACATGCAACTGCGCATGCTCGCGTGGCCATGTGGGAGATGACGCGCGGGCGCTACCGCACCCCGTTTTGGACCGGCATTGCGCTGGCGGTTGCGGGAGGCGCTCTGCCGCTGGCCGCATTCTTTGGATTCCTGTCGATCGGAATGGCCGGTGTGCTACTAGCAATTGCCGGAGTAATATTTTCCGAACACGCTTACGTGCAAGCGGGACAATCTGTGCCGCTGGCATGATTGCATCAAGGGAGGATAGTTATGACGAACAAGCAGCTTCTCATCGCAGTGGTTTTGGCGTTAATCGCCTCGACTCTGTTTCTTTCAAATCGACGCGCGAGTGTCGCCGCCCAAAACACTTCGCACGATCCCACCTGGTGGAGCAAGTACGAATTCATTCGCGATAACGGCGGCGATGCCAGCCCATTAAGTACGGCTTCGACGAGCGTCGGCAGCAACGTCGATGTGTCGAACGAGTGCGGCCCGCAAAGCGAAACTTTCATCACCATCAATCCGAACAAGCCGAAGGTTCTCGCCGGCGGATCGAATGAAATTTTCCGTCTGCCGATGCGAGGCTATTACTCGACCAACGGAGGTGGCAGTTGGGGAGGGGTCGATTTGCCGCTGCCGGCGGCGAAGGGCGCGAACGGAATCGACTTTGGTTCCGATCCGACGCTGGCTTTCGACACACAAGGTAACGTCTTTTACGGCTACATCGTGGTGTTCTTCGGCAACGGAAACGGAATCAACGGAACCGAAATGGCCGTCGCGAAATCGACCGATGGCGGCAAGACTTATCCATCGGTGAATTTTTTCTCGTTCGAAAATGGCACCAATCACTTTAATGACAAACCCATGATTACAGCCGACACCAATGCGTCGAGCCCGTTTCGCGACAATGTCTACATCGCCTGGGATGCGGCCTCGGGAGGATCGATTGGCGGGGGCGTGCGGTTGGCGACTTCGTCAGATCATGGCGCCACGTTTTCAGTCACGCGAGTCGATGATCCGTCCGGGCCGGGCCGTTCAATCGGCGCGTCGCCTTCAGTTGGACCAAACGGAGAAGTATACGTTTCCTGGAACGACTATGTAGCCAATGCGATCGTATTTAACAGCTCTTATGACGGCGGACGAAGTTGGGGAGTGCCGCGCACGATTTCGACTAAGACGCTGCCGTTCGACATCGGCATCCCCGCAGAATCGTTTCGCGGCGCGTTGGTCTATCCTTCGCTCGATGTCGATCGCTCAACCGGTCCGCATCGCGGTCGGATTTATTGTTCGTGGATGGATTTAACGCCGGCAAATGTCACCGACATTTTTATTTCTTACTCAGATAACAACGGCTTAACGTGGTCGGCGCCGGCGCACGTTCCCGATCAATTTGCGTCCAAAGTCGATCGCTTCAATCACTGGATGTCAGTCGATCCGGTCAACGGCAACGTCACCGTCGCGTTCTACGACACGCGCAACGACACCACGGGCTTTCGTTACCAGACTGATTATTACCTGGCGCGATCGACGGACGGTGGCCTGTCCTTTCCCGGTTCAGACATTCGCGTGAGCACCGTCAGCTCGAATGAACACGACTGCAACGGAATCTTTCCCTGCGACGGCATTAACTACGGAAATCAACAGGGAGATTACGAAGGTCTCGTGTCGTTCGCCGGCGTTTCTTATCCAATCTGGACCGACAGCCGCAAGCAACTTGTTTCGTCGAGCGGTTGCCGCCGGCCATATTTGATGGAGGAAGTTTTTAGCGCGAGCGTGAAGTGAGTCGAAGATCTCATTGCGTGGTTTCTCTGACCTGTGAAGCGTTAGAATGTAAAAATCGCGGTTAATAGGAGACTAAATCGATGGCTGCAAACTTCGACGACATAATGGAAGATGCGCTGAAGCTTCCGCCAGGCGCCAGGGCGATGTTGGCTGACCACCTGCTCGAAAGTCTGGATTGGGAGCAACAGAAGGAGATTGATGCGGTCTGGGCTGACGAAGCCGAAAGACGTATGCAGGAAATCCGAGACGGCAAAGTGCAAACCATCGACGGTGAACAGGTGATAAGAGAGTTACGCGCGCGCCGAAACCGATGACGTACAGTTACCATCCTCACGCTCGGAAGGAACTGGACGATGCCACGGATTACTACGATCGAATCGATCCACAGCTAGGCGACGATTTTCTTAAAGAGATCGATGATTGCATTTCACGCATTCTGAGATTTCCACGCGCGTGGACAAACTGCGCGGCTCAGTTAGGAGAGCTCGAACACATCGATTTCCCTATAACGTGATTTATGAAGTTGAAGGCAAGCATGTCTTCATTCTGGCGGTGATGCATTCGAGCAGAAAACCAAATTATTGGGCTGGTCGATTGGAGATGTGATCGAGTTGAAGATTCAATATTTCCAGGACACTGACACGCTCTATATTGAGTTCAAGTCAACCGAAGTAGCCGAGTCGAAAGACTTGGACGAGAACACTGTTTTAGATCTCGATAAGAGTGGCAATATCTGCGGCATCACAGTCGAGCACGCGAGTAAACGCGCCGACATTCCGCGGTTTTCGTATGAACAAGTGGCAGCGTGATCGGGTCAGATCTCTGCCCGTTTGAGTTGGATGGTTATACCCCGCCACACTGATGGAGAACTGCTATGGCCTCATCAACAAGAAAGAAAGCCAAATCGGAAGAGCCTTCTGAACTGATGCCCTCGCAGACTGGCTCGTTGGTTTTTATTAGCCACGACTCTCGCGACGCAGAACTTGCGGAAGCATTCAGTAAACTCCTAAGTAGCGTTAGCGCGGGTGTTTTGAAGTCGTTTCGATCATCGGATCGAAGAGGTACTCAGGGAATTGAGTACGGTACGGAGTGGTATCCCGAGTTGATGAGAAATCTCAGCGCCGCCTCAGATGTTGTGTGCTTGCTGACTCAGAGAAGCATTGAAAGACCTTGGATACTGTATGAAGCCGGAGTTGCAAAGGGAAAGTTGAATACTCCGGTATATGGGATCGCCTTAGGAATCACACTTGCTCGTGCCGCCACCGGACCCTTTGCACAATTCCAGAATTCGGACGATAGCGAGGACTCTCTTACCAAGCTCGTCATGCAGTTGGTTGGCCGAATTCCAAATTCGGAACCTGATCGAGAAGCCATTGCGATGCAGGTTCGGACATTTAAGGAAAAAGCCAAATCCGTACTCGCGAAGCTTGATAGTCCAGCAGACGCGGAAGAAGAACAGTCTGTCGACGAAACCTCCGTTGCGAAGCTATTCGAAGAAGTGAAAGTCATGTTCCAAGATTTACCTTCTCGAATAGAGGGACAACTGGATCCGATCAAACATCGAAAGAGACGACGTTTTCACCCGATGTTGTTTGAGGAACTCATGCATATCAGCAAGGGTGACGCAGTCGGCATATTGGCGGCGGTCGCTATGTTTCGTGACGACATGCCATGGCTTTATCCGTTTGGTGCGGAATTTTATCGGGCCTTACAACGCGGCAACGTTCCGGAAATTAAGAGGACAGGGAGGCTCTGCATTCAATACTAGGATTGACTACGCACGGTTCCTTCGCCAGAGCATTAAACGACAAGGATGCTTATTACTTTGCAAGGGAATCGATTGACCTCTTACATCATTTCGTCGAAAGAGAAATTGAGGAAGCCGTTGAGAAAGCGGCAAAACGAAAGGCCACACGCAAACGAGCCCAGTCGAAATAAAGAACATGTCATATCCCGGCCCATCCCGCATCCATCTCTCAGCGTTTCCGCCAAAGGAGCGCTGGGATGATTGGACTGAACTGGATTCGCAAGCGTGGCCGCGACGTAAAGAGCGGCGTTATCAGCTCGTGCCCACGACCTGTTTCAATTGCGAGTCGGCGTGCGGGCTGCTCGCCTACATCGACAAAGACACCAATCAAATTCAGAAGTTCGAAGGCAATCCTGAGAATCCCGGGTCGCGCGGGCGCAACTGCGCCAAAGGTCCGGCGACGCTGAATCAAGTCAACGATCCGGATCGCATTCTTTATCCGCTGAAGCGATCCGGTAAGCGTGGTGAAGGCAAGTGGGAACGCGTCGGTTGGGATGATGTTCTCAACGATCTCGCGTCGCGCATTCGGAAAGCCATCGTCGAAGATCGCAAGGGCGAGATCATGTATCACGTCGGGCGGCCGGGCGAAGATGGATTCACGGAAAGAATTCTCGCGGCCTGG
>DATLVM010000005.1:0-7350 GCA_035577445.1 Pyrinomonadaceae bacterium
GCCGCGCGATCTGATTCGCGTTGCCACCGGCTTCGGCGACTACAGTGATGACGTTTGCCAACGCGCGATCGAACTGCTCGACGAGATCATCGCTGACGATCCGTTGGTTCTGATCCCAAGCAACCTGACCGGCGATGAACAGCAACCGGTCGCCAGCTTCAGTCAACACGCCATTCGAATAGCCGCGTGGTGCGCCGAGTGATTCAGGATTGATGAAAGTGAAGCTCATTTGATTTGTCCGACAAACTTCAGTTTGTCGCTACCTTCTCACTCGGTCTTCTCAAGTGACGCGACAAACTAAAGTTTGTCGGACATCGGTTCTTGAACGATTTCTAATTGATTACCGCCGGGATCGCGAACGTAGAATCGCAACGTGCCGGCAATTGGTCGTGCGTCGTGAATTATCTCAACACCGGCGTGTCGAAACTTCTCTTCAGCTTCGGCCAAATCCGAAACATGGAAGCAGACGTGACGCGAACTCAAAGGGCCGCGCTCTTCATCTTCGATTGACAGGTGCAGTTGATTATCTCCGATTTGATACCAGGCTCCGCTTTGGCGCGCAGTCGCAGGTTTCGGGACCTGTTTCAGCCCGACAATTTCGCCATAGAAATGTTTGGTCGCGGCCTCGAGTTCCGGCGGCGCCGTGACGTTGACGTGATGGAGCGCGATGATCATTTGGAGCGCCGACATCCTGTCGGCGGTTCGCGAGCATCCTGCTCGCTCGATACGTGTCAGAAGCCCGACCGTTAGGGAGGGCCACTAGCCCTTGCTGACGCGCGGGCTTCTGACACGCATCTGCTCATTGAACTCAGCCGATTTATTTTTCGGCACGCTCAGCGACTGCCAGTCGCTCGCTTTGAAATGCTTCGCGAGATAAACAATCTGGCCGACGTGATTCGCATAGTGCGCCATCTGGCGGTTGATTGCCTGCACGACCGTATGATCCTGTCCGCGAATCGTGATGGTGCGCAGCAAATCATCCGGTTTGAGCGGTTCGATCGCGCCAAAGAGAGTAGCCCACCCCTGTTCCCAATAAGCGAGCATTTCATCATGTGTCGTTTCCGGCAGCATCACAAATTCGATGTCGCGATTGCGTTCAGGCTTCTCGCCGTCAGTCGTCAGAAAGTCCGTCCAACGCGAAATCATGTTACTCGCCATGTGCTTGACGATGATTGCGATGCTGTTCGACACATCGTCTATCGTGCGAAAGAAATCTTCATCGTTGATTTGCGCAAAGGCGCGTTCAGCGAGCTCTTTGTAATAACGAAACCAGTGAAGAGCGTCTTCGAGATAGTGTTCGCCGAGTGATTGAGTGGTCATTCTTGTTGCATTCAACCGGCGAAGCCAGTGACAGCGTAAAGCCTGGGGCGTCAGCCCCAGGATCGATACAAATCAAAACCCGAGCCCGCGAAGCGGGCGATAGCTCGGTTACAGAACCGCGAGCGTAGCGAGCGGGATAAAAACGCATCTGTTGCCAAACTCAGGCTGAAAACTCTTTGGAGCGTACAGCTTTAACCCGCTCGCTACGGCTCGCGGTTCTGTATCGCTGTCGTTACGTCGCTGCGATTCACAGTCCGTTGGTCACCGCTGCGCATATCTTTGATCGCGACTTCGCCTTTCGCGCGTTCATCGTCGCCGATGATTGCGACGTAGGGAATGCCACGCGACGAAGCGTACTTGAACTGCTTGCCCATTTTGTCGGCTTCGGGATAAATGTCTACGCGCAACCCGTGACTTCTTAATTCACTGGCAAGCGCAATCGATTCAGCGACGGAATCTTCATTCCAGATCGTCACCATCACATCGGCGGGTGACGACACGAGCGCCGTCGGAAACATTTCACGCTCGCTCATCACGACGATGATGCGTTCGAGACCCAGCGAGAAGCCGCACGCCGGAACATCTTTTCCCAAAAACATCCCGACGAGGTTGTCGTAACGGCCACCGCCGCCAAGACTGCCCGCGAGATCGGCAACATTGATTTCAATGATCGCGCCGGTGTAGTACGCGAGTCCGCGCGCCAGTGTTGGATCGAGTTTGATACGCTGATCGACGCCGCTCGCTTTTGCGAATTGCAGAATCTGGCGTAGGTCGTCGACGCCGCTGGCGCCGATTTCATGCGCGCCGATGAATTCGACGAGACGGCCGAGAACATCGGCATTAAGTGCTGTGCGTTGGTTTTCCGGTTCGCCAAAATCGCCAACCTTCGCGGCGTGTTCGACTTTCGCCAAGCCTTCGAAGAAGCACATCAACTTGACTGCGACTTCGCCCGCGATGCCGCGTTCATTCAATTCTTTGGCAACGCCCTCGCGTCCCGCCTTATCCATCTTATCGAGTGCAATCAGCGCGTCGTTATGATTGTCGCGCGGCACTCCGGCTTGGTCGAGTATGCCGGTCAGCACCTGCCTGTGATTCACCCGAATCGTGAAGTCGCTAAATCCCAACGCCACCAACGCATCGCTCGCGGCGGCGATCAATTCAGCTTCGACGACCATCGATTGCGAACCGAGTACATCGACGTCGCACTGATAAAATTCGCGAAAACGCCCACGCGCGGGACGATCGGCGCGCCAGACCGGTTGAATCTGATAGCGCTTAAAAAACTTCGGCAACTCGTTTTGATATTGCGCGACGACGCGAGCGAGCGGCACCGTCAGATCGTATCGCAGCGCGAGATCGGCTTCGCCGGTCTTCTCATGCTCGCCGCGCTTGAGGATTTTGAAGATGAGTTGATTGCCTTCTTCACCATACTTGCCCATCAACGTTTCGATGTTCTCGACGGCGGGGGTCTCGAGCGGCTCAAAACCGTAACGTTCGTAAACCGACTTGATGACGCCGATAACGTATTCGCGTTTGCGCACGTCGGCAGGCAGAAAGTCGCGCATGCCGCGCGCCGGCTGTGTCTTTGGTGAAGGCATGAGCGGGGAATAATAACAGAGGATCGAGAGCGTGTCAGAAGCCCGAGTGTGAACGAGGGCCGTCTTGCGGGCCTCGCCCTCCCTGACGGTCGGGCTTCTGACACTTCCCTTGATTCCTTGTGACTTTCCGAGTATAAGCTGCGTCATTCAGTCAAACGTTCACAGCCTTTTCCGTCAAAGGCCGTTTCGTCGACAACCCAGCAATAAATTTCTAAAGGAGTCCAACTATGATCCGTCGTCAATTCGCCGCTTTACTTCTGCTGTTCGCGCTGCTCGTGCCAACCGTGGCGCTCGCGCAGCAGCCGCAGGGTCAACAACCACAGCTTGATCCAAACGATCCAATCGCGAAGATTCGCGACGAAGGTTTGAATCGATCGCAAGCGATGCAGACGCTCTCGTATCTGAGCGATGTCATCGGGCCGCGCCTGACCGCGTCGCCGGGCATGAAGCGCGCGAATGAATGGACGCGCGACACGCTGACGAAGTGGGGGTTGCAGAACGCGCACCTCGAAGCGTGGGGGCCGTTTGGTCGCGGTTGGTCTCTGAAGCGTTTCAGCGCGCAGGTCACCGACCCGCTCGACTTTCCTTTGATTGCTTACCCGAAAGCGTGGTCACCGGGAACGAATGGGCCAGTCAGTGCCGACGTCGTTTACTTTGACGCGAAAGACGAAGCGGACATGGCGCGCTTCAAAGGCCAATTGAAAGGCAAGATTGTTTTGACGCAGCCGCTGCGCGAAGTTAAGGCACACTTTGAAACGCAGGGCACTCGCCTCGATGAGAAGCGTCTGCTGGCGCTGGCGAATTCGCCCATGCCTCGGCCGCAAGGTCGTGGTGGATTTGGTGGCGCACGCAATGCGGACTTCATCGCAGCGGCGCAGCTCGCGGCGAAGAAGAACCAGTTCATGGTTGACGAAGGCGCGGCAGTGCTGGTTGATTCCAGCCGCGGCGACGGCGGGACGATCTTTGTGCAGTCGGCGACTGTGCCTCAGCCTTTCAACGCAGCCGCATTTGGCGGCGGACCACCGGCGCCGAATGCGCCGCGCCGCTTCAGTCCGTGGGACAAGGATGCTCCGAAAATGGCGCCGCAGATCGTGATCGCGGCCGAGCACTACAACCGCATCATCCGCATGTTGCAGGCCGGCGAGAAAGTGAAGATGGAAGTGAACCTCGCCGTCGAATATCAGGATCAGGATCTGAACGGCTACAACACTGTCGCCGAAATTCCTGGCAGCGATCCGACCTTGAAAGATGAGATCGTGATGCTCGGCGGTCACATGGATTCCTGGCACTCCGGCACAGGCGCAACGGACAACGGCGCCGGCGTGGCCGTTGGCATGGAAGCGGTTCGCATCATTCAGGCCCTTGGTCTGAAACCAAAGCGCACAATTCGCATCGCCCTGTGGACCGGTGAAGAGGAAGGTTTGCTCGGCTCACGCGCTTATGTCGCGCAGCATCTTGGCAAGATGGAGACGCCGGCCACATCAGCGGGCAATGGCGATGGCGCGGCAGCCACGCCACCGGCTCCGGTGCTGGTGAAAGGGCCCGAGTACGACAAACTCGCCGGCTACTTCAACCTCGATAACGGCACGGGCAAAATTCGCGGCGTGTACTTGCAAGGCAACGATCAGATTGCCGGCTTGTTCCGTCAATGGCTCGCGCCGTTCCGCGATCTCGGCGCTGAGACGCTTTCGCTTTCCAACACTGGCGGCACCGATCACCTCTCGTTCGACGCGATTGGTCTCCCGGGCTTCCAGTTCATTCAGGACGAGATTGAATACGACACGCGCACGCACCACTCAAACATGGACGTGTTCGATCGCATTCAAGCGGATGACATGAAGCAGGCAGCGACAATCATGGCCGCGTTTGTTTATAACACCGCGATGCGTGATGAGAAGCTGCCAAAGAAGCCAATGGCGCGGTAGCCCGAACTAAGTAATGGGAAAGAAAAAGGGTGAGTGCTCGGGGGCGCTCACCCTTTCTTGTGAACTCGTCTTGATAAAATCAGTTAGGAAGTATCACGATCTCTGACCAATACCTTCTTAGCTTCTCACGATTCGCCGCGCGATAAGCTGGATAATCGCGCACGACGCCATCGTCCGGTCGCACAAAGAGAATATAAGCTTCGAGCAGGCCTGCGTCGTTTAGCTTCTTCACATTTTCAAGCGACGCAGTGGGTTTGGTCACCCGCTTGTCCTTCATTTGTTCCTGCAACGAAGCTGCGACCGCGTGCAGAGCGGCCACTTCTTCAGCCAAGCTGTGACGATAGACAGACTCTTTCGGATAAGCCTTTGTGAATTCGTCGCTGCGGGTCCCGTCTTTCTTATTCGCCCAGGTCGCGCGAACCATTCCGTACAATAACCATGCTGCCGATCCATCAGCATCGTTTCCTTTCAGCATGCTTGGATCGATATTGATGGTAGTGTCACCCGATTTGTTTGACGAGACACTCGACGGAATGTCGATCCGCGGATGTCCGAGTTGGACGTTGTGTCTTTGCGCCCATTGCGTCAGACCGACGTAAGGCCGCCGGTCGTACGGCCACGCAACGATTGCGTCGATAAACTTGTCCCGCGCTTCGTTTGTGTTCCCGGCAGCGTCGAGGGCGTCGCCCCAATACCGGTAAGCCGTTTCGCGATCCGGATCAATCGCGATGGCTTTAGCGAACCAGACGCCGGCGGCGGCGAAATGATCTTTGCGAAACTGTGCATCGGTCGAAGCGTAGGCTTTTTTGAATTCCGCATCGCCCGCGTACAACGCTGCGTCATACAGATTTGGGTCGGCATCAAGCGCGCGCTTGTAGGCGGCGATGGCTTTGTCCATGTCGCCACCCATGAAGGCAGTTTCGCCTTCGCGAATCGCGGCTTCGGCTGCTTGAATCTTAGAAAATGGAAGCTGGGTCGAATCGGGCCGGGCCAGCGTGTCGAGCGTGATTTGGGTCAGATTGCTTTGGTCGCCAAGCGCTACTGACTTTTGCAAAATCGAGCGGGCGCGATCACGGATCTGTTTGCGCTTGACCGCATCCTTCTCGTCAACCGAATTCGCGTAGAGAGCAAATCCCAACCGTGATAAGACCGCGGTGTCGTTCGGATAAGCGAGGGCGACTTTTTCCAGCAGCGGTAGTGCGGCCAGGAGGTTTTGTGATTCGTAAGTGTCGATCGCCTTTTGGCGCTCTTCCGGATTTTGCGGCTGCGCGATGATGCTGGCCGCCGCGCTGAGGATAGCGATCGTAACGAGCAGTAAGTTGAGCCGGCGTCGTTTTGCGATTAACTTAGAAATGAACATGGTTGATTCTCCAGGGAAGATGCAGGCTGGCCAGGCGCGGCCAGTCTATTGCCACTATGAGATCGTGTCAACGCCCTTCATTAGATAAGTTTTCTCGGATAAAGTTCCAACGTGTCGCACCTGCTCCAAGTAATTGATCTGAAGACGCATTTTCAAACGCGCGAAGGTTTGGTGCGCGCGGTTGATGGGGTGAGTTTCTATCTTGATCGCGGCGAGTTACTCGGATTAGTCGGCGAGAGCGGCTGTGGCAAATCAATCACCGCGCTGTCGATCATGCGTTTGGTCGCGCCGCCAGGAGAAATTGTTAACGGTGAGATTCTGTTCGATGGCCGCGACCTGTTGAAGTTTTCGAATGCAGAGATGCGCAGCGTCCGCGGCGACGATATCGCGATGATTTTTCAGGATCCGATGACGTCGCTGAATCCGGTATTCACGGTGGGTGAACAAATCGCCGAGGCTTTGCGGCTGCATCGTAAGCTTTCGCGTGCGGACGCCAGGAAAGCTGCCGTTGATGCGATGCGCGAAGTATCGATTCCCGATCCTGAGCTGCGCGTGAACGATTATCCGCATCAACTCTCCGGCGGTATGCGACAACGCGTGATGATCGCGATGGCGCTGGCTTGCGATCCAAAACTTCTGATTGCCGACGAACCGACGACGGCGCTCGATGTAACTATTCAGGCGCAGATCCTCGAGCTACTCGATCATCTGCGCCAGACGCGCGAGCTGGCGGTGCTTTTGATTACGCACGATCTCGGCGTCGTGGCCGAAGTTGCCGATCGCGTCGCCGTCATGTATACGGGGAAGATTGTCGAAGAATCTGCGGTCGATGAATTATTCGCGCGACCGAAACATCCATACACGGAAGGCCTTCTGCGATCGGTTCCAAAGCTGACGGCAAAAGACGTGGTGAAACAGGAGCGCCTGCAAACCATCGAAGGCATGGTGCCGCGGCCAAACGCCTTGCCGCCTGGCTGTCATTTCGAGCCGCGTTGTCCTTATGCGATGTCGCGTTGCCGCGAAGGCGAGATTTCGTTGTATCCGGCGGGCGAAGGCGTCGTCGTGCGTTGTGTTTTGTACGATCCGTCGATGGCCAGTGGGAAGTCGCTTTCCGAACATCGTCGAGATATCTCTTAACCGTTCTTGT
>DATLVM010000006.1:0-22168 GCA_035577445.1 Pyrinomonadaceae bacterium
GGCCAACTGGTTTTTCATGCCCATCGGCCACCGACACCTCAACCAGGCTCATGTGATAGCCGCGGTCCCATGATCCGGCGCCGCAGACTATCGTCTGTTCGTCAGGAGACCACGCCGGTCCGCCGACGGAGAATCTGTTTCCATTGTCCCGCTTCGCGATAACGCGCCCGCCGGTTCCGTCAACATTGGCGATCATCAAGGAATATTCTCCCGTCGCGCGATCAAACCGTACGAATGAAAACCTGTCTCCCCGTGGTGCAAATGAAATCGGGCTATCTACTCCGTCAACCAGTCTTCTGCTGCTGTTACCGGGCAGCGCCACCTGATAAAGGGTACCGGAGTCGTTATCTGCGTCACTCCGCGTGAAATACAGATAGTTGCCTTCAAGTGAAAAGGTGACACCGCGGTAGCTGTAGTCGCCGGACGGAACCACCACCGAAGTGCCGCCGTGGTCAATGTTGGTAATCAGCAACTGTTGCATTCCGTTTTTCTTCTCAGCATGGGCAAACATTTTGCCGTCCGGAGAAATTGCCGCACAGACTGACTGACCCGTATTCGTTAGCGGCGTCATTTTGATCGCTTTGAACCGGGTTGAAAAGGTTTGCTGGTGCCCCAACCAACGAGCATTCAGTCCGAGGAGCAGGACAAACACGGCCGTCAGACTGGCGAAGATCGTCGTACCTGGATGTGTCTTGATTTCAGTTAGAATGTGTTCCGCCGTGTGTGAAAAATAGGTAACGGCCGTCGACCAGAGATCACTGGTCGAGGCGGGCACTGACTTTCGTTGGCGGCGAGTCACCGATTTCAACGAACTTTTCCTGACACCATACCTACTTGTGGAAATTTGTCCCGGGAATGGCAACAGTTCCGCGTTTATTTCGCTCGGTAGCTGCCGGCGCAGCTCTCTCAGATCCGCGGTCAGGTCGTTGACCGACGAGTATCTTTGCGAGAGATCCTTGCTCAACGCTTTCGCGACAATTTGTTGAAAGCTTTGCGGAACGTCGCCCAATGAAAGTCGCGGAGGCTGTCTTTTCAGAATCAGAGCGATGATTTCATTCCGGCTGCGTGCTTCAAACGGCGTCACGCCAGTTACCATCTCGTGGAGTACCACACCGAAACTCCAGATGTCTGCCCGCTCATCCACTGGCCGTTCGCGCAGTTGCTCAGGCGACATGTATCTGACCGTGCCCATTTGAGCGCCTGGTTCGGTGTGGAAGTACGCGGCTGTGGAAGCCTCGTTGAGGCTGGACTTTCCGGATTGACCCAGGCTTAGCTTGGCAAGACCAAAGTCCAGGACCTTAACATAACCATCCGTGCGAAGCATGATGTTTTCCGGCTTAACATCGCGATGAATGACACCCGCGGCGTGAGCCGCCGCCAGAGCGCTGCCGATCTGCTCGGCGATGGAAAGTGTTTCGATCAAGCTCAAAGGTCCTTCCGCGATCATCGTGCGCAAGGTGATACCTTCGATGTGCTCCATCGCGATGAAGTGACGGCCGTCAGTAGTCCGACCGACTTCGTAAATCACACACACGTTGGGATGGTTCAGGGCCGAGGCTGCCCGAGCTTCCTGCGCGAAGCGCCGCACCCGATGTTGGTCTTCGGCGAAATCCGGAGGCAAGAGTTTGAGGGCGATTTTTCGGCCGAGCCGGCTGTCTTGAGCGAGGTATACCTCTCCCATTCCACCCGTTGCCACCGGGGCAACGATGCTGTAAGGACCGATCTGCTGACCAACCACGAGTCCCCCAAAAGCTTCGGCCAGAGACCCAGCGACCAACTCATATGCAGGAGTGTCCAGGAAAGTTGCGTCTCGCTCGTGTGCGCGCAGCAGCGATTCCACTTCCTGCAGAAGGTCATCGTCGTCACGACATGACTCAGACAGAAAGCCGGCGCGCTTTCCGGGCGAACACGCCAGCGTGGCGTGGAATAATCTGTCGATTTGCTGCCATCGCTCCGAGGTCATGATGTGATTTTCAATCTCTCAGCGGGGACTTGCTTTAGATCTGAGGTCTGTCAAGAATTATAGCGTGAGCTACGTGCAAAACCCCTCAAGGACTCATTCCAGTTCTCGCCGGAGCCAAGCCTTCGCCAGCTTCCAATCGCGTTCGACGGTGGCATGGCCAACACACAACACTTCGGCTGTTTCCTCTATTGAAAGCCCTCCAAAAAACCGCAACTCGACGATTTGAGCCTTCTGCGAATCGAAGGTGGCCAGGCGTTCCAAAGCCTCATGGACAGCGATGAGTTCAATCTGTGGGTTTGCCTCGCGACTCCAGTTATCCTCGTCGAAGGATACTCGGAACTGTGGTCCGCCACGCTTGGCAGCCTGACGACTGCGGGCATGGTCGACCAGAATATTCCGCATTAGCCTAGCCGCCAAACCGTAAAACTGCGCGCGACCCTGCCACTCTACCTCCTGCTGGTCAACCAATCGCATGTAGGCCTCGTTAATCAGTGCGGTTGGCTGTAGCGTGTGATTTGCGCGCTCGCGCCTTAGATACCTCACCGCCAGACGACGAAGTTCATCGTAGACCAGCGGCATAAGCCGATCCAGCGCAACTGGGTCACCGTCGCTCCACTTTAGTAACAGACCGGTAATGCTTTCTGGCGCGTCGCTAGGCATGCGTCATCCCCGTTGGGCGATAAACTTATCAAGAACTCAAAACATAATGGCGGTCGGGACTTGAAGAGGTAGTAATTTTATCATCTTTGGTGAGGGACTTTTCCATTGACCTGCGCTTTACCAATTGAAACTGCCCTCACCCTAAGGAACCTGACCCACGCTGGGTAGGCAACATTCCCACTTGGAAGGGTAAGGAACCGACGTAAGGAACGGGCTGACGGTCACCCGTTAGGTACTCGAACCATGCGTCGGTTCCCGCCGATTAGTCTTCGCGAGAGCGGTTGTTATGGTACGAGCCGCCAGTTATTGTCCGCTTCGGTAGGCACTGTCTTATTCTTCTCAACCCAATCGATAATCAGTTCGCGCACTTCTTCGCTTGAGCGATAGACGACGGGTGCGTCTTTGTACATCGTGAAGCCGCCGCCGCCGTTCACGCGATAGTTGTTCGTCACGACGCGCAGCTTATGAGTCATCGAAAGAGGCTGGCCTTTGAACTTGAGGTTGAGGATGCGTTGGCCGAACGGCTTGGCGATGTCGATGTCGTAGGTGACTCCTTCAGCCACGTCGAAGTTGTAACCGGGAATGCGCGTATCGATTAAGTCGTTGAGAGATTTACCCGGCTGATATTCTTTGAAGTAGCGCGCAGAATGTTCGAGCGCGTCTTTCAGTTGCTGTCCGGTCAGTTCCAAAGTCACGAGCGTGTTCTCGTATTCGTACAGTCCCGCGATGTCGCGCACCGTCACTTGTCCCTTGGGAATTCGCGCGGAAGGATTGAAACACGCAGCCATCGACACGTCAGCCTTGCCCGCTTCCAATTGCACCCGCTGAATCAGATCGATGATGGCTGTGTCGTGAACGCGGCAGTCGCGCGCAGTGAATTCTTCCGAAGAATCGCCAATTGCGCGACCTAACCATGCCTGAGTTTCTTTATCGTAAGGTTCGCCGAGCTTCGCAATCTCCGGATCGATTTCCGTTTTCTCAGTGACGGGAATAGTACGAGCAGATTTGGCCATTATCCGCCATCGATTGTTCGCATCCTTCTCCAGATAAAGATCGACGCGCGCGATGTGACTCGCCCAGCGATTCGCCTGCGTAATCAGCACACCGTTGACGAAGAGATCGCCGACCTCCCGATGCGTGTGTCCCATCAGAATCACGTCAACGCCCGGCGCCTGGCGCGCGATCGCAATCGCCGCGTTTTCATTTAGCACTTGTGAAGGGCTGGGAATTCCTGTTCGCAAATCTTCTTCGATGCCCATGTGCATTGCGATCACGACGACGTCGGCTTTTTCCTGATTGCGGAGAATCGGGACCCATTTCTTTGCTTCGCTGACTGTCTCGCGAAATTCCAGACCTTCGTAATTTGGTTTGTTCTCCCAATTGGGAATACCAGGCGTCGTCAACCCAAGCACGCCAATGCACACGCCCTGAACTTCCTTCACGATGTAGGGTTTGTAATGTGTGTTTGAAGTTCCCGTGTCGTAAGTGTTGGCGGAAAGGAAAGGAAACTTCGCTTCGCTGCGGGCCTTGTTCAGCACCTGCAAGCCGAAGTTGTATTCATGATTACCGACAGTCATTGAGTCATATTTCAGCGCATTCATCGCCAGCATCATCGGATCGGGTGGCGTGTTGTTACGTTTGTTGTGAAAGTATTCGAGCGGCGTGCCCTGAATCGTGTCGCCTGAATCAACCAGCATCAGATCAGGATCGTTCTTACGCGCGTCCTTAACCAGCGTCGCAACCTTTGCGATACCGACGTTGTCGTACTTGTTGGTGTAGTAATCAATCGGAAAGATGCGCCCGTGCATGTCGGTCGTGCTGAGAATGACAACGTGCGCTCGCTGAGGAGCGGCATGGTTGCCAGCGGTAACGACGGCGCAAGCCAGCAGAACAATCGAGATAGAGATCGAAAATATTCTTTTGGTTGACTTCATTAGAACGGCGTCACCTGATGATAAGAGCGTTCATTCACACCTCGCTTCAGCGAGGTGACTGAGGATAGTAAACAACTCCGGAAACCGTTTCAAACGGTTTCGGCTTAAGCCGTGGAAACGGCATTGACATATTTGACCCAGCGATCGACGGAGATGGTCGCGGTCACTCGAATTAGAGCTGAAGCTGCGTGAGCAGCGTTCAGAACTAAGCCCAAGGCGAGGCTCCGCGAGCCTTGGGTTAACGACCCAATTACAGCAATTGAGCCCCGCAAGGGGCGAAAGCATCAATAGATCACCCTGCCCGTTAACTCTCTGTCACCGCTTCGCGGCTCTGAGATAACCAACGACCGCCAGCCAAGGCTCGCAGAGCCTCGCCTTGGGCTTAGCTCCTACCGCTGCTCCGCAGTTCCCGCTTGCACACCGGAAGGGCTAGGTACTTGATGAGTCAAGTATGTCAATACCGTTGAAACGGCTAATTAGAGAGTACGATGCGCGGTGTTCACCTCGCTGAAGCGAGGTGTGAATGAGAGGGCGATCATGGCCGCGCATCTCCGCAAGCCTGCACCGCAACGTTTGCAATGGATGGCGAGGCGTAAACTTCCGCCGCGGTGTGACCGTTAATACAGCCCGCGTAGACCAAAGTAAAGCGCTCCTTAACTTGCTTCATCTCCTGCTGGTTTTCCAGGTACGTTCGGCCTGTTTGCAGGATCACGTAGGCCGGCCCATCAGCCGATGGCGTGTAGTTTGGATCGGAAAGCACGTGCGACTGTAAATCGTTTCGACCGAACTTCTGCGTGTAGTAATGAACAACTCCGGGGACCTCGCTGACGATTGAAGCGTTTTGCGGCGCGCGTTCGCAGACAAACTGGATCGCCTGATTCACGCCGTCGTCGTAAAACTCATCGTGCGGAAAGAAGCGAGCGGTATAGCGATCGCCAATGAGGTTGCTGTAGAGCGCGTAATGCGGCGCGCTGGCATACGCAGTCCATGCGGGCAAGCCGATCATCAAGAGCAACAGGACGGCCGTTGCCCACGTTGAAGCGCTCATTGGTGACAGCTTCGCTTTTCTTATCAGCGAACTTAAATATCTCTCCAGCGTAACTGCACCCACCGCGGCACCCATATAAACAAATGGCATGAGCGACAGCGTGTAGCGCAGCCACATCGCGCCCACCAGCGAGTACGGCACGATCCACAATACGAACATGAACAAGATGAACCGCGGGCCGGGTTCTTTGCGCGCTTTGGCTGCGACTACGAGACCGATGATGAAGGTGACGAGGATCGAAAGCGGAATCTTGATTGCCATGAAAAGTAGATAAAAGTAATTGGGCAATCCCCAGAACGGTGCACTCGAAAGGCGATTGCGATAGACCGTATCCCCCATTCGGTAACCGGTGTGCTGCATCAGCTTCTCAGCCGAGTATGCATTCAGATGCTGCCACACACTTGGGAGGAACAACCCGGGATTTGCGATCAGGAAAGCCACGCCGATCAGAACAAAAAAACTAGCTGGTGTGATGAACCTGGGTTCTTCGGGCGCACGTTCACGGAGGCGCGTCGTGTGGTGGAACAACATGTTGAGGCCCAGATAGTGCGGGAAGTATTTTGAGGCCAACATGAGCCCGAAGCCGACAGCGCTTAGCTTTTGAAATCTTCCGACCTCTTTCGTTTTGCGAGTATCGATTTGTTTCGCACGAATGAAGAAATAAAACCCGAATAGCAGGAAGAAGACCATCAAAGTATCTTCTTTGCCAATCCGATTGTAAGTGATCGCGTTGACCCCAACTGACCAGAACGCCGCGGCCCACAATCCTGTCCGCCGATCGAACAGCACGGCTGTGAGCAGAAACAACGGAATCGCGGTCAGCGCTCCGAACAGCACATTGGGAAATCGAAGCGCGGCTTCTTCATTGATCGATGAGCCTGTGAGCGAGTTCAGCGCTCGCGCACCTCGCAGCGACAGATCCATCAGCACCTTCATCAACATCGGATGTTCAGCGTTGACTGAAAAATCCCCCCGGTCATAAGCACGCACCGCTTCCAGCTTATTTATCTCGTCTTCCGCGAAGCCGACGTTGCCGAGGCCGCTCAAACGCAATCCAAAGCCGAAGACGATCATGACCGTCACCGCCATCGCGGCGTATTTTGCCCACGAGAGACTCGCGATATCGCTTCGTTGCAGCGTCACGTCAGCGGGACGCGGCGAAGCAACTGCTTCACGGCTTGACGGCAGATCGACCGATGACAACTTAAACGTTCCCTCCGGTTAATGGCGTTGATGTGTTGGGAGTCACTGCACGTGTCGCGGCAACCTGTTCGGCCAGAGCGGCCTCGGCATCCGCTGCAACGCCGCGCAAAGAAACTCCTCGGTGAAATAGCAGAGCGACGCCTACGGCTGCCCAAAACACGTCACGCGCTTTGCGAATGATCGCCAGCGTCACGCCGACTGTTTCTGTGAATTGCAGCACCTTGGAAACTTTGCCCGTTCCCGCTTCGTCCACGCCCATACGCAGCGGAATAAATTTGAACGCCATCGTGATGACGCGATTCACCGACTCAAGAATAAATGCTGTGAACAGCGTCGGTGGTTGAGCGGGACTGATGAAACTCAGCACTGTGTAGATTTCGAGCACACCGGCGAGATGAAAGCAGGCTTCCAGGCCAAGGATTGGCAGAAAGCATTTCGTGTTGCGTTGATAAAAACCGTAGACGCGATCTTCGAGCGTGCGCGATTTATCGACCCACTTCGCATTTAATCCGCGTCGATGAAGAAAGCCGGTTGCGCCGCTGATAAAGTGCGCCTGTTTTCGAATGAGGAAAGCGGCGCCCACAATGATGCCGGCAATCACGAGGAGCGTAATGATGCTGGCTAAACGCAGACCCTTCGTCAGGCTAAAGCTCAGCAGCAGCGCCAGCATTCCGGAAGAAACAAAAACGACAACGGACAGGCTGTAGAAAAGATTTTCAATGACGATAGCTGAGAAGCCGGCCATCAGCGGAACACGGTCACGAATTAGCGCCGGCTTCGCTGGTTCTGAGACGACAAAGCTCGCGAAAGGCAGGATGTTTCCGATGGCATCGCCCATTAACCTGGCTCGCAGCGCGTCCCAGAAGCGCAGGCGATAAGGGGGCTCCATGCACAACATCCACGCGCACGATCTGACGATGTGCCGGATGGCTGAGATTGCTATGATGAGCACAAAACCCACACCCAGCCTGCGAATGCCTTCGGCGATTTGGCCCACGCCGGCCTTCTTAACGAAGTAGGCGAACAGCGCTAGTCCGGCGAGGGCGAACAGAATCCCCAGCGGCGTGAACGATTTCTTTTTCCTGTTTTCGTACTTACTCGGATCCATTTCGATAGAGAACCAAAAATAAGATATTCACAGCGTCCTGTCCAAACAGCAACGTTCGTACCCACGCCGATGTGACGAAAACGTGAGATTCCGAGAGTAACGCCTTGCCCTTGCCGTCGGAGATTGGCCACAGGTGGACACAGATTTTCACAGATAGACCAACCAGAAATTCTATCTGCGTGATCGATGTTCATCTGTGGCTGCTTCTTCGCGACGCTGAGTCTTGCGAGCTTTTGCCTTTGTCCCTTGTCGTTGATTATTATGTCGATTCAAGATCGGCCGGCTAAACTTTCCCGCGATTCGGCTGTAAGCGAGTTCCAACTATGACCCAAACGCAAGTTGCCATTGAAGAGTCTGTGGCGCGTCCCCTGACGACCCTTTCTGAAGATGAACAAATGTTCCGCGATAGCGTGCGCGAGTTCGCCGAAGGCGAGATTCGCCAGCGCGTCGAGGAAATGGACGAACAGGCCCACCTCGATCCTGGGCTGCTGAAGCAGTGTTTCGATCTGGGGCTGATGGGAATCGAAACGCCCGAAGAATTCGGCGGCGCTGGA
Organism: Pyrinomonadaceae bacterium; assembly: GCA_035577445.1. GTDB lineage: Bacteria > Acidobacteriota > Blastocatellia > Pyrinomonadales > Pyrinomonadaceae > UBA11740. The sequence goes on from DATLVM010000006.1 coordinate 8,471, forward strand.
GGCTCGTTCTTTCAGGCGATTCTCGCGGTCGAAGAACTTTCGCGAGTCGATGCTTCGGTGGGAGTTTTCGTCGACGTGCAGAATACGCTCGTAAACAACGCCATCATTCGCTGGGCGAATCAGGATCTGAAGAACAAATACTTGACCGAGTTGGCAGCCGAGAAGGTTGGCGCCTACGCGCTGAGCGAAGCTGGATCCGGTTCGGATGCGTTCGCGTTGCAAACCCGTGCAGTTGATAAGGGCGATCACTTCATCGTTAACGGACAAAAGCTTTGGATTACCAACGGTAAAGAAGCAGACATCTTCGTGCTGTTTGCGAACGCGAACCCTGAGGCAGGCTATCGAGGCATCACAGCCTTTATTGTCGAGAGCAACTTCGAAGGCTTCACGGTCGGCAAGAAAGAGAACAAGCTCGGCATCCGCGCCTCGTCGACCGTCGAGTTGATTCTCGAAGACTGCAAAGTTCCCAAAGAGAACGTCCTTGGCGAAACCGGGAAGGGCTACAAGGTTTCCATCGAAACTTTGAACGAAGGACGCATCGGTATCGGCGCGCAGATGATTGGCATTGCGCGCGGCGCGCTTGAATCAGCATTGAATTACACCAAAGAGCGGCAGCAGTTCGGCAAGAGCATCAGCGAATTCCAGGGCGTGCAGTTTCAACTGGCGGACATGGCGACCGATTTGGAAGCGGCGCGGCTAATGGTCTATAACGCGGCGCGCATGAAGGACGCCGGTCAGAATTTCGTGAAGGAAGCTGCGATGGCCAAGCTGTTTTCTTCGCGTGCGGCTGAACGGATTACCTCGAAAGCGATCGATCTGTACGGCGGTTACGGCTACGTCAAGGATTACCCCGTCGAGAAGTACTGGCGCGATTCAAAGATTGGCGCGATTTATGAAGGCACCTCGAATATGCAATTGCAGACGATCGCGAAGTTGATGATTGGGAAATAGATTCCCTCTCCCTTTGGAAGAGGGCAGGGTGAGGGCTTAGCGATTTGACGCTAGCTGCGGCCCTCATCCCCAACCCTTCTCGCAGAGGGAGAAGGGAGAAAGATAACGATGGCCGCATCACGCATCGAAATCTTCGAACAAATGCTCGCCGGCGATCCGGCGAACACTGCCGTGCTGTTTGGCTTGGCGAAGGAATACGAGAAGGCCGGCGATGCGCAGAAGTTGATCGATACGCTGGAGCGTTATCTCGCCGTCGCCGATGATGAAGGCAACGCATACGGGATGCTCGCGCACGCTTATGAGCGGACAAATCAATCGGACAAGGCGCGTGAAGCGTACGAACGCGGAATCAACGCGGCAGCATCGCACGGTCATCCGGGCATGGCCGAAGAATATCGTCAGATTCTCGATACCGAGTTTTTAGCGCGATAGGCGTTGTGTCAGAACCCGGAGCGGTAGCGACGGGATCAAAAAGCCACCGTCGATTCCTGATCCGGTCGCTACCGCTCGCGGTTCTGACCCAAGATTATTCTTATGAGCGATACCAAAGTTCTCAGACTGGTAAAAAAATCCGAGGGTCTTCCCGAGGGCGCATTCACCGCAAAGGCTGTCGCCAGGGCCGAACCAAAACCCGCGCCTGCGCCGCCGCCAGTGCTAAAGCCGGCCCCTGCAATCAAACCGATGCGTCGCCGCGGTAAGGCGAAGGCAAAGCCACAGGAACAGCCACGGCTCAGTCGCGAAGAGATGCTGAAGATCTTTCGCACGATGTATACGTCGCGCCGGCTCGACGACAAAGAAATCCAGATGAAGGGTCAGAACCGCATCTTCTTTCAGATTAGCGGCGCCGGCCATGAAGCGATTCTTACGGCGGCGGGCATGTGCCTGAAGCCCGGCTACGACTGGTTCTATCCTTACTATCGCGATCGCGCGCTCTGTTTGCAGCTGGGAATGACGCCGCTGGAGATGTTGCTTGAAGCAGTCGGCGCGGAAGCGGATCCGAATTCACATGGTCGCCAGATGCCCTCGCATTGGGGACATAAGAAGCTAAACATAGTTTCGCAGTCCTCGCCGACGGGAACGCAGCTTTTGCAGGCAGTCGGCTGCGCCGAAGCAGGTTACCGAATCAAGCTGATCAAAGAATTGAAGAGGCGGATCAAGAATTTCCGCAACGATGAAGTTGTGTACGTCTCGTTGGGTGACGGCACGTCCAGCGAAGGCGAGTTTTGGGAAGCGCTGAACACGGCGTGCAATCTGCGGTTGCCGGTGGTGTTTCTCGTCGAAGACAATGGTTACGCGATCAGCGTTCCAGTTGAAGTGCAAACTGCCGGCGGCGACCTGTCGAGACTTGTGTCAGGTTTTCCAAACTTGTATCGCCAGAGATGCGACGGAACGGATCCAGTTGAATCGCTGGCAGTGATGCGACGCGCGGTCGATAACTGTCGCAAAAATCGCGGACCTTCTTTCGTGCACGCAAAGGTCATTCGACCATATTCACATTCGCTTTCTGATGATGAGAAGCTCTATCGCGCTGAAGTGGAGCGCGTCGCCGATGCCGAACGCGATCCAATTAAAAGGCTCGGGGCTTTGATTGTGCAGGAAGGCGCGGCGACCGCTGATGAGTTGCAGCAAATCAAAGATGAGATCGACGCGTCGATCAACGAAGCTGCGGACAAGGCCTTGGCGAGTCCTCAACCTGCGCCTGAGACAGCCACCGATTTTGTTTACTCGCCCACGGTCGATCCTACTGCGAAAGACTTTGACACTGAGGATCAAGTTGAACTAAGCGGCAATCCGGGCACGATGGTCGATCTGATCAATCGCTGCCTGCACACCGAAATGAAGCGCGATCCGCGCATCGTCGTGTTTGGCGAAGACGTCGCTGATTGCTCGCGCGAAAAGTTTATTCACGAAGTAAAAGGCAAAGGCGGCGTCTTCAAAGTCACGGCGAACCTGCAGCGCGAATTCGGCAGCGGCCGCGTCTACAATTCACCTTTGGCCGAAGCGAACATCGTCGGGCGCGCGATTGGTTTAGCGACGCGCGGACTGAGGCCGGTCGTCGAGATTCAATTCTTTGATTACATTTGGCCGGCTTTTCACCAGATTCGTAATGAACTGGCGCTGATGCGTTGGCGTTCAGGGAACGATTTCTCGGCGCCGTGCGTGATTCGCGTCCCCGTTGGCGGCTACCTGAAGGGCGGCGCGATCTATCACTCACAGTCGGGCGTTTCGCTCTTCACGCAGATTCCGGGCTTGCGCGTCGTGTATCCATCGAATGCGCTCGACGCAAATGGATTACTGCGCACCGCGATTCGCTGCGACGATCCTGTGATCTTTCTCGAGCACAAGCATCTCTATCGCCAGGCTTATAACAAATCAGCTTATCCCGGCGACGACTTCATGATTCCTTTCGGCAAGGCGAGAACGGTGCGCACAGGAACGGACATTTCGATCATCACCTACGGCGCGCTGGTGCAACGCTCAGCAGTTGCCGCGAAAGAAGCTGAGAAGCAGGGCATCAGCGTCGAGATCATCGACCTGCGTTCTGTCAGTCCGTACGACTGGAATGCGATCGCTGAATCGGTGAAGAAGACATCGCGCGTGATCGTCGCTCACGAAGACTGTTTGTCTTGGGGATACGGGGCAGAAATCGCCGCGCGCATCTCAAACGAACTCTTCGAACATCTCGACGCGCCGGTTCGCCGCGTGGCCGCGCTCGACACTTTTGTCGCTTACGCGCCGCAGTTGGAAGACGCGATCCTCCCGCAGAGTAGTGATGTGCTAAAGGCGATCACGGAACTGAACGACTATTAGGTAGCATCGACGCGATGAAGCCGCGTTTCTTCAAAACGCCATCTGCCTTTCGCAAATGGCTCGCCGCCAATCACGATAAATTGAAAGAGCTCTGGGTCGGCTTCTACAAGAAATCTTCGGGCAAACCGAGCATTAGCTGGCCTGAGTCGGTTGATGAAGCGCTCTGCTTCGGTTGGATCGACGGCGTTCGCAAGAGCATTGACGATGAGAGCTACATGATCCGGTTCTCGCCGCGCAATCCTAATAGCATCTGGAGCGCCGTGAATATCCGCAACATGGAGCGGCTCATCAAAGAAAAGCGAGTCGTACCGGCGGGAATGAAGGCCTATGAAGCTCGCAGAGAATATCGTTCAGGAATTTATTCATACGAGCAGCGACCTGTCGAACTTGTTGAGCCCTACGCCTCAGAATTCAAACGCAACAAAGCCGCCTGGAAATTCTTTCAGGCACAACCACCCGGTTATCGAAAGATGATGAATTGGTACATCGTCAGTGCGAAGCAGGAACAAACGCGTCTCGCGCGTCTCGAAAAGCTCATCGATGCGTCAGCGAAATGGCAGCGAATGAGATAGCCGGTCAATTACTCATCAACAACCTCATAAGCCGAACGGAAGCAGTACAAATCCATGTACTCGATTGTTTCGTGAGCGCGGACTTTGATCCCCACATTCGTCCGATCTCAGCGCATTACCGGCGGCATAAACATTGCACATTCGCCAGCAGGACAAGTCTGAATCCCGACACAACCCGACTCACACAAACCATGGTTTTGAAAAAAGGAGGAAGAAAATGCGCAAAACCCTGACTAGGTTTCTTGAAGCCGCCCTCATTCTTGGTGCGCTGGCTGCCATCGCAGTCAGTCAAGTTCAAACGACCACCGTAACTAAAGTTCAAACAGTTCAGAATCCTGACGGCACTTACACCATCGTCGAATATCCGGTTGGCAAAGAGACCACCGTGGTTTTAAATCCCGTTGGCATCACCGGCGCAACTGCCAGGGGCACGATTATTCGTGACGACAACGGCACGACGATCAAGTTGAATCTGGCGAGCTTGCCCGCCGATCTCAGCGGTTTGAATATCTACGCAGTGGATCCTACGGGCGCGGTGACGATGCTGGGGCCAGTGGAAATCGCCAATGGTGTGGGAACGTTTACGACCACGACACCACTCAACCGGTTCATGTTGATTGCTTCGCCTGAGGCAAATCTCGCGGCTTATGATCCGAACACCAAGATCATCTTCCGCAGTGCTGTTCCGACAGGCTTCACGGTGATTCCGATAGGACAAAACACGGCGGTGGGTGAATCAGTCGGAGCTGCTGCATCACTAACTGATTACGCTGTGCCAATGCTTGGCATTGCGACATTCAAAGCGGGAGATGACACGAAACTCAAGATTGACTTCACCGGCGCCATGGAAGGTACACGTGCAAATGTCTTCATTGAGCCACATAAAAACGGCAAGCTGACTGAAGTACGTATGCGGTTTCATGAATTGAAGGAAGCACCGAAAGGAACGGCTTACATTTTATGGGCAGTTTCACCGGACAATCAGTTCCAACAACTCGGCCAGATCGTGAACGTCAAAGGCCGGAACGAGGCTGAGATCAAATCTGAGACAGCGTTCGACGATTTTGGACTGCTGTTGACGACAGAAGATGTGGGCGCGACCACCGCAACTATCATTAAGCCTGCGGGTCATCGCGTCGGCGTCATTCAAATCATCCGCTAAAGTTTCGCCAATTGAGGCATTTCTCGGGTCGTCTGCGGGCGACCCTTCTTTTTTAATGAGCGTGAAATTGATGGGAACGAGCAACGGTCAGCCGTCGTATATTCACGCGGACGAAAGGTTAGCGAAGGAAAACCCTCGACAAGAAGATGAAAGAAACTGGAGACATCCTACGAATCGTTGGAATCGTGTTGCTGGTGATTTTTGTATTAGCGGTCGGCGTGCCGCTGGTCTTGGCTGCGGCCGGCGTGGCGCTGGGCCTCATTGGCATGCTGGTTGGACTGGCGATCATGCTCATCAAGATAGCGATCGTGGTCGCAATCATTTATTTGATCATCGTCGGAATCAGAGCGGTGCTGAGGTAGATGCTACGCAGCGATATTCACATAGTCGACTGTGCTGCTTGGTTCAGGGATAGGTAGACCGTCCTCACGCATCCCACGCAAATGTAAGTCGATGGCCTCGCGGATTTCATTCTCCGTTTCTTCGACCGTTCTGCCCGTAGCGACACACCCCGGCAAATCCGGCACATACGCCGCGTAGTTGTTTTCGGCTTTCTCAATCACAATCGCGTACCGCATCTTATCTCCTTAACGCTTTAGACCAGCTTGCTTGAGAATGCTATTCAGTGTTCCGTGCGGTAAATCGTCGTTAGGCTTTCCAGGAACAGTCACACGGCCCGGTTTTGCTTGATGCTTGAATTGACGGTGGCTGCCTTCAGTTACGACCAAATACCAACCATCGGCTCGCAGCAACTTGAGGACGTCGCGCACCTTCATTCAGCTCATTCTCTCACACATTAAACCTAAAGTTCACTACATCACCCTCCTGCATGATGTAGTCCTTGCCTTCCAATCTCAACAATCCCTGGTCGCGCGCGGCTGCATAAGATCCCACGCGCACCAAATCGTCATAACTTACAATTTCTGCGCGAATGAAGCCGCGCGCAATGTCCGAATGGATGGCGCCGGCAGCATCCTGCGCGCGCGAGCCTTGTCGGATGGTCCAGGCGCGAACTTCTTTTTCGCCCGCCGTCAAAAATGACGTCAAGCCGAGCACGCGGTAAGCGCTCTTGATTAGTTGATCGACGCCGCTACTGTTCACGCCCAAAGAGGCGAGATATTCGCGGCGCTCTTCCACCGATAGCTCGACCAGATCAGCTTCGAGTTGGGCACAGACAACCACCGCGTCGGACTCTTCTGCAGCAGCAATTTCACGGACGACTTTGACATGAGCGTCGGCATCCGGCGCAGCTAACGAGCCCTCGTTGACGTTGGCCGCGTAGATCGTGGGCTTCATCGTCAAGAGAAAGTAATTACGGGCGATCGTTGTTTCCTCTTCAGTTAGCGCAACACTACGCGCAGGTTTGAACTCCTCCAGCACCGGCTGCAACTTGTCGAGCACGGCTAATTCCGCACGCGCTGCTTTATCTCCGCCCTTGGCGGTTTTCTGCACGCGCTCACGACGGCGTTCGACAGTTGCCAGATCGGCCAGCGCCAATTCGATTTGAATCGTTTCGATATCTCTTCTCGGATCAATCGAGCCGTCGACGTGCATGACTAATTCGTTATCAAAGCAGCGCACGACCTGTACGATCGTGTCGGTTTCGCGAATCGCGTGCAGGAACTGATTGCCCATGCCTTCGCCCTGCGACGAGCCGCGCACCAAACCAGCGATATCTACAAATTCGACGCTCGCCGGAACGATCACTTCAGTCTTCACAATTTTTGCGAGCGGCGGCAATCGCTCGTCTGGAACGGCGACGACGCCGACGTTCGGTTTGCTCGTCGAAAACGCGTAATTAGCCGTCACCGCAGTCGTTTGTGAGGTAACCGCATTAAAGAGAGTTGTCTTACCGGTGTTGGGTAGGCCTACGAATCCAGCGCGCAGCATGCTTGATGAAAAAATCCTCCTGAACGGAAATTATCAGTTGAGCATGACGCGCGGACAGATGTCCAGCAGGGGCGCGAGTTCTTAGTTGATGACAAGGGCCCCGCCGAATCGAGCCGGCTTAACCATTCGCCCGCGGGCTATGAAGAAAGCAGAGATGTAACGCTCGCCGGGAGCTTTTTAGTTAGTGTTCGATCTTCTGCATGGTGATCGTAATAGTTGGCGAGTCGCCCGCGGTCTTGCTGTATGAAACCCAGTAGCCCGCCTTCGGGTAACGCACCATCTTGTACGACGAACCATCGGGCCGGGCGTCTGGGTCACCGCCCACCACGCTCTTCGCCGTAGGAATATCAGTCGCGCCGGTCATGAAATCGATCGAGATCGCTGACACAGTCTTGGCCTTGTCGTAGTAAACCTGCACCGCCTGATTCCCACTGAGCTCGTAGATGTCCAGGTCATCGGCTTTGTCATGCGGTCCCCCCAGCTTCTTCCGAACTTCGTCTACAGGCATCCCGATGTTAACGCCGTGGAATTCCGTGAACAGCGGCTTGTCCTCAGCCTGAGCTTTCGCCCGTTGCGGTTGAGCCGACACTGCGCCCATTGCCACTAAAGAAATTGCACCCAGCCACAGCAACCTAAAAGTAGTTTGTCGAGCCGGAAAGAACTGAAGAGAAACGCGATACATCCCGAATCCTCCTTCGATCCGTTGCCGCGTTGGAATCACGCGACGGAAGGTTTGTGACGCGCGCTCGCCCCGAGCGCAGTCCGCTTAATGCCGACGACAATAGGACAACCGCGCCAGCCAAGTCAATACTTTCATACCTCGGCGCGCGACTTTACTTTTGGATTCGTCCTTCATAAGTTTGAACCATGCGAAACTGTCCCACTTGCGGAAAGGCAGTGACTTATGAGGACAATCCATGGCGACCGTTTTGCTCAGAGCGGTGCAAGCTAATCGATTTTGATAAGTGGACTAGCGAAGAATATTGTGTGCCCGCCATTTCCGTGAACGTTGGCGAGACTGAACAGAACGGCAAGCGATCCGAAACCTCAGTCGAGGATGACGATGAATAGGAACTCATGATGTTGCGAACTCTGAAATTGCCGCGGGCTTTTACGCTCGCCGTTGCGACTGTGTTGGTTGCGTCACTCCTTACGGCGTGCACGCGACGTCCGCCGCAGCCGTCCGGGTCAGGCGGTTGGGTTCAGGACAACAACCAGCGCGCGAAACTCGCGGACTATAAGGGCAAGGTGGTGGTGCTGGACTTTTATGCGACTTGGTGCGAGCCTTGCCGCGCGGAAACGCCGCACCTGGTAAATCTTCAGAAGCAGTACGGGGACAAAGGGCTGCAAGTCATCGGCTTGAATGTTGGCGGCGACGACGATCGCGCCCAGGTTCCCGGCTTTGCGAAAGAGTTCGGGATTCAGTATCCGCTGGCCTATCCGGATGATGATCTGGTCGATCAATTGTTGAGTGATAATCAGAACATACCGCAGTCGTTCGTATACGATCGCAATGGCAAGTTGATCAAACGCTTTATTGGCTTCGAATCGTCGGGCGCCGCGCAAATCGAGCGCGTGGTCCAGCAAGCGCTGACGGCGAACACCGTTGCGGGTCAACCTGCGAACCAACCCAAACCATGATTCGCGAAAAACTTATAGACAAGAAAATCGGCGACAACAAAAAGTTTCGCTGGCGCAGTCATGAAGTTTCTCGGACTGAAGGTCTGAGCGACGCGGTGTTTGGATTCGCCATCACGCTGCTGGTGGTTTCGCTGGAAGTTCCCAAGACCTACGGCGAGCTGATGCAAACGATGCGCGGCTTTGGCGCGTTTGCCATTAGCTTCACGCTGCTGTTCATCGTTTGGTACAACCAATACAAGTTTTTCCGGCGCTACGGGCTGCAAGACAACGCCACGCTTATTCTAAACGGCGTCTTACTGTTCGTAGTCCTTTTCTATATCTATCCGCTCAAGTTCGTTTTCACTTTGGTGGTCAACATGTTTACGGGCGGCGGTGGAGATTTCGTCCTTCCAAACGGAACTGTCGAACACATGATCACCAGCACGGATCAGATGGCCAAACTCATGCTGATCTTTGGCGCGGGTTACGTCGCGGTTTTCGGAGTTTTCTGTTTGCTTTATTGGCACGCTTATCGACAACGCGATGCGCTCGATCTGAATCAACTCGAAGTGTTCGATACGCGGGTGGATATTCAGGAAAGCGCGCTGAATGTGGGAATTGGTACTCTGTCGATCCTGGTTGCCGCGGTTGGTGGCGGGAGGCTTTCAGCCTTCGCTGGATTCACTTACATGCTCTGTCCAATAATCCTGACATTGCACGGGACGATGATGGGCCGGCGCCGAAGAAAAATAGAAGACGCTTTCGACAGAATGCTTCCGGCTGGTGAACCGCTCGTATGAATCGCTGGTCCACCGCTGCGTTTGTCGTGATGGTTCTTTCGTGGGTCGCGTTTGTGATTGTCTTTGCGACTCAGAAAAAAGCGCCGTCCTCGCCTGACAAGAAGCGCGATTCGATATCGATTCTCGGCATCGTTTTGCAAGGCACTTCCTATGCGGTTGTCTGGACTATTCGTCGCCCGTGGTTCACGCCGATGTTCCCGCCAAACAGGTCACTCGAGATCGCCCTTTCGGTGTTGGCGATGGTACTGGCCGTCGCTTCAGTTTGGTTTTGTGGCGCTGCGGTCAGAACCTTAGGGAAGCAATGGAGCCTGGCTGCTCGCGTGCTGGAAGGACATAAGTTGGTAACAGAGGGGCCGTATAATGTCGTGCGTAATCCGATCTACACGGGGATGTTCGGCATGTTGCTGGCTACGGGTTTAGCGGTCAGCCATTGGCTCGGGTTATCAATTGCAATTGTAGTTTTTGCAATCGGAACATTCATTCGCGTTCGCAGCGAAGAGAAGTTATTACGCGAAGCATTCGGCGCAGAGTTTGACGAGTATGCGCAGAGAGTTCCGGCAGTAATTCCGTTTTTGATTTGAGATTGTCGGGGCAGGGCTTGTCCCTGCCCGCCAATTGATATGGAACGGGCAGGGACAAGGCCTGCCTCTACAGATTTGTGAGAAGAGCAAAGATACTCGCAACCATTGGACCTGCCTCCCGCGACCCTGCGGTGTTTGATGCGATGCTGGCTGCCGGTCTCGACGGCATTCGCATCAACATGTCCCACGGAACTCAGGAAGAGAAGGCGGCCGACATCCAACGCGCGCGCGCCGCGGTCGAGAAGTTGAATCGGGCGCTCGCCGTGCTCGTTGATTTGTCCGGACCAAAGATCCGCACGCGCGCTCTCAAGAGCCAACAGCCAGTAGAATTAAAAGCTGGGCAAGTTTTCGCTATCACCACTGAAGACATTGAAGGCGATGCAACGCGCGTCGCCACCAATTATTCGGGCATGCCGCAGGACGTACGCGCTGGCGATCGCATTCTGCTGGACGACGGAGCGATTGAGTTGCGCGTCGAAAGTACGACGGCAACCGAGGTCGTGACCCGAGTAATTAACGGCGCGTCGCTCGGAGAGCGCAAGGGGATCAATCTGCCGGGCATTAAGCTGCCGATTCCTTCACTTACCGAAAAGGATCGGGACGATCTGAAGTGGGCGGCGCAGCAAGGCGTGGATTACTTTGCGCTGTCGTTCGTGCGTAGCGCCGAAGACTGTCGGCTCGCGAAAGAGCTGATTAAACAAGCCGGCAGCAAGGCGCCATTGGTCGCAAAAATTGAAAAAGCAGAAGCGATCGATCATCTCGACGAGATCATTGCCGCCGCTGACGGGGTGATGGTGGCGCGCGGCGACCTTGGCGTAGAGACAAGTGTGGAACTCGTTCCGGTCTATCAGAAGCAGATCATCGAGCGGGCTAACGAAGCGGGCAAGGTCGTCATGACTGCGACGCAGATGCTGCAATCGATGGTGCAGAATCCGCGGCCAACCCGGGCCGAGGCCACCGACGTAGCCAACGCTGTTTGGGATGGCACAGATTGCCTGATGCTCTCCGGAGAAACGGCCACCGGCAAGTACCCGGTTGCCGCGGTTTCGACTATGGAGCGGATTATTGAAACTGCTGAAACCCGCCACGAGCGTCGTTCAATCATCAGCAAACTTGTAGGCCGCCAGAGTGGTCGAGTTAGCCGCGCTTTGTGTGAAGCTGCCGCATTCGCCGCCGACGAAATGAACACGCGGATCATCGCGGTGTTTACGGAATCAGGATTAATGGCGCGCCGGCTGTCATCGTTGCGTCCCGATCAACGGATCGTCGCGCTTACTTCATCACGCGAAGTCATCAACGAGTTGGCTTTGATCTGGGGTGTCGACTCGGTGATGACTCAGCCATCGCGCAGCACCGAAGAGTTGCTGAAAGTTGGCGAGCAGACACTGCTTCAAGCCGGGGTGGTCGAGCTGGGCGAAACGATTGTAGTTATGGCGGGAAGATTGTCAGGCCTGGGATTGTCGAGTTCGGTGACGCTCTACACCGTCGAAGGAGATATTCACGAGACGATGTGACTACTTCGCCTGAAGGATCTCACCAACGCGCTCTTTCTCTTTTTTCTTCGTCTGTTCCTGTCGCACCTGGGCTTCCGACATTTGCGGATCGCGCCAGTTGTCGAGGATGCCGACCTGATGCACGCACTGGATCGTGCAAGTCGGGGCACACCACTTTTCGGTTTTGTACTCGCGCTTGAAATCTTCCATCGTGTAATCTTCAAGCGGAATTCCCGGGAAGCCACGCTGCTGCGAACACCAGTGCACCTTGCCTTCTTCGCAAATGTAGAGATAGCGCGAGCCGGAGCGACAGCGCCACTCGTAAGGTTTGCCTTCGGCGATGCTGTCCTGAAACCAATTGAGCCGCGCGTGGTCCTTGTTGCCGAGCTTCTTCACGGCATGAAAGATCTGTTTCTCTTTTTCCGTCAGAGGCTTCAGCGTTCCATCTTCGTCGTGAATCACGCCCACTGTTGTTGAGAAGCCAAGTTCAACCGCGCGCTGCGCGACGGTGAGCGCGTCTTCAGGATTCTTGATGCCGCCGCCAATCACTGAATTGATGTTGATGTGAAAGTCAGCGTGCTCTGCCAGGTAGCGCAACTTCTTATCGAGCACGCGCAGGCTCTTGCGCGAGACTTCATCAGGATCAACGTTGTCGATACTGATTTGCAGATACTCGAGGCCGGCTTCATTCAGACGCTTGATACGATCCGGCGTGAAGTAGTAGCCGTTCGAGATCAACCCGGCGATCATTCCATGCGAGCGAATGTGCCGAATGAGCTGATCGAGTTCCGGATGCATCATCGGCTCGCCGCCGGATATCGTCACCACGGAAGTGCCCAGCTCGGCCAGTTTGTCGAGCCGTTTCTTCATCTCCTCGACCGGCACCGGCTTTGAAACTTGATCGTATTCATTGCAATAACCACAGGCGAGATTGCAGCGCCGCATCGGAATGATGTGCGCCAGCACGACGTGATTCGTCGACAGCAGCGCTTTTGAGATGAACGCCGCTTCGCGGAGCTTCAGCCTCAGGAATGTCGTCGTTCGGATTGCCATGAAAGTTTCAAAAGAATATTCCGAGGTTGCATGCGGCGCAAGTTCGCCGTGTCAGAAGCCCGACCGTTAGGGAGGGCAGCTCGCATATTAGGCGCCCTGAACTGATAGTGGCCCTCGCTAACGGGCGGGCTTCTGACAAAAAAGCTGAAGGGCTTCAGTTGCCCGAAGCCCTTCGTTATCTAAAGGCGCGCGATCGGCGCGTTACCCTTTGATCTTCTTCACGCTGGAGTCCAGCTTCAGCTCAAAGACGCTCTTGTCGATGTTCTGGTTCTTGGCGATGTTGCTGAGACGCACGGTGGTCGAGTCATCATTTTTCTCAACCATCTTTGTCTGCACCGGCATGCCGCTGTCGTCCACCCAGACTTCGATGTACTTGTAGCTGGCTACAGTCTTCGGCACAGCTTTCAGGTGCGTAGCTTTCACTCCGCCCCAGAGCGTCTCTTCGCGCGTGTCCTGAAAATCACCAAAGCGCGCGCGCAGCTGCGACGCTGACATATTCAAGAGGGCCAGCACATCGTTGTCTTTTCCGCTCTTGATCGAATTCGTAGTGCCAACGATTGCCTGGTTCAAACGCGGCCGATAGAGTATGTAAGCGCCATTCGCGATCGCCAGAATTTCGTGCGAAGGTTTGGTCCACTCGAGGCGGACAAACGCGCTGCGGCCGGCGACGGGAATGTATTTAATCGTGCCGTAGTACTGATCGGAGTCGCGCAGTTGAGAATTGTATTTCTCCATGCCGATATCAGCATGGAGAAATACAATTCT
>DATLVM010000007.1:0-4990 GCA_035577445.1 Pyrinomonadaceae bacterium
TGAAGGCGCGCAGAACCTCGCCGTCTATCCGTGGCAGTTGATCTTTCCGGGACTGACGATGGCGCTGATGCTCTTCTCTCTAAATTTTGTCGGCGATGGCTTGCGCGATGCTCTGGATCCGCAGATGAGAAAGGAGTGATATGGTCCGCGACGGAGAGCAGCCGAAACTCGTATGGTGGCAATATTGGCCTGTGATCATGGCAGTGCTTGTTTCCCAATTCGGTGGATCATTTCTGGCGCGATGGATGCCCTCTTACTATGCGGTGGCGATCGCGGCTTTCGTGGGCTGGGCTTTCGCCGGCGTGATTTGGATACGCAGACTTACACCACGTTTCGGGGTTCCGCGCTGGGCTATTCCACTCGTGATGGGGCTTTCGGTTGGCTTGGTGATGGGAGTCCTCCACTATTTATTTCCTTTGCGTTAAGGATCGCGAGCCCTGCATGAATGAGACGAGTGCCAACGGAAATCTTCTAACGGTCCAAGACCTCCGCGTCCACTTCGAAAGCGAAGACGGCACGGTGAAGGCTGTTGACGGTATCAACTTTGAAGTGAAGCGTGGCGAGACACTCGGCATCGTTGGCGAATCAGGATCAGGAAAGACAGTCGCAAATCTCGCGTTGATGAGGCTGGTCCCGACGCCGCCCGGCAAGATCGTTTCGGGTTCGATTAACTTCAACGGTGCGGACATCCTGAAGCTCTCAACGGCAGAGTTGCGCGACTTGCGCGGCAAGCGCATCGCGATGATCTTTCAGGATCCGATGACGTCGCTCAATCCATTCATGCGCGTCTCAAAGCAATTGATGGAGGTGACGCGACTGCACCTCGGTCATTCGAAGGCGGAAGCGCGCGCGCACGCGATCGAGATGCTGGAGCACGTCGGCATTCCCGATGCGCCCGATCGCATGGACAGTTACCCGCACGAGTTTTCCGGCGGCATGCGCCAGCGAGTAATGATCGCGATGGCTTTGTCGTGTAAGCCCGAATTGTTAATTGCAGATGAGCCGACGACCGCGCTCGATGTGACAATTCAGGCGCAGATACTTGAGCTGATCAAGGAGCTAAAAGCCCAGACCGGCACGAGTGTCATTCTCATTACGCACGATCTCGGCGTGGTTGCGGGAATGACCGATCACTTGATCGTAATGTACGCAGGAAAGATTTTTGAGCAGGCGCCCACGAAGGAACTCTTCGCGCGGCCGAGCAATCCTTACACGCGTGGACTGCTGCGTTCAGTTCCTGATCCAACGGATGACGCGGACACGCGCTACCAGATTCCCGGCCAGCCACCCGATCTCGCGCGTCTGCCGTCGGGTTGTCCGTTTGCGCCGCGGTGTGAACGAGCAGAGGAAATTTGCACTCGCGAGTTCCCCCCGTTCGTAGAGCTAACGCCGAGTCATCGCTCGCTCTGCCATTTTGCGAATGAGGTCTACGCTGAATCAAGCGCTACATCATGACGCCCGCCGAGCAACCGCTGATTTCGATTCGTGACTTGAAAGTACATTTTCCGGTCACGGGCCGTAGTTTGCTCCGACGTTCGCGCCAGATCGTCCACGCCGTTGATGGCGTTAACCTCGACATCAATTCGGGCGAGACGCTCGGGCTGGTGGGCGAATCAGGATGCGGCAAGACAACGTTGGGCCGCGCGATTCTACGACTGACTGAGCCAACCTCGGGACAAATTCTTTTTCGCGATCAGGATTTAGCGCACCTCTCGAACAGAGAGTTGCGCGCGCATCGGCGGCATCTGCAAATCGTGTTTCAGGATCCGTATGCGTCGCTGAATCCACGCATGACGGTGAGTCAGATTATCGGTGAGCCGATCGACACCTTTGGAATTGCCAAGGGTGATGCTAAGAAACAGCGGGTGCAGCAACTGATGAAGATGGTCGGATTGAGTCCGCAGTTCCTGAAGCGATATCCGCACGAGTTCTCAGGTGGCCAGCGTCAACGCATCGGAATAGCGCGAGCGCTCGCCGTCGATCCTGAGTTCATCCTGGCTGATGAACCTATCTCGGCGCTCGATGTTTCGATCCAGGCCCAGATCATGAACCTGCTTCGTCGACTGAAGGAACAGAAGAAGCTCACGTACCTGTTCATTTCTCACGACTTGCGCGCAGTGCGTCACGTCGCCGATCGCATTGCGGTCATGTACCTCGGCAAAATTGTCGAGCTGGCGCCGGCGAAATCGCTTTATGCAGAACCGCTCATGCCTTACACAAAAGCACTCATCTCAGCCGTGCCGGTTCCCGATCCCGCGGTCGAAGCGACGCGCCGGCGCGTCGTGCTGGAAGGCGACGTGCCTTCGCCGATTAATCCTCCCCGCGGCTGTCGCTTCCACACGCGCTGCCCCTACGCGATTGACGAATGCCGAAAGATCGAGCCGGAACTTGTCCAAATTAAGCCACATCACTTCGCCGCGTGCATTCGGATCAGCCCGGAACAGCCGGATATCGAGCGCGTTGCGCCGGGGCATGCTCCCGGCCTGCGAACGCTCTGACGCAAAATCGCGTGAAAACCTTGGCTTATTAGACATTTATCGACAATGTGAATTGAATTTGTCCGGGTGATTTGCACGGCCTTCAGTCGCAGTGTGCCAGGACCTTTCGGAGTTGGGGAACGACATCGACGCCCCTATACTCGGCCTGCACGTTAGAGAATCAATGAAGCGGTCAGAGAAATCGGCATCAAAATCGACGCTTAAGACGGAACGCGACCTGATTCCGCAGCAGCTTCCTGAGCGGGCACCGGCGGGTTGGGCCGAGGTCCAGACGCGACTGGCCGAGCAGTCGGGAGTCTCACTATTGCTCGTCGAAGGTCATCAGCCGCCCGCGCTTGTCGTCGCGAATAACAATTCGATTTGTCACGCGCTACAGTCTTCGCCGGATCACGCAAAGCTCTGCGACCCTTTCTGCGGAGAAGCGCACACACGTGCGCAGGCGGCGAAGGCGATCACGCATTATCGCTGTCACGCCGGTTTGCAATGCTTTGCGATGCCGTTGGAGTTGGATGAACGCGCGCTCGTCGCGATCGGTGGCCGCGCGTTTGTTCATAGCGCAGATTATCGTGGAGCGGTCGAACGATTCCGATCGGGCGACTTGCAGGATCTATTTTCTGAAGAGGTTTTCCAAAACGTCATCTTTGCGGACGAGGCTAACTTGGATCACACAGCGCTGCGGCTGACGCAGGCGGTGAGCGGGTTCAAGAGCGAGCCCAAGCAAGAAGTCGCTGAGCCGCCAATCGAGAACCTCGCCATTGCCAGCGTCGAACCGGCTCTCATCGTCGAAGACGGGGCTCAATTAACGTTCACCGAAGGCAGTGAGGAATCGTTTCTGACATACGCGATCCGAAAGTTCGCGGAACAGATTGATGCCAGCGATCCGGCTCAGACTTACGAATCGATCGTCGCGCATTCCGCTGATTTGCTGCACGCTGAACGAGGCTCGCTGCTATTGCTGGATGAATCATCGAATCAACTCATGATGACGGCCGCCCGGGGAATTCCGACGGCCGTGTCACAGGTGGCGCCGATCGCAGTAGGGCAGGGAATCGCCGGCGCGGTGCTGCGCGAGAACCGGCCGCTCGTCGCGAGCATCGATGAAATCGGCCACACGACTGCGCCGGAACGCCTGTACAAGACAAAATCTTTCATCAGTTATCCGATCGCGATCGGCGAGCGACGATTCGGCGTGCTTAACCTGGCGGACAAGATTGGCGGAGGCGCATACGACCTGCACGACTTGAACCTCATCGATCTGGTGGCGCCGCAAATTGCTCTAGCGCTGGAGCGCGCATCATGGCAGCAGCGCGCGAACCAGTTTCAATTGATGTCGATCACCGATCCGCTGACCGGGTTGCACAATCGCCGTTATCTCGAAGCGCGTCTGACCGAAGAAATCGGCCGTTCCAAGCGATACAATTATCCTTTGAGCTTCATGATGATCGACGTTGACGATTTCAAGGTCTATAACGATCACAATGGCCATCAGGCCGGCGATCGCGCGCTGGAGATTACCGCGCAATGTCTCCGCGCCGCGCTCCGCAAAGTCGATGTGGCGTCACGTTACGGCGGTGAAGAGTTTTCGATCCTGCTGCCGCAGACGAGTTTGGAAGAGGCCGGCGTCATCGCGGATCGCATTCGCCGAAAGATCATGACAACGAACTTTGCGAATGGAAAGTCGCAGCCGCTGGGCCGCGTTACTGTCAGCATCGGGCTATCGACGTTTTCGCCTTCGCTTGAATCAGCTGAAGCGATTGTGCGCGCCGCCGATCGTGCGCTGTACCATGCCAAAAACCATGGCAAGAACCGCGCGTATGCCTATCAAGCTGCGCCGCCGACTTTGACGCAGGACTGATGCAGTGGGTACGCATGCCTCCGGCAGGCAGCACGCCAGAGGCGTGCGCACCGACTAATAGTGCAGCGCGCCAGAGGCGTAGGTACCAGACAACATTAATGGCTCAAGTTCGCATTCTTGCCCGCACCAATCGCGACCAATTCTTCGGTCGCGATGTTGAGCTGCGCCAAATTGTGCGCCAGGCGTCGCACATGAGCGATGCGCGCGGATTGATCCTGATGGCCGCACCAGGCGCCGGAGCGTCAGAGTTACTGCGGCAGAGTTACGATCAGTTGTTCGCGCGACGCGGTGACCCGGTGCCGATCTACTTTGCGTTCAGGCGCAACGGGGCGACTGCAAGCGAGATCGCGCGCGGATTCTTTCAAAGCTTTCTCAGACAATACATCGCGTATCGTCGTGTCGATCCTTCGCTTTCTGATGCGCCGCTGAGTCTGGCCGAACTTCGCGAGCTCGCGCTGCCGAGCGATTACGAAATCGTCAACGGCATGATCGATCTGTTCGAAGGCGCGACCTCGTCGGATGCGGATTTGGTTAATTTCTGCTTTAGCCTTCCGCGTCGTTTTGCTGCCCAGGGCCGCCAGACTTATCCGCTCATCAATTGCACCAGCGTGCTTCCTTTCAGCGAAGGGGCCGCGCT
>DATLVM010000008.1:0-7529 GCA_035577445.1 Pyrinomonadaceae bacterium
GTTCCCGGCGTTGCTCTCTTGCGTTCATACCAGCGCATCTGGTTGCGCGCAGACTTCGTCGCCGGCCTAACTCTCTCTGCTTACTTACTGCCCGCCAGCATCGGTGATGCCTTTCTAGCTGGGCTGCCGCCGCAGGCCGGACTCTACGCATGTTTGTTTTCGGGCTTGGTCTTCTGGCTCTTCTGTAGTTCGCGTCACACCACGATCACCGCTACGTCGGCGATCTCGTTACTGGTTGGATCGTCGCTCGCGGGACTAGCTGCCGGCGACCCGGCGCGCTTCGGGGCACTGGCAGCGTGCACCGCTTTGCTCGTCGCCTTGATTGCGCTACTGGCGTGGGTGGTGAGAGCGGGCGCGATCGTCAACTTTATTTCAGAAACAGTGCTAATCGGATTCAAGGCAGGCGTCGCGTTCTATCTCGCGAGTACGCAACTGCCGAAGTTGTTTGGGTTCAAAGGTGGCGAAGGAAGTTTCTGGCAGCGCAGCGGTCATTTCATCGCGCACCTTGGCGAGACCAATCCCACGGCGTTAATTCTCGGCCTCAGCGCACTGGCGATTCTCGTGCTGGGAAAAATCTTTCTTACGAATAAGCCAGTCGGATTATTTGTGGTTGTCTACGGCATCGTCGTCGCCACGCAGCTTAATATCGAAGCGCGAGGCGTCAAGATCCTGGGAGATGTGCCGCAGGGAATGCCTCACCTCGGCTTGCCGGCGGTGTATTGGTCCGATCTTAATGATCTGTTGCCCCTGGCGATCGCCTGCTTCATGTTAGGCGCGGTCGAGACAGCAGCTATCGGACGGATGTTCACCGCGAAACACGGCGGACGGTTTGACAGCAATCAGGAATTTCTCGGACTGGCCGCGGGCAATCTTTTTGCCGGACTCGGCCAGGGCTTTCCTGTGAGCGGCGGCATGTCGCAATCGCTGGTGAACGAAGGTGGTGGCGCGCGCACTCCGCTGTCCGGTTTGGTCGCCGCTGCGGTCATGCTAATCGTGATTCTTTTCTTCTCGAGTGCGTTGCGCAATCTGCCACAGCCGGTCCTGGCCGCGATTGTTTTGTTCGCGGTCGCGGGACTGTTCAAGGTGTCCGAGCTGCGTCACCTTTGGCGCGCCGATCGCTCAGAGTTCATCGTGGCGATAGCGGCACTGCTTGGCGTTTTGGGGTCGGGCCTGCTGCGCGGCGTGATGATTGGCGCGGTGATCGCGATGGTGCAATTACTGCGGCGCGGCTCTCAACCGCACGTCGCTTCGCTCGGCCGGATTCCCGGAACGCATCGATTCTCAGATGTGGAGCGAAATCCGGAAAACGAACGGGTGCCGGGCATGATGATCCTCCGCTTCGAATCAAGCCTGCTTTATTTCAATGTGGAATACGTTCGCGACGCCGTACTCAAACGTGTGCGTCGCGCGGCGATCCGGCCGAGGCTGGTGGTCTGCGATCTCTCGGCTTCTCCCCACGTCGATTTGCAAAGCGCGGCAACGTTGGGCGGGCTGGCCGATGAATTGAACGTGCTGGGCGTCGAGATGCAAATTGTCGAGGCACGCTCTTCAGTGCGAGATCGTCTGCGCGCCGAGGGACTCGACGAAAAGTTCGGCGGCATTGATCGATTCAGAACGGTGGCCCAGGTGGTCGGTGAATTCGAACGGCGAGAAGCAGCCTGATGATTGTTTGAAAATGCCGGCGCAATCGGTAAAGCCGTCAGTTCAAGCTGCCGGCTGAGGTCAAACGAAAATCATTCCCAAGGTCGCTGGAACAGAGCTGCGCGCGTGTCGAGTGCCGCCATGTCTACTGCCTGCCGTACGACTTCGGGATGCATTGCCAGAATCTGGTGCCCGGCATGGGGAATGATTATCAACCTGGAGCCGGCGATGGCGCGGTGCAAATCAAAAGCATTTTGCCGAGCGGGGACCGCCAGATCGGAATCACCGGTGACAATGATCACCCGCACCTTTATCTTTGCGTATCCCGGGCTCAGTTTCCGCAGGCTAGAGTTCGCCATCGCGTCGTGTTTGATAAAGGCCTTTAGATGTTCTCGATCCAACCAAACGGCGGCCACAGCATTCAAGTATTCATCCGGCACCGGGTCGGGCGAAAAAGCTTCTTTGAGCCCACTCTTGAGCAGCTTGCGGCCCACTATTGGTTTGAACAGCGCCAGGCAAACATCATTGAGTAACGGCACTCGCAGCAGAAACCGAAACGGCGCATCATGGCGATGATCCGGGTAGGCAGCCGGGGCCAATAGCACCAGCGCCGAGGTCTCGTGCGGGTAAAGCACTGCATAGGCCAGGGCGATAGCGCCGCCCCACGAATGGCCCACGAGAATTGGGTCACTAACACGAAGAGCGGTGAGGGCCTGATGTAGGGTCACTGCCTGTTCCTGGATCGTGCCTTTCGCATCACGGGGCATCTTACTTAACCCGTGACCGGGAAGATCAAAAGCCAACACGCGGTAGTTGCCCACCAGCAGAGCCATTGCCCCAAAATCGAAGTCCTTGAGGTCGCCGGCGTTGCCGTGGATCATCACAACTGGCCGCCCCTTACCGCTATCTACATAATGCAGTGTGGAATTGCCGGCAACCACAAACCGCGCCGCGGTGTTAGGCGCAACGCCTATCTTATTCTGATCTGAGGGGTCGATGATTGACTGGGCCAGGGCGCATGAAGTCCGCTGATGGCCGCTCAGAACGAGGAGCAGCAGAACCAAAGAGTCCGCGGCCATACCGCCAATCCTGCCCATCTCTTCTCCCGTTGCGAATCAATTCGACGAAACAAAATATAAAAGGGAGCGAAGGGGATGGGCACTGTCAATACTGACAGTTCCAAAATTCGAATGATGAGAGGTCCATTCGGAGGGCTACCGTAATCCTTACACTGCAATTCTCTGCATTTAACCTGTCAGTTTTGACAGTTACTGTGGGTTCGCGCGCCAAAATAGAATCACTTGCACGCGAATGATCTCTACGGCGGCAACTGTGAAGCCGGGCAAGGATCATGAAGCTCACAAGTGATAGTTCATGCTCGCGAAACGACGAGAAATGGAGCGTTATCCCGGAGCAACGACAGGCGTCGTCTCGTCGCGCGATCGTGATTCAGTCAAGAAACTTACTCTGCTGCCCGCCGTTCTGCTGCTCCTCGTCATTGCTTGCGCGCCACTCAAAGTAGCAGCGCAGCCCCAAACAGTTCCGGCCGCGTCATCAACAGCTACCGAACCAGTGAAGCCGATCGCGACTTCTGAAACAGAAGAGCACGGCTTGTCGCAAAAGGCCGTAGAGATCGGCCGCGTATTCGGCCTTCGGATCACCAACTCGATGGTCGTGAGCTGGATCGTGGCGCTTGGGCTGATCGCATTTGCTCGTATCGCCACACGGCGCATGAATCAGGTTCCCGGTGCAGCACAGAATTTCTTGGAGTGGCTGATTGAAAGCCTCTACGGTTTTCTCGAAGGACTCATAGGCAAGCATTTGGTTGATCGAACGTTTTGGTATTTCGCCACGGTCTTCATTTTCATACTTTCCGCAAATTGGATGGGTTTGCTGCCGGGAGTGGGCACGATCGGATGGGGACAGCATACCGCTCATGGTTTCCAGGTCGATCAGCCCTTGCTCCGTGGCGCGAATGCCGACGTGAATCTGACGCTGGCGATGGCCTTGATCTTTTTCGCGTGTTGGATCGTCTGGGCCCTGCGCGAAGTTGGTCCCGTCGGATTCATCAAGGAGCTATTCGCACCCAAGGGTGAGAGCAGCGGATTCATGAAGATCGTGCTGGCCGTGGTCTTCTTCGCGGTCGGATGTTTAGAAGTCATTTCGATTCTGTTCCGCCCGGTCTCGTTGAGCTTTCGACTTTACGGCAACACGTTCGCCGGCGAGAACATGCTGGAAACGATGTCGAGGTTGGTTCCCGGTTTCGGCTGGTTATTACCAATACCTTTTTATTTCTTGGAGATGCTGGTCGGTGTGGTCCAGGCCCTGGTTTTTATGTTGTTGACGGCGGTGTTCACTCTGCTGATTTGCCAGCACGAAGAGTCGCCCAAACGCGAGCACGTATGAATTGATTGATAGTTGAGAAAGGAACGATTAGTTATGAGTGGAAACATACACGTAGGTTTGGCGGCAATCGGCGCAGCCATCGCGGTCGGGATCATCGGCATGAAAGCTTCAGAGGCTGTCGGTCGCAATCCCGAAGCGGCAACGAAGGTCCTGGTCCAGTCAATCCTGGCCATTGCTTTCGCGGAAGCGATCGTCTTCTACACCTTGTTCCTCGTGAAGTAGCCGTCATCGGACGCAAACTGACGCGTCTTGACGGGCCAAATTGCAGGAGGGTGTAACCATGAATGCTTTTTTCTTATTTGCAGACGCTCAAGGTGGCGGACAGATCGAGCAGATTGCGCGCACTTTCGGGGTGGATTGGCCGCATTTGATTTCGCAGGTCATCAGTTTTTCGATCGTTTGTGGTCTCCTTTATTTATTTGCCTATAAGCCAATCCTCAAGATGTTGGCGCACCGGCGTGAACTCATTGCCCAGGGTCTGGCCAACAGCGAAAAAATAAAAGCTGAGTTGGCTAAGACCGAGGCGCTGCGCGCGGAAGTGATCGCGCAGGCCAATGTTCAGGCCAGTCAACTTATCGAAGAAGCACGGGAGGCGTCGGCGCGCTTGCGACAGCAGGAGACGCAAAAGGCAACCGCTGCTGCCGAGCAAATCGTGACCAGGGCACACGAGGCGACCGACCAGGACCATACCCGCATGCTCGCCCAACTCAAGAAGGAAGTGGGCCAGTTGGTGGTGCGAACCACCGCCGCGATTACCGGGAAAATTTTGACGACTGACGATCAGCAGCGGCTGGCTGAAGAGACTGCGAAGTCACTGGCCGCACCGTAATTAAATTAATCAAGATGAAAACGATCAAACAAACCAAGCGCGAGGCCCGGCGTCTTTTCCAGCTGTGCCGGATCAATGGATCACTGGATGAGGATCGGGTGCGGCGCGTAGTCCAAAGCGTGCTCGGTTCCAAACGTCGCGGCCATGTGGCGTTGGCCAGCGAATTCGAACGATTCGTGAGGCTCGAGAAGTTGCAACACGCAGCCAAAGTCGAAAGCGCCGTCATGTTGTCTTCCGATTTACAGGCGAACGTCCGCGCAAATTTGGCGCGAATGTATGGCCCAGGAATTCACACGACGTTCGCTGAGAGGCCTGAGTTAATCGGCGGCATGCGCATCAGCGTCGGCAGTGATGTCTTTGACGGCAGCATCAAGGCAGGCTTAGCGGCGTTGGAAGACAGTTTCTAGGCGTGTGAGAAGCCCGCGCGTAAGCAAGGGCTCGCCTGAAAATCAGGCCCTCCCTAACGGTCGGGCTTCTGACGCAGATGAATTGAGGTAAAGACCAATGCCAGATCTATTGATGGAAATAGAGACGCAGATTCTGGGAGCGAAGACCTCCGCTGCAAAACAAAACGTGGGGGTCATCCGCGAGATCGGCGACGGCGTTGCTCGCATCGAAGGTCTCAGCGACGCAATGCTCAACGAAATGATCGATCTTGGTCACGGCATCATCGGCCTGGCTTTGAATCTCGACGAGACGGAAGTCGGCGTGGTGATCATGGGCGACTATACGCAGCTCGAAGAAGGCAACGAAGTTCGCGCGACGGGTAAGCTCTTGCAAGTGCCGGTCGGTAAAGGCCTGTTGGGCCGCGTAGTTAGTACGCTGGGCGAGCCGCTGGACGGCAAAGGGCCGATCAAAAGTGACGTGGCCTATCCAGTCGAGAATCTCGCGCCCGGAATCATCCGGCGTCAGCCGGTGAGACAGCCGACGCAAACCGGCATCATGGCGATCGACGCGATGATTCCGATCGGCCGCGGCCAGCGGGAATTGATTATCGGCGATCGTTCAACCGGCAAGACGACGATCTGCATCGATACGATCATCAATCAAGCACGACTTAATCAGGCGGGCGAAGCATCAGGCGATAGAGACTTTCGCCCGCTTTACAGCATCTACGTTGCGATTGGCCAAAAGCAATCCAGCATTGCTCGCATCATCACTGTATTGGAAGACGCTGGAGCGCTGCCCTACACGATTATCGTTGCTTCACCAGCATCGGACTCAGCGACGAATCAGTATCTCGCTCCATTTGCGGGCGCGGCGATGGGCGAGTGGTTTATGGGCAACGGCATGGACGCGTTGATTATTTTTGACGACCTGTCCAAGCACGCCGTCGCTTATCGTCAGGTCTGCCTGGTGTTGAAGCGGCCTTCCGGCCGTGAAGCGTATCCCGGCGACGTTTTCTATCTGCACAGCCGTTTGCTCGAACGCGCCGCGCGGGTGGGTGAGAAGTACGGCAACGGATCGCTGACGGCTTTGCCGATAATCGAAACCCAAGCAGGTGATGTTTCGGCATACATTCCCACGAACGTCATCTCGATCACCGACGGACAAATTTATCTGGAAACCGATTTGTTTTATCAGGGCGTGCGCCCGGCGATCTCGGTAGGGCTGTCTGTTTCGCGAGTTGGTTCAGCGGCCCAACTCAAGGCGATGAAGCAAGTCGCCGGACAACTCAAAGGCGATCTCGCTCAGTTTCGCGAGCTCGCCGCCTTTGCGCAATTCGGTTCAGAACTTGACGCCAAGACTCAGGCGCAGATCGATCGCGGCAAACGCATCGTCGAGATTTTCAAACAACCGCAGTACAGCCCGATTCCAGTAGAAGTGCAGGTGGGAGTGCTGTGGTCGATCCAAAACGGATATCTGGATGATGTGCCGGTGGCCCGAGTCAAAGAATTCCAGCAAAAGCTGATCGAGTTTCTGACATTACGCAAAACTGAGCTGCTGGAAAACATTGCGCGCGAAAAAACCCTAAGCGATTTTCTGACAGCGGACCTGAAGGATGCGGTTGACGCATTTAAACGGACCTGGAAATAAAAGCTATGGCCAGCACACGTGACATTCGCAGGCGTATTCGATCGGTGGGCAGCACCTCGCAGATTACCAAAGCGATGCAGATGGTGGCGGCCTCGAAGATGCGCAAGGCCCAGGACGCGGCGCTCGCTGGGCGTCCTTTCGTGCAGTTGATCTATCGTTTCCAACGCGAAGCCACGACCCAAATGCGAGACTTCAAACACCCGCTGCTTGAGGTCCGCGAGGTTCGCAAGCGCGCGGTGATCCTGGTCGCCGCGGACAAAGGGCTGTGTGGCGCGCTCAACAGCAATCTGTTTCGCATGGCCGCACAATTTGATCCGGACTCGACTCTGTTCATAGCGGCTGGACGCAAAGCTGCGCAGTTTGTCGCGGCTACTCGCCGTCAGTTGATTGCCGAGTTTCCCTATGGCGACTCGCCGCGCTTTCCTGAAGCGCGAGCCATCGCTGCGTTTGCGCGGGATCTCTTTTTGAAAAAAGAGGTGGATGAAGTTCGGATTCTGGCGACTCGCTTTGTCAACACGCTGACGCAGCACCCGGTCGATGTTGAGTTTCTTCCAGTCGGCGAAATCAAGGGGATGAAGATTCCCGGCGATGAGTCGGAAGCGGAAATAGCGGCGCA
>DATLVM010000009.1:0-6391 GCA_035577445.1 Pyrinomonadaceae bacterium
TGTGAGTACCAGCATCGAGATCAGTTTTTTCATAGGGGCCTTTCTGCCATTCGGCCGTTAGGATTGTTGACGACAGCGAATTGCACGCGCCTTAATATCACCTTCGCCCGTTTCCTTGCAACAGCTCTTGCAACTCGCTCGCAACTCGACTTGCATGTGCACCAAAGACCGCTAAGTCAGGGCGGTTTCACCCGTACCTGCTTTCATGTTCACCGTTACGGCCTCAGTATCCCGTCACACAGCTCCTGTTCTACCCGTCACAGATTTGGTGACGATTAGCACTCTCGTTGTGCGGGCGAACACAAAATGGGTTTCACCGAAATTCTGTCTGTGTTGCCCCATCCAGCTTCGGATCTCTCCAACACACTCTCTGTGACGACTGATTCTGCTCCCGCGCCGACCCACACCAGAATAGTTTTCACCGAAATTGAGATGGTGTTGATCCGCACCGCGCCTGTCTTATCCAACACGCTTCCTGTGACAGCTAATTCTGCTCTCGTGTCGACTCGCACCAAAACAATTTCACCGAAATTCTGGCGGTGTTAACCCGCACAGCTTTGGTGTTAGCCAACACGAGGTCTGTGCCGGCCAACACAGTCTTCGTGACACCGAAAACTGGGTCCGTGAAAAAAACTTTTCGCGCAATGCTTGCTGACATTGCGCCGATGTTCACTGCGATCGAATCAATGTAAGTGGGCCTCGTTTCAGATAACTTATTTCTTTGCTTAATTTGCGGGCAGAAGGCACAAGTCCGCGCTGTCCTTGGTCACGATCGCATTGCCCCTGGGGAGGTTTGCCCTGCTTGAAAAACATCTTGCGAAGTTTTTTCTTTGGTGTATTCTCTGCCGCTATCCTCTCGTATTCAGTGCTTTCTGAAAGCGTGTTTGGATCGAATCGCGAGCGATTTCTCAAAAACTCAAGTCTCTCGCTCTCACTGGCCTACCTCGCAAATTCAGGAAAGGAGTGTCACTTCACTATGGCACAAATCAAACTCAATTTTTCTCGTCTCTCAATTCCGGAAAAGATTGCGCGCGCGCGTCAGATTGTGACGGCGATGACGGGCAATCCGAATTTCACCACCCCGCAGCCCAATCTAGTCACGATCAGCGATGCGGCTGACTTGTTGGAGCAGGCAGCCACCGCCGTGCAAGCCGCGCGACAGGACGCGAAAACCAAGACCACGATTCAGAACACGAGGGAAGATGTCTTGGACAAATTGATCGCCCAAGCGGCCGGCTATGTCACAGCCGTCTCTGCCGGCGCCGAAGCCATCATCCAGAGCGCGGCTATGGACGTGCGCGCTGCGCCGGGCGCATCCACGATGCCGGCGCAGCCTCAAGCTCTCGGCGCTACGGCAGGAGATCACGACGGGACCATGGACCTGTCCTGGGACCCGGTCGTCGAAGCTGCCAGCTACGTGATCGAAACCAGTCCCGATCCGCCAACCGGAACTTCCTGGAAGCATCTGGGCGTCTCGACCAAATCAAGCTTCACAGTGACTGATCTGATTTCCGGATCGCGCGTCTGGTTCCGCGTAGCGGCAGTCAACGCCGCCGGCCAAAGCCCTTGGAGCGATCCCGCGACAAAGATCGTGCCGTAGCACATTGCGCAAGTTGTTAACTTGCGTGCCGAGCTTGAATCTCGCGGTGCGCCAATAAGGCTTATGGGGGCAGACTTTGCTCTGCTCCCATAAGATTTCACCGGCGCGCATTCGCCTGGCAGAAAGAAGGTGACCAAATGAATACGCCTCAACCCCAAAATAGTCGCAACAAGAAATCGATAGAAACTAATCTGATGAGTCCACTCGACGACCGCAACAGCCTCATAAAAGAACAGAAAGATGTTTTGATGGGGATGTATTGTGAAAGTTGCACGCATGCGCGCCACTATGAGGATCAACGAGCGACCATCTCAAACATCATCATCTTGGCTACCGTTGGCCTGGTTGGATTCGTTGCGAACGGCGGCTTAACTTCCGATGATGAGCCGCTCATCATCGCCATTGTGCTGCTCGGCGCCTGTGGTTCTGTCTTCACCACACTCTACTACAGACGAATAAGTCGGTTTGGAAAGAGGGCCGACGAATATCTGTTGTCATTGGACGCCTTGGTTTTTGGTTGGCCATCGGAAGGCGAGAAGTTAGAACCAAGGACGCTACACGCGATTCTGAAGGAAGCGGACTTGCCACAGAAGGACAAGACATATGCTCAGAAATCCCGGACACCGGTTAGGCGCGAGAGAATGGCTCTTCTCCGAATGTTCTGGCCTCTTCTTATCTCTTTGGCCGCGCTGGTTCTAGCTAGTATCTTCATGAACGGCCCATCGACTGACATCACCTACAAGATAAAGACTGATTCCGCCGGTTGTGTGGTGAAGATTGCAAAGGACTAATCTCAGATTACACAAAAAAGGAGACCTCTCATGAAAATCAAAACTTCAACTCTTTGCCTCGCGTTGTTCGTTAGCCTAATGCTATTTCTGGGCTCAACGTCCGCTCAGAAAAATAAGTCGTCGACACGAAAGCCCAAGTCAATGCCGGCAAAAAAGGTCACGCCAACACCTACTCCAATTCCTACTCCAACTCCAACGTTGGCGGGCGGCTACACGTTGATCGATCTCGCATCGGCGCGTTCCGTTGTCGAAAACGCAATTGAGCATGCCGTTAAAGGCATGAGTTTTGAGAAGGAAGCCCGCGACAAACTGGAAAAGACAAATCTGCCCCCTCCTCAACAAATTACCATCTGGTACTCAGCTGTGGACTTCAGCATCCAAACAGATCAGTCAGGACTAATTCAGACACCTCCGAACGGCAAGTCCAAAAAATGGACCAGCAAATACAATGAAACCTATGACGTCAGCACAAAATGGGTTGGCGAAAACCTCGAACGGACGTTCAACTCCAGTCGAGGCCAGCGCGTCAACACCTACATTCTCAGCTCCGACGGGAAAACTCTGACCATGAAGGTGGCCGCAAAAACCCAAGGGTTGTTGACCCCGTCTTTCAAACATCCCTTCAAATATCAACTTGACTACCGGCGAAACTAGTCTCCATTCGCGTAAGAGCTTTTATGTAGGCAACCGCAATTTGGCGGCGCGTGGTTTCGCGTGGCTGGTCAACGCCGCTGGTCAAAGCGCATGGAGGATCCGACGACGAAGATCGCGCCGTAAACGGAAGGCGCTAGTTTCGCCCGATGAATTTCCGCGACCAGGATGAGGTCCGCTTACCTCACCCTCAGCTAAGACGCGATACCTCGCCGCATCAAACGATCGCGTCAGGCCCGGACGCGGCGTTGTGTCATCCATAACGCTACGTTCCTTACCGGTTCGGCTTCTGATTTGGTCACAATCCGAACTACAGGAGACAACATGGGAACAAATAATGTGAATATCTGGATCACCAAACGAGGCGATCCATGTCAGATCGCAGACACCGAGCATTTTGTTTACGTGCTTCAGTGCAATGGCAAGGTGCTGGAATGGTGTGGCAGGAGATTTGCCAACGATCCTAACGACAAGAAAAATCCTAACTGGATGAAAACGAAGTGTGGCCACCTGGAGCTGGAGCTTCCGCCCGGCTGCTATGTCGTCGGCGCAGTCGAGTCATCTGCAGGGATTCCGCCCCTCGGTAATTGCCTCACGCACATCGCCATGGTGCGCGTGAACTGTGGCGATCATGCGTGCGTGACGCTCTTTGATCCGACGCTGCATATTTGCGGCACTTGGTTTGGACTCGGCATCACCTTTGTCGCCGGCGGCGGAGGTGGCCAGGGCTTACCGCGGAACGCGGTTGGGCCAGCCAAAGAAGCATTGGCCGCTGTGAACAAGTTACTTGAGGTGCTGGAGCCAGATCCGCTTTCGAGAGCGACGGCTGCCATTGCCCAAGCTGTGGCCGGGAATAAATAACGACTCGGCGACCTGCTTCTGCGGGTCTCGAATTAGAACCCGCGTGCGACTCAGAAATATGTAAATCCCGGGTCGCACGCGGGGACTTGAGGGTTAAACATGACGGAAGATGGACTGGACCTGCGCGAACTCAAGTGGAAAGAGCTTATGAGTCGCATAGATGCCTACCGGTTTTATGTCAAACTGATTTTAGAGGTAAACGCTTTTTATTATGCAACCACCGGCGCTGTGGTCCTTTTCTATCTTAATAAGGAGAACAACTACATGGAATTCTTCTTGTTGCTGCCCGTTGTAATGGGAACTGTTGTAGGAGGCTTTATGATATATGCAACCGCGTTACAAAGACGCAATCAGAGAATAATCATGGCCATTCGGGCTGAGTTAAGAAGGAAATACCACGTACAAATCTACGGCATTCCTGATCTGAAGCTCTTACATCAACTACTCTTGGTCTTTGGAAAGATATTTTTCGTCGTCGCTGGAGTAGTAAGCCTCGTGCCACTCTTACGAACGCTTCGGGTGCCATTTTGGAAGATTAGCGCAGTAATTCTGGCCGTAGCAGGTATCGCAATTGTAATTGTTGGATGGAGAATTTCCGAAGCAACCGCTGACAAATATCAGGGGCGTCGTGGCAGCCGGATGGGTCTCGCTCAGTATCTGCGCAGCAGACGAATATTCTGAACTCCTTTGTTGTTTCACGCGCAAACCTTTTCCGCTACTTGCCCCTCTTTCGGTGTAAACCTCTCCGGCCCTTCTTCGAAGTCTTTCGAAACCGGGACACGAAATGTCATTGAATTTGTGACGATAAATGCCATCTGTGTAAATTCGAATTAACAGATCGCGACAGTCTCTTCACAAATCGCGCCAAATATTTTGGGTGACAGTTTCTTCAGAGTCATATATATAGGGTATGCAACGATCGAGGGATTGCCGCGGTTCTTTCGAAAAAGGAAACGCGAGATTGTCGACGCGCATCAACTAGGATAGCGGCCCGCCCCTTGCTTTAGAAAGGAGCGGAGGATCCGCGAGCAGCGATTACGACGAACAAAGCCGACTCGCTGCAAGCAGATAAACAGCCGTGATTGCCGAAATGAAAATAGAAGAGATGAGTGTCCCAGAAAAACAGATCGACGAAACCGTTTTTCTTGACCCGGATCAGAAAAGTCCGCGGGCTCAGGATTTCGAAGAGCGTCTCGGGGCCAGAATTGTGGGCCAGGAACGCGCCGTCCGGCGCGTGAGCGGCCTTTACCAGATTTTTCTCGCCGGCATGAATCCGATGAACCGGCCGATCGGCACGATGCTGTTCCTCGGCCCGACGGGTTCCGGTAAAACGCGCGTGATCGAAGCGGCGGCCGAAGTACTCTTCGGCGACACGAACGGCGTCGTAAAGATCGATTGCGCGGAGTTTCAGCATTCGCACGAAATCGCGAAGTTGATCGGTTCGCCTCCGGGATACCTCGGCCATCGCGAAACTTCTCCAATGTTGACGCAGGAGAACCTCGATCGCACGCACACGGACGAGTTGAAGTTAACGCTCGTGCTGTTCGACGAGATCGAGAAAGCTTCCGATGCGCTGTGGCAACTGCTGCTCGGTATTCTGGATAAGGCGACGTTGACGCTGGGCGACAATCGACGCGTAGATTTTTCGAAGTGCATGGTCGTCCTGACGTCGAACCTTGGGGCCCGCGAAATGTCCGAGTTGATTTCCGGCGGCATTGGTTTCGCGCCTGGTAAAGGCGTGAAGAATCCGGACAGCGACGTCGATCAAAAGATTTATCGCACGGCCGTGGAAGCCGCGCGGCGCAAGTTCTCGCCGGAGTTTATGAACCGCATCGATAAGGTGGTCGTGTTCCGTTCGCTGAAAGAACATCACCTGCGCGCGATTCTCGATCTCGAATTACAGTCGGTGCAGGATCGCATCATGATGTCGGCCGGAACCAAGTTCGTGTTCCAGTGCTCAGATGAAGCGAAGGACATGTTGCTGCACGAAGGCATCGACTACAAATACGGTGCGCGGCACCTGAAGCGGTCGATTGAACGCTTCCTCGTGTACCCGCTGTCGAACCTGGTTGCGACCGGGCAGATTGGATTGGGCGATCTCGTCCAAGTGGGCCTGAGCAAATCAGACGGCAAGCTGACCTTCTTTAAGAAGTCGGGCGGCGCGCTGATTCAGGATATGGTCGCGAAGGACCGCGATACGCAGCCGCTGGCTAGCCGATCCGGAAGTGCCGGCGTGCCTATCCCACAGCCCGCGAAGGAAAAGGCCGCGAAGAAAGGTCAAGGACGAGGAGAAAAGACGGAGTCGTAAGCCACCGTTTCCTTGGTAAGTATGAAAGGCGCTGGAGTGAAAGCTTCAGCGCTTTTTCATTTGAGCGGAGCGTGCATGCGCCGCAATGCTGCTCGCGCGGCCTCTGCAAGATACGGATCGTCAGAGTGAAGAGCAGCCTGCAAGGTCGGCACTGCTGAGTTGCTGCCAATTCGGCCCAGC
>DATLVM010000010.1:0-12493 GCA_035577445.1 Pyrinomonadaceae bacterium
CCGCCAATTCAAACATCCAACAAAACCAGGACGCGCTACGGTTGCCGGGCATCCTTCTGACGATGTTCATCCGAAAACGCTTAGAAGCATCTTGACGCAGGCAGGACTAACGAAATAGATTCCTTATTATGCGCTACGCAATGATTATCGAACGGGGCGAACGAAACTTTTCGGCGTACTTGCCCGACCTGCGGGGATGTATCGCCACGGGAAAAACGATCGACGAGGTGCGTCAAAGAATGACGGAAGCAATTGAACTCCACCTCGAAGGGATGCGCGAGGATGGCTTGCCAATTCCCGAACCTACGAGTCTCGCGGACTACGTCGAAGCCGCTTAACTCACGAGCCAGATAACACATCGTTGGACGCGAGCGGCCGAAGCGAGCCGAGCTAAGCGGTAAGGGCAAAGCGCAAAGGGAAGATTCCCATGAAGAAATATCTAATCATCGTCGAAAAAACAGACACGGGTTACTCCGCATTTTCGCCCGACGTACCTGGGTGCGGCTCTGTTGGTGATTCCAAAGAGGAAGTCGAACGCAATATCCAGGAAGCCATCGAATTCCATCTTGAAGGCTTGCGTGAGGAAGGCTATACAATCCCGGAACCCTCGTCGTACTCCTCTTACGTCGACATCGCTGCCTAGGCCACGCATAACAAATGGTTGGACGCGAGCGGCAACATCCACAAAAAAAGCGGCGATTGCTCGCCGCTTTTCTTTATTCAGTTCAAAGTCGCTTGAATCACACGCCCCAAAGACTCTCTTCAGCCACATTGGCGCGGGCGAATTCATAGCCGGCTTCGATCGCGCGAATGTTGATGTCGAGCAGCTCAGCTCTCTTGGTCATCGCCCGCATCGCTTCGACGACTGCATCCTTTTCCAGGAGGTTCGTCTTTCCAATCAGGGCACCGAGCGCGACCATGTTCGCGGACTTGCCGCTGCCAATCTTGTCAGCCATTTCCGTCGCCGGCAGGGCGAGTACTTCAACGTCGCTGCGCGTTGGTGGATGATCGATTAGCGATGAATCGTAGAGAACCAGGCCGCCGCTCACGACTTCCGATTCGAACTTATCGAGCGAAGGCTTGTTCATCGCGATGAGAACATTCGGCGTAGACACAAGCGGAGAGCCGATTTCCGTCATCGAGATGTTCACGTGACAGTTGGCGGTGCCGCCGCGCATCTCTGGCCCGTATGAAGGCAGCCAACTAACGTGCAGGTTCTCGCGCATCCCGGCTTCGGCCAGCAAGCGCCCGAGGAACAGCAGTCCCTGACC
This sequence comes from Pyrinomonadaceae bacterium, assembly GCA_035577445.1. Lineage (GTDB taxonomy): Bacteria > Acidobacteriota > Blastocatellia > Pyrinomonadales > Pyrinomonadaceae > UBA11740. The sequence continues at coordinate 1,272 of DATLVM010000010.1, forward strand.
ACCGAAGCCCGCGATCTTCAAACGCTGATCTTGCACAGCCGCCGGCGATACAACCTTCGCAGGCAGCTTGCCGTTCCCGGTATGGTCAAACGATTTCTTTGTGCCGTTCGATCCGTTGGTGCTGTGAACTCCCAGAACTCCCGGCAAATCTTCCAAAGCGATTTGCTGTCGCCGATGCGTGCGGTGCTCGCGTTCAGCAGACTTATCTTTCAGCACACCCAGCGGGAATATCGGCAGGAGATGATCCTGGATCCATTTCAACGAATCCACCGGCGTCACACCCCACCCGGTCGGACACGGCGACAGCACCTCGACGAGTGAGAAACCGCGGCCGTCAATCTGGTTCTTGAGCGCCTTGCGAATCGCGGCGCGCGCTTTTGCCCGCGTCTTGTTGTCATAAAGCGCGACGCGTTCTATGTAAGTTGGCCCTTCGAGGCTCGCGAGCAGCTCACTCACGCGAATTGGGAAGCCATCGTTGGCGGCGACGCGGCCCATCGGACTTGTCGTGGTCTTCATGCCGAGATATGTCGTCGGCGCCATCTGCCCGCCCGTCATTCCATATATGGCGTTGTTGATGAAGATGACGGTGAAGTCTTCGCCCCGATTCGCAGCATGGAGAATTTCGTTTCCGCCAATCGCTGCGAGGTCCCCATCGCCTTGATAGCTAATCACCAGACTGTCGGGCAGCGCGCGCTTCACCGCAGTGGCGGCCGCCGGCGCGCGGCCGTGCGCGACTTGCAGATTGCCGACATCGAAATAGTAGTAAGCGAAGACTGAACAACCGACGGGACTGACGAACACAGTTCGATCCTGCGCGCCGAGATCGTCAATCGCTTCCGCGATCATTTTATGAATGTTGCCGTGGCCGCAGCCGGGACAATAGTGCGTCGTCAGATGATCGCCGGGTTTGCGATCAAACTGCCCATAAAAACTCCTGGGTCTTTGAAAGGTTTTCACGTACATCTTTCTCCTCACTTGCTTTGATGATTTGCCGCAGCAGTTCTTCAGTGGTCGGCACCATGCCGCCGAATCGCGAATAGAAGCGAACCGGGCGCGTTCCCTCGATGGCCAACCTGACGTCTTCGACCATTTGGCCGTTGCTCAGTTCAACCGTCAGAAACGTCTCGACCCATTGCGTTAAGACAGACAGCTCGCGTGATGGGAATGGCCACAGCGTGATCGGACGGAACAAGCCGACTTTGAGTCCGAGCTCGCGCGCCTGATCGACCGCTGCTTTCAGAATGCGCGAGACGATGCCATAGCCGATGACGACCAGCTCCGCATCATCAGTCTTGTACAGCTCATACATCTCTTCGCCAACATTCACCTTCGTGTATTTCTTTTCGAGATGAATGACGTGCTGCTCTAACTCTTCCGACGAAATGTAAATTGACGTGATCAGGTTCTGGCGCGTCTCCGCATCGCCGCGCACGGCCCATGGTTTTGATTCAGGCCTGACTACGCTGGTGGGAAACTCGACTGGCTCCATCATTTGACCGATGAATCCATCGGCCAGCACGATCGCCGGATTGCGAAAACGATCCGCCAGGGCAAACGCGAGCATCGTCAGGTCGCACATCTCCTGGCACGAATTCGGCGCCAGCACGATCGTGTGATAGTTGCCATGGCCGCCGCCTTTGACGATCTGGTGATAGTCGCTCTGCTCAGGCGCGATGTTACCCAGCCCCGGGCCACCGCGCATGATGTCAACAATGACGCACGGCAACTCAGATCCCGCGAGATATGAAATGCCTTCCTGCATCAGGCTGAGTCCCGGCCCGGACGATGCGGTCATCGTGCGCTCGCCAACCGACGCCGCGCCATACACCATATTGATGGCCGCGACTTCACTCTCAGCTTGCAGAAACGTGCCGCCGCACAGCGGAAAATATTTGGCTGCGGTTTCGGTAATCTCACTTGCCGGCGTGATCGGATACCCATAGAAAGATTTGCAGCCCGCGAGCAGCGCGGCCTTGACGACGGCGTCGTTGCCTTTGATTAGCTCTTTGGTCATTTGATCAACCTCGATCGTTTGTTACTGAACCCCCGACGAGTCGGGGTTCCGTAACGTCTAATTTTTGAAAACACTGATTGCGCCCGGTTCGGGACACGCATAGAAGCAGACGCCGCAACCGGTGCAGCCGTGGCCCTGATATTCGCCGAAGTGATACCCTTGCCCGTTCAGGCGCTCACTCAAGTGCATGCCGCACACCGGACAGGATTCGATGCACAGTCCGCAGCCCTTGCATTCTTCTTCGTGGACCTCGACCCAGCCGCGAACTTTCTCTTCCTTGATTTCATTTGCCATAGATTGATCCCTCCACCCGGCCACAGAATCACGCCGACGAGCGGTTCTGTTTGGGCAACTGCTGTGCCCGCTTTGCGGGAATCTCCCGTGCCGGAAACAGTCGTTTTCCAGCGTGATTGATTAGGTTTTATGCGGGTCTCACGCTCGAGGCAGTGACGCCAGGCACTGCGGCGGGAAAAAGTCGCAACATTTGGGGAAAATGGCTAGGGTTTTCTCAGCGAGAGCTATTGTGCGAGGGTCTTCAGAAACACGCCAACGACGTACGCTAGCGCGGCTGCTACTCCGCCAACCAACAGAGTGGAGATTCCGGATCGCCACCACGATACAGTCGACCACATGCTCTTGATCGATCCGATTGTGAAGAAGACAACCAGCGTCAGAACGATCGAGATTGTAAAGGCGTTTTCGAACCCGAACAGAAAAGGAAGTAACGGCACAACGCCGCAGATCGCGAACGCACTGAAGGTTGCCGACGCCGCTCTCCAAGGTGAACGAGGCTCGAGCGGGAGTCCATATTCTTCAGTTAGCATCGTGCGGACCCAACGATCCTGATCGGATGTGATCAATTCAACTACGCGTTCCAGATCTTCTCCGGCAAATCCTTTCGCTGCGAAGATCTGACGCACTTCTTCACGCTCACCTTCAGGGGCGAGTTCGATGTGGCGTCGCTCAATCGCTTCCAGGCGGCCTACGTCATCGTGCTCGGATTTCGTGCCGAGAAAGTTGCTCGCGGCCATCGAGAATCCGTCCCCGACCAGGTTCGCGAAGCCCATGATCACAATCACCGCGGGGGACAGGTGCGCGCCGACAACTCCCGTCACGACTGCGAACGTCGTCACTGAGCCATCGATGCCGCCATAGATCCAATCGCGCAGATAGTTGTGTTCCGGCCCCGAGGCGAGCCGCTGCTGAATCGCTTCCACTGTGTGATCGTGTTCCATTGATAGGTTTCGCTCAGATCGGGCCCGAACCATCCAGAGGAAGATGGATGCGGAAGGTCGAGCCCTGGCCGATGGTGGACAGTGCTTCGACGCGACCACCATGGGCGCGCGCGATGCGCCGGACGGCGGGCAAACCGAGGCCGGTACCGCCCGACGTGGTGGTGAAAAAAGGATTGAAGATGCGACTGAGGTTCTCTTCGCTGATCCCGCGGCCGTCGTCGGCTACCTCGATAATGGCTTCTTCACCTGAGTCCTCCGCATCCTGCTTCGAGACACTGACGGTAATCGTTCCGTGCTTCTCAATAGCTTCGATCGCATTGATGATCAGATTCAGAACGGCGTCCTCGATCTGCGGCGCGTCTGCGGCCAGCACGACATCCGCCGCCGGCGCCTCGAAATCAACGCGGATGCGCCGGCCGCGCGCGGACGCGCCGATCGCTTGCGATCGCGCCACGTTCACGGCCCTCAAGGTCAATTCAGTCAAAGAAGTCTGCATCGGGTTAACCGCCCGCGGACGCGCTCGATCAAGCAGCGCGCGGACCGTGCCATCGATGCGCACCACCTCGTGACGAATTCCTTCCAGCGCTTCGCGCTCGGGATCGTTTTGATCGCGCCGGCGAATCAGGATGTCGACTGCGCCCTGAATTCCGGCGAGCGGATTCTTCACCTCGTGCGCCAGGCCCGCGGCCAATTCACCCACGAACGACAGTTGGGCCGCGCGTTGTAACTCAGCCTGCAAGCGTTTGCTTTCGGTGATGTCGGTATTAACGACCATCTTCTGAACTGGATTCCCGTGGTCATCGCGCACAAGTGTCCAGCGACTTTCGACGATCAATTCCTGATCGTCTTTGGTCATCTGATTGAATTCGCCGCGCCACTCTCCGCGCTCCAATAGAAGCTTCTGCGCCTCTTCGTAATCAGGCGGAACTCGCCGGAACAGAAAATCGGTGGTTCTCTTTCCCAACACCTCTTCAGTGCGCCAGCCGTACATTCGTTCGGCGCTCTTGTTCCAGAAGATGATTCGATCATCGAGGTCGCGCACCAGGATCGCGTCCTGAGATTTGTCCAGCAACTCAGCCTGTTGACGAATTTGTTCCTCCGCCAGTTTTAGCTGCGTAATGTCATGACGAATTGCCACGTATTGATAAGGCTTGCTGTCCTCATCGAGGAACGGAACGATCGTCGTATCGACCCAGTAGATCGAGCCGTCTTTCGCGCGGTTGCGAATCTCGCCCTTCCAAACCTGGCCACCCGCAATCGTCGTCCACAGGTTGCGAATGAACTCTTTCGAATGAAAACGGGAATTGATGATGCGGTGATCCTGTCCCATCAATTCCTCGCGCGAGTACTTTGAAATGCGACAGAAAGCGTCGTTGACGTAGGTGATGATCCCTCGCTGATCGGTAATCGCGACGATCGTCGATTGATCGAGCGCGAACTTGATGTCGGCAAGGTCTTTCAAGGAATGAGTCAGCGCTTCCTCAGTGACGGTCGCAGTGCGTACTTCAGGCGTGGATGACTGTGGAGGATTAGCGCGCTTCACGCGCCTAGAGTAAGGAGTAAATGATCTTGGATCAAGCAGGAAGATCCTAGCCGGGAACCGCGGCCAGCTCTTCCAGCTTCTTGAGCCGGTACCGGAGTTGGTCGCGGGATATCCCTAACAATTCCGCAGCTTTTGTCTGATTGCCTCCGCTGCGTTCGATCGCCTGACGTACAAGCGACATTTCCACGTCATCCAGCGAGACGCCGCCCGGCGGCAGGTGAAACAGTTCAGGCAAACCCGAGCCGTCGCCATGAGCATGGTCCGAAGCTGAGCCGCCGCCGGAAACACCGCGGGGAATGTACTTCATCGTGATGATCTCTTCGTCTTCAAGGATCATGGCGCGCTCGATGACGTTGCGGAGCTCGCGCACGTTTCCGGGCCAGTTGTAATGACGGAAAGCACTCGCGACTTCCGGCGTGAGGCCCGTGATTTTCTTGCGCAGGCGCTCGCCGAACGATTCGATGTAGTGATCGGTCAAGAGCAAGACATCGTCACCGCGTTCGCGCAACGATGGAATATCGATCTGAATTACTGAGAGTCGATAATACAGGTCCAGGCGGAAGCGTCCGACTTCGCTCTCTCGCCTGAGATCGCGATTCGAGGCGGCGATGATGCGCGCATCAAAGGGAATATCCTTCAGGCCACCCACACGCCGGAACGTTCCTTCTTCGAGCACGCGCAGCAGTTTCGCTTGCAGGCTCAACTCCAGCTCGCCGATCTCATCCAGCAGCAAAGTACCGCCTTCGGCTTGCTCGAACATTCCTTCCTTGCGAGCTTTCGCGTCAGTGAACGCGCCTTTCTCGTATCCGAACAATTCGCTTTCGATCAGAGTGCCGGGCAACGCCGCGCAGTTAATCGCAACGAACGGACCTTCCGCCCGATTCGAATGATAATGAATGGCTTTGGCGACCAGATCTTTTCCGGTGCCTGACTCACCCTGGAGCAACACTGACGAAACTTCGCTTTCCGCAACCTTCTGGGCCATCGCGAGCATCTCGCGGATCGCCGGCGACTGACCAATGATCTGGTCGAAGCTGAATTGCTGCGAACGCTCGCGGCGAATTTGATTAACTTCCTGTCGCAAGCGGCTGGCTTCGATGCCGTTGCGAATCGCTACGTGCAGCTCTTCAAGGTTGATGGGCTTGCCGATGAAATCGTACGCGCCGCCGCGCAGGGCGCCGATTGTCTCATCGACCAGAACGTTCGCCGTGATCATGATGATCACCGCATCGGGCTCGCGTTGCCGCATCTTGCGCAGCACGTCCAAACCCGAACCGTCCGGCAGGTTGATGTCCAGCAGCACCGCGGCCGGCGACTCCACTTCAAATGACGACAGGGCTGTATTTGCCGTAGCTGCTTCGACGGGGTCGAATCCCCATCCCCGCAACGCCTCAGTCAACGACCAGCGAATCATCTTCTCGTCGTCGACCACGAGAATTCTCTCTTTGTAGTTCTTCAGGGCTTTGTCCTTCTTCCCAGTCGTCATCGCGACTGCAATTATAGGCGTCGAGCCGCAATTCGTGGAAGTTACTCAGATCCACTGTGGATAACGGCGAACGCGGGAAACGGCTACGGTCACTTACCAGTTCGATAATTTCGTCTAAGCGACGCTCGTGGCCTAAGCTGCTTTAGCAAACCTCGTGCTTCGCTGAGCTGATTAGGAAATCGGGGACTTTTTAGAAGCCTCTGTGGAATAGTCCACAGGTTAGGGCAGCTCCATGCGAGATTTTCCGCGAGTCGCAGCGCAAACGACCGAATAGTCCGGTCCTATGCAGTCTTCGCTAACCGGTTCGTAGTGCGATCGACGACCAACTCGGGATGTTCGCGGCGGAAAGTCTGCGCGATGTGGCAATTCCAGCAAACCGGCAGCGACGTAGTCATCGCGTCCATCACTGCTGAGATCGGAATCTGTTTCCATTCAACCGTGACGCCTTCGGCGTTGAGCAGCGCCGGCTTGTGATCGGTGATCTCAATATCGTCGAACGGGCGTTCACAGAACGCGCACTGCTTTCCGCGATACCACTTGTCGAGGACGCTGCGCACCAGGCATTCTTCACCTGCGATATCCAGTTGCAGCAGGCACTCCTGACCGCAATCCTGTTTAATCGGCCAGCGCCAGCAGTTCTCGAGTCGCAGGTCGGTCTGCCCAAACAGCGAAGTCACCATCGCATGTTGCGCATCGACTTCGACCATTGCCTGCTTGCCGGTCTCAGGGCAGATGATTACCCGTTCGCCCGAAAATTTCTGCCGGGCACGCACGAAATATCGGATGCCGATGTAAATCGCGGCCACCAAAATCGCTGCCAGCATCACATACGCTATGGTCATTGCGGCGCCTCCGGTTTGGGATTTCGCTTGGATCGCGGATCTGTGTGTCGGGACGACAGACTCCGTCGTCTAAGCGGAACCTGATTACGTGACGCGCGCAGCCTCAAGCTCGGCGATCTTGCGGCGCATCCAATCCTTCAGCGCCTCTTCCATCTTCGCCTGATTGCCCTGCATATCGAGATCCTCGACGGTCTCACCTTTCTCGGTCAGCGGGATGAAATGACAAGGCACTAACTCGGCACGTTTCTCATCGGGGACATAATCGATCAGATGGCATTCAGCGCAGGGATGAGCTTTCTCAGGCAGAGCATAGTTGACGCAGGTCAGCGAATCGCGAAAAGGGGAAGTCTCTTTCCACGGAGTCCGCACTGAGCGGCCGTAGCCGCCCTTCTCGATGAAATCGAGTTCCGTTTTGAGCAGCTCAAGCAGATCGCGTTCGTCTCTTGCCATTAGGATCCTCCAAATTCAAGATGTCGCTAAATAGACCGCGAGCCCAACGTCTCTGACGCCGCCTGTGCTGGAGCAATGCTCATGCCGGGCGTCCAAATCAGAATTCAGAGGCACTGGGACATAGGGCCTGCGAGAATTCACTCAGGCACGCGAGCTTTTCCTCACGGTCATCGGCATCGGCGATCAGATTGCGAGGGGTTGCAAAACAAACGGAGCAGGAACGCCATTTGCTCCCGGCTAATCTAACCCACAAGCCGTTTGTCTTTTGGCGAAGGCCGTGGCGGCCACGCAGGTAGTGCCATGGGAACTCATCGAGTTGAACAAAACTGCGACGAACTCAAGTTCCAGGCGTTCATGAGCGCTTTGCTTGATGATCTGCGCGCCCTCGATTACCTGATCGAAAACGACAAGATCGAAAGCGGGGTCCGCCGGATAGGAGCCGAACAGGAGATATTCCTGATCGATCGCAACATGCGACCGGCAGCGCTGGCGCTGGAGATCCTCGACGGAATCGACGACGCGCGCTTCACGACAGAGATCGCCAGATTCAACCTGGAGGCCAACCTCACGCCGCAGGTTCTTACGGGCCGTTGTTTCACACGGATGCGTGAAGAGTTGGAAGAGTTGACGGTGAAGCTACGCGAGCGCGCGGCCCTTTTTGATGCCGATATTCTCCTGGCGGGAATTCTGCCAACGCTGCGCCTGACAGATCTAACGCTTGAGAACATCACGCCACTTGCGCGTTATCTGGAACTCAATCGCGCTTTGACGCGAATGCGCGGCGGTCCGTTTTCAATCCATATCAAGGGCGTGGACGAACTGCAAATCGAGCATGACAACTTGATGATGGAATCGTGTAACACAAGCTTCCAGATTCATTTTCAGGTCGGCCCGCGCGAATTTGCGAATGCCTATAACGTGGCCCAGGCGATAACTGCGCCCGTGCTTGCCGCCGCAGTGAACTCACCGATCTTGTTCGGCAAGCGATTGTGGCAGGAAACGCGCCTCGCGCTTTTTCAGCATTCCGCGGACGAACGATCCCGCGCGCAACTGCTCCGGAGTCAACCGACGCGCGTCGGTTTTGGCGAGCGGTGGCTAAAGAACTCGGTGATCGAACTGCTGCACGATCAGATCAGTCGCTTCCGACCGATCATGATTCACTTGCCGGATGAGAGTTCTTTGCTGACGCTGGCGCGCGGTGAAGTGCCTTCATTGTCCTCATTGTTTCTGCACAATGGGACCGTGTGGCCCTGGAACCGCGCATGTTACGGTGTTGAAAACGGCGTCGCGCACCTGCGGATTGAGAATCGCGCGCTGCCGGCCGGACCAACCATTACCGATGAAGTTGCCAACGCCGCGTTCTTCATCGGATTGATGGTGGCGCTGCCCGAAGAGTACGGCGACATCAGCGAGCTGATGAGCTTTGACGACGCAAAGGAAAACTTTTTCGCCGCGGCTCGTTACGAGCTGCACAGTCAATTAACCTGGGTCGGCGGCAAGAGCGTTTCCGCAGCATCTCTCGTTCGTGATCATCTTTTGCCGCTGGCGCGCCAGGGCCTGCAACAGGCGAACGTCGACGCCTCCGACATTAGCAACTATCTGGACATAATCGATGAACGCGTGCGCACGCGACAGACCGGATCGCGATGGATGTTGCAGTCTCTCGCGACGATGCAAAGTCTCGAGCCGAACGATATGCGGCTTAATGAGCTGACCGCACGCATGTTGCGTAACCAGAAAGAGGGTAAGCCCGTGCACGAATGGAAAATCGATCGAGGATCCGAAGAGATCGACTGGAGTCAGAGCTATCAGACTGTCGGTCAGTTCATGTCGACTGATTTGTTCACGGTTCACGCGGACGATTTGGTTGACCTGGCAGCCAGCGTCATGGATTGGCGGCACGTGCGACATGTGCCGGTGGAAGATGACGAGGGCCGGCTGGTTGGATTAGTGACGCACCGCGATCTGTTGCACCTGTTAAGCAAGCGCCTTCCGCAACCGGAGAAGCCACTTACTGTGCGAGACATTATGAAGACCGATCTTCAAACTGTTTCTTCGACGACGCTGACTCTGGAAGCAATGTCGATCATGGAAAGGCACCACGTCGGATGCCTGCCCGTAGTTGATGACGGCCGCCTGGCCGGCATTGTCACTTCGTATGATTTTTTGGCGGGCGCGGCGCGACTTTTCCGCCAACACCTGAGCGCCCCAGCATCTCCGGCTGACGTAAAACCAAAAGCTAGCGTTCAATCGGCGTAAGCCTGTTTGGCCAACTTCTCAGCGTCCGCCTCCCCTTTTTTGAGATCGCAAATTGCGATGTCAAACGGAAGCTGAAGCATAAGTTGTGAAAGCGAATGTAGAAATTCCAGAGCTTCTTCCACAGACATGAAGCATAACTTGCGAAAAGGCGGATGCATAACTTGTGAAAATCCCTCCAAAATGATGCATATCTTACGAAATCCTAACTGATTAGCCTGAGGCCTGTAACCCAGAAAAACTGGACGACCAGTCCGTGGGCTGCGACACCACGGGTGTCTTGGTTCAGCCGCGTGTCTTGATCGAGTCGCTAACGTTCCGACAGGTCAACGCGCGCTTGACGGTCTGCTCAAGCGCCCCTTGATGTAACTGGCGAGCGATTCGGCGGTAAGAGAAGTGCGTGAGCGCGGAGGTGGTTAGCGTCGAAGCTCCATCCCTAGTGTTATTTTGGGCGCCCAGTGACGACGGCGTAAAGGTACTCCGTAAAGGAGTCCGCAGTACCGGTTAGCTGGTACTCTCCACCCCATGACCAGACCAGCATCGAGATCGTTCCGTCAGAGGGCAGTTGAAGGCCGCCGAGAAAAAGGACCCAGTGGTCAGGCGGAGGGTTGTCATCGCGGCAGTGTATCTTTTTTCCAAATTTGCCAATCCCCGTGGCGAAATGGCTGCGACGACTCCACCACATCTCTTCTTCATCCTCGCCATCAACGCTGCCGTCGTTGATCAGATCAGAGTCAACCAGCAGGAACGCTATGCCACCGTCGTTGACCGCTTTCTGTGCCTCGCGAATGGCATTAAGCTCACCAGAGACGAAGCAAGTCTCCCAATGGTATTTGAGGCCGATCATCTGTTCGGTCCAGTCGGACATGGCGCCCCACAGAGTTATAGACTCGATACCATTGGCGTCATCATCGACGTCTTCCGAGAGGTTGGCGTCGTCGCGCATCGTGGCCGCGAGTATCCAATCGGCCTCTTCGATTTGGTCTTGAAAAACCGTCATTTTAGCAATGGGCTCATCCCGCAGTTCCTGCTCAGCCTTAATGACTTTGCCACCAGTCGTGGTCAAGATGCCCTGTTCCAGAAGTTCGGTGATGGCTCTGACGTACTCTGCGGGACGCCGGCGCGCCAGTTCGACAATGACGGCTAGCGGGCCGCACAGTCCGGTAGGATTTTGGCGAATGATCCCCGGGTCGCGTAGACGAGGTCGCAACTGTGTCACCAGGTCTTGCCGGGTAATATGTTTCCACTGGTTCTTGCTGCCTTTTGATAAGGCGCGCAATTTGGCACCTGCCTCACTATACCGCTTTGCGAAAGCGCGCAGTGACCGCTTACCGTCGGCAGTTTTAGGCAGCGAAGGCCAGAAGTCCCGCTTCAAGGTCTGGATTAGTTGTACGGG
>DATLVM010000011.1:0-21425 GCA_035577445.1 Pyrinomonadaceae bacterium
CGCCGGGCGCTGAAGGGTTTCGTTGGCGATGTACCCGAAACAGTGAAGGCCGGGGATGAACTGCATCTCTTGAGCCTGGGCGGCGTGATTGGGCAATGCAGCGGCCATCATTCGAGCTTGAACGACGCGATCAAAGTTGAAGTGATTGGCTTGGCGGCGAATGGCTCTGGCGCGATTAAGAACATTGCTGATGTGGCTCTGCCTCTGCGCGAATCGCTCGGAACGACAGCGCCTCTCGTAATCATCGCCGGCGCGTGCATGAACAGCGGGAAGACTTATGCGGCGACTGAAATCATTCAGTTGGGAACGCGTGCCGGGCTGCGCATCGCCGCCGCGAAATTGTCGGGCGTGGCTTGCCTGCGCGACACGCTGAACATGCACGATCACGGTGCGATTGCGACGGCGAGTTTTCTCGATTGCGGTTTGCCTTCGACGGTTGGCGCCAACGATCTTGCGCCGGTCGCCAAAGCAATCATCGCGCGGCTGAACGAGAGCGCGCCGGATCTGATCGTGATCGAAATGGGCGACGGCATTCTCGGCGGTTATTCGGTGGAATCAATTTTCGAGGATGAAGAACTTCGCGAGGCGATGAGCGCGCTGGTTTTCTGTGCTTCGGATTACGTCGCTGCGTGGGGTGGGATTGAATTGTTCCGGAGACGCGGCCTGAAGGTTGACCTGGTCGCGGGCTCAGTCACTGATTCGAAGATGGGCGAAGACTACATCGAGCGCGAGTTCAAGATTCCGGCCGCAAATGTGAGAAGGAATGGGACGAAGTTGTTTGAGATCGTCAGAACCGCCTGCGGTCATCTGGGTACGCATGCCTCTGGCGTGCAATCGCTCAATGAAAGTGCGGCAATAAGTTAACTAAGACTCGGTCGGCACGCCGGAGGCGTGCGTACCCAGATGAAACTAAAGATCGGCATCTTCGGCGGCTCAGGTTACGGCGGATCGGAGTTGCTGCGCATTCTGCTACAGCATCCGAATGCCGAGCTTCAGTTCGTCACCGCGAATGAACATGCCGGCAAAGCCGTCAGCGACGTTCATAAGAATCTGCTCCGGCTGACTGATCTGAAATTCACGAAAATCGATGATGAGTTGGCGAATCTCACCAACCTCGATTGTGCGTTCTTTGCTCTGCCGCACGGGCAGGCGATGGAAATCGCGCCGAAGCTTCCCGCGAACGTTAAGGTGATCGACCTGTCCGGCGATTTTCGTTTGAGCGACGCAGACGTTTTCGCGCAGCACTACGGCCGCGAGCACGTGGCGATGAACGCCCAGTCGCAATTTGTTTACGGATTGACTGAGACAAATCGCGAAGTGATCAAATCAGCCAGTCGTATCGCGAATCCGGGCTGCTTTGCGACGGCGACATTGCTTGGGCTCGCGCCGCTGGTCGCGAATAGTCTGTTGAGTTGTCGCGTGATCGTCGATGCGAAGACGGGCTCATCGGGATCCGGCGCGAAGGCCGCGGCGAACACACATCATCCGCAGCGATCGACTTCGTTCTACGCCTACAAGCCTTTCACCCATCAGCATGTGCCGGAAATCGAGCAGGAGCTCAAATCGATCGGCGAATGGAATAATGAACTCATCTTTATGACGCATTCGCTGCCGGTGGCGCGCGGCATCTTCGCTTCGATTTACTGCGAACTGAAAAAGGAAGTATCCGCGGCAGAGGCCCGCGCGATGTTTGCTGATTTCTATCGTGACTCGTTCTTCATTCGTTTGGTCGAAGGCTCGCCGGACATCAACTGGGTAAAGACAACGAACTTCTGCGACATTGGGTTCGCGGCGCGCGGCCGACAGCTCGTTGTGTTCACCGCGATAGACAATTTGGTTAAGGGCGCTGCGGGACAAGCAGTCCAGAACATGAATTTGATGTTTGGCTTGGATGAGAAGACTGGGTTGATGCTGATCGGAACGAATCCATGATGGAAGAAATCACGCCCGCGGCAATCAAGCCGCCGATCTCTTCCGCTGATTTGGATCGGATCGACGTTCGCGTTGGGACGATCTTATCGGTCGAAGATGTTGCCGGCTCAGACAAGCTGCTAAAGCTGACAGTTGATTTCGGGAATCATCAGCGCAGGATTCTCGCCGGCATGAAGCAGGAACGCGAGAATCCGCGAGAGATCGAGGGGAAGCAAGCGTGGTTCGTGCTCAATCTCGAACCGAAAAAGATGATGGGCCAGTTGTCGGAGGGCATGCTTTTCGACATCGGCTACGCGGACGGCATCCGGCCGGCGTTGGCAATTCCGGAACGAGCCGTTCCGAATGGGAGCAGATTAGGGTGACAACAGTGGCGGTCTCAAAAACATTGGAAGACATTATGTCGCTTGAGGAGCAGTGTCAGCTGGCGACTTACAAAAAGATGCCGGTCGTTGCTGAGCGCGGCGAAGGCGTCTGGATTTACGCGAGCGACGGCACGCGTTATCTCGATCTTTATGGTGGCCACGCTGTGGCCGGCACAGGTCACTGTCATCCGCACGTGGTGAAAGCGATCAAGGAACAATCCGATAAGCTGCTCTTCTATTCGAACCTCGTCTATTCGGAAGCACGGGCACGTGCGGCTGAGAAATTAGTTTCGGTTGCGCCTGACGCGCTGACGAAAGCTTTCTTCTGCAACTCGGGCACGGAAGCCAACGAGAATGCGATGCGCATGGCGCGGATGTCGACTGGACGCGAGAACATCATCACGTTCAGCGGCGGCTTTCACGGCCGCACCGCAGATGCGATCAGCGCGACGTTTCTCGGCAAGTATCGCGAGATTGGCAAGCCGAACGTGCCCGGTCATTTGAAAGCTGAATTCGACGACATCGAATCTGTGCGCGCCGTCGCTGACGATTCGGTCGCCGCGATCATGCTCGAACCAATTCAATCGATGGCCGGAGTTCGGATGGCGGGTTCGGAATTTTATCGAGCTTTGCGTGAGCTTTGTGACGAACGTGGAATCGTTCTGATCTACGACGAGGTGCAGACCGGCGTGGGCCGTACCGGCGAGTGGTTCTTCGCGGGCAGTGACGCCGGCGATCGCGCTGTGCCGGACATCATCACCCTGGCGAAAGCGCTCGGCAGCGGAATTCCGGTTGGCGCATGTCTGGTGACTGAAGAAATCGCGTCGCACATCAAAGAAAATGATCTGGGCACGACATTCGGCGGCGGCATGATGGCGATGGCTGCGGTGACTGCGACGCTGGAGGCAATTGAGAATGATCAAATGCTCGACAACGTTTGCTCCGTGGAATCGTATCTGCGCGAGCGGCTGAAAGAAATCGAGCAAGTGGTGAACATTCGCGGGCGCGGTTTTCTGCTCGGATTGGAATTCGCAATCGCGGCGAAGCCAATCCATGAAGCGCTGCTCGCGAAGAAGATCATTGCCGGCACGTCGAGCGATGCAAAGGTTCTGCGCCTGCTGCCGCCGCTTACGTTAAGCGAAAGTGAAGTTGACATGTTTGTAGATGCATTGCGACAGGTTGTTTGAACCGCAGAGGACGCTGAGGATTCGGAGTGCGCCGAGACTTTCTAACTACTGGTGACTGGTCAGCGATCGAACTCGATCGGCTTATCCAATCAGCGCTTCGAATCAAGTCGGGCAAAGATCAATCGAAGCCACTTGCCGGCAAATCCGTCGCGCTCGTTTTCTTCAATCCAAGTTTGCGCACGCGCGCGTCGATGCAAGTTGGAATCTACGAACTAGGCGGAAATGCCGTCGTGCTTGAGCCGGGTGGGACGAGTTGGACGTTGGAACATCGCGAAGGCGTCGTGATGGATTCCGACAAGACCGAGCATGTAGCCGAGTTCGTCCGAGTCCTGGGACGGTATTGTGTCGCGATTGGCGTGCGGACATTTGCGGCGCTCCGGAGTTGGGAAGAGGAGCGCGCGGATCCGATTCTGAATGCGTTCGCGAAATACTCGGAAGTGCCGATCGTCAATCTTGAATCGGCGATGCATCATCCGTGTCAGGCGATGGCGGACATGATGACGATTCGCGAGAAGCTGGGCGCGGGACGCAAGAAGGTCCTGCTGACTTGGGCTTGGCATCCGAAGCCTCTGCCGATGGCCGTGCCGAACAGTTTTGCGCTGGCGGCCGCGCAAATGGGGCACGATCTTACCGTCGCGCATCCGAAGGGCTACGAATTGGACGACGAGTTGTTGGAGACGATTCGGGAAACCGCAGCGCAGTCAGGCGGCAGCGTGACTGTCTCGAATGAAATTGAAGCAGCGGTTGAAAACGTCGAGGTGGTTTACGCGAAGAGTTGGGGCAGCCAGAACTTTTATGGCGCGCCTGAAAAAGACATCGCCGAACGCGCGCAATATCGAGGTAAGTGGATTGTCGATGAAGCAAAGATGGCGCGAACGAACTCAGCCGTCTTCATGCATTGTCTGCCGGTGCGAAGAAATGTGATTGTGACGGACGGCGTGATCGAATCGCCGTCGTCTGTGGTGATCGACGAAGCGGAGAATCGATTGCATGTGCAGAAGGCCATTCTGGCAGATTTGCTAGGAAAGAAAGATTAGCCGCAGATGAACGCGGATAAACGCGGATTCGACCCAAAACTTTTTGTAAGAGTGTTTGCGATCTTATCTGCGAATATCCGCGTTAATCCGCGGCCGAAACAACAATGACCGACACCAGCGAAGTTGGAAGCCAATTACGACTCGACCTCTTGCGCGAAGCGCTGCCCTACATCCAGCGCTTCAAGGGCAAGACTTTCGTGGTTAAGTTTTCCGGCAAAGTTACCGAAGACCGCGATCATTTAATTTCGCTGTGCGAAGAACTCGCCTTGCTTCATCAAGTAGGCATTCGCATCTGCGTCATTCACGGCGGCGGCAAGCAATTGACCGAACTGGCCGAAAAGATGGGTGTTGAGCAGACGATCATCGAAGGGCGTCGCGTCACTGATGATGAAACGCTCGAGATGGCGAAGATGATCTTTGGCGGCAAAATTAATACAGACATCCTGGCGGCATTGCGTCATCGCGGGATTCACGCGGTAGGTTTGTCGGGAGTCGATGGCAACATAGTTCACGCCGAACGCCGTCCGCCGAAAGAGGTCGTCGATCGCGCGACTGGCGAAAGCGCCCAAGTGGATTTCGGTCACGTAGGCGACATTCTCGAAATCGACACGCGGCTGTTGACCGTGTTGCTCGATCATGATTACTTGCCGGTGGTGTCATCGCTCGGAGCGGATGCTGAGGGCAAAGTCTTCAACATCAACGCTGACACTATCGCCGCAGAGATTGCGATTCAATTGAAGGCTGAAAAGTTAGTGCTGCTCTCAGATGTCGAAGGGATTTACTTGAAGGCAGCCGACCCTCAGACCAAGCTCTCGCGGTTGTCAGCAGATGAAGCCGAAGAACTGATCAATAACGGCAGCGCCACGGGCGGCATGATTCCCAAGCTGCAGAACATCATCCAGCTGCTGCGGCGGGGAGTGAAGAGCGCGCACATCATTAACGGCAACTCGCGAAACTCGCTACTCGCTGAAGTCTTCACCGATGACGGAACGGGGACGATGATCGCGGCGTCGTGAGGGTTAATCAACTCTTTCAAACACGACAATCTTCTTCAGAAAATCAAATGTCATGATGAAGTCCTGAAAGAAACCGTTGCCGATGTTTACCTGAAAGCGCTTCTTATCGTACCCGGAATTGGGCGGCCAGAGCGTTGCGGGCACGGACTCTGCCGCATACCTGCCGAGCCGAACTGATTTCAACACAACAGACTTACTTTCATACTCGCCGTTGTAGCCGACTGACGTTTGACCTTTTCCATCCTGCGCCGCCTCATCCAATCCCAACAAGGCGACGGCTGCCGGTGTTAACGAGAAGGTGCCGCTCGATCCAGTGTCCAGTGTGGCGCGCATTTTCTCGTTATTGATGAATATGGAATCGATCATGACTTCGCCTTCTTCGCGGCGGAAGGGAAACGCAATGATGTTGACGGTATTCGGCGTCAACTCTATGCGGGGATAAGGTGAAGTGGCGAAGAAGCGCAACTTCGCGTTTGGATAATCGATTTGGATGATTCGATCCTTCAGGAAGCTAAAGCCGAGCACGCCGTGAATCGGCCGCTCAATTTTTTTGGAAATCTTCGTCAGGTCAATAGTCGCGGCGGCCACGTCCTTTGCAGTCACGCCGCCCAGGTCAACATTGAACTTGGTCGGATAAACAGTGTTCTTATCAGGGCCGCCGCCGGTGGCAATCCCTCCTTTCGATCCAACCGAGATTCCCAGAGTTTGCGCCGTAGCCGCGTCAATCGCCGAAGGATCCGTGTCAGTGTCGATCAGCATATTAAACGGGCCTTTGCCGTCGATCTTCACCTGCACGACGATTTGGTTATGCACGAACTCAAAAGGAACTTCGACAGAGGCCTTCGCAGCTTGTGCGTGCGCACTAGTCCACCCGAGTGACAACACCAGAAGTAATGTGGACAAGCCAAACTGAAATCTGCACGGAAAGACCTGGCGGATAATTGCTGCGGTTATATGCAACGCTTGATTGACGCCCCCTTCACTCCATTTCCGACCTCAAAGCGACGATATCGTACACCGTTTCGCGAATCTGCGCGTCCGCATGGGAGCAAGCGAAGAAAAAAGGCGCATGTGTTAAGGAAAATATTTCAGTCTGCCGTCGCGGGTTACGATTTCGCCTCGTGGCACAGTCATTGCCATTTCCCGGCGCGGAGGATCCGGAATTGGCGGTATCGCTACCAAGAAATTAAAGATTGAGTTCGGTTGTCGCGAGACGACCGTGAGTTGGGGCCGGGTTGTGAAGGGGAGAGCGCGATCCGGCCTCGATCTCTATTTGGGTACGCACGCGTCTCGCGTGCTTGCACGCCAGAGGCGTGCGTACCGTTACGGATAAATCAAGTTGTAGAGTTTCTCAGCCCACTCTTGATCGAGGTTCTGCAGGATCACGTATTGCTCGACCGCCGCGTCCTTGTTACCTTGCGCTAGCAGCGTCTTTCCTAAATTGAAATAAGCCTTACCGAAATCCGGCTTCAGACGAATCGCCTGGCGAAACGCTTCGACTGATTCGTCGTGCCGGGCTATCGCTTCATAAGCTTCGCCGAGACTGTTCTGCGCGCTTGCATCGCCGGGCCGGAGAGCTGAAAGCTGCTTGAACGCTTCAATCGCTTCTGCATATTTCTTCAACTGAAGGTACCGCTGTCCCAGGCGATCGTAAGCGGGCGCGTAGTCAGGTTTGAGCCGGATAGCGTGCTTGTACGCTTGCACTTCTTCCTCGAATTGGCCCGAATCGCGATACGTCAACCCGAGCGCGTAATAAGAATCGGCGGCGTTGTAAGGATCGATCTTGATCGCCTGCCGATACGCGGCTTCTGATTCGCGATACTGCTTCAAGTAATAATTCGCGAGCCCGATGTTGAAGAAGCTTTCGGCTGAAGGGCGAATGTTGACAGCTTTCTTCGAAGCCTCGATTGCGTCGGCATGACGACCGAGCTTCTCGCTGCAAAATCCCATCTGCGCCCACGCTTCGCCGTAAGCGACATCCGATTCGGTGGCCTTCTGAAAGTAGGGCAGCGCATTCTGACAATCATCTTTTGAAAGGAAGCTCAGGCCGGCGCGGAAATATTCGACAGCCTTCGCGCGTTTGTTACGACTGGTCGCGGCAACCAGATCGCCGAGCGAGGTTTGCTGCGAAGTGTCTGTCTGCGCGTTGCGATCCAACTGCGCGATGCGTTCTGAAGGAATCGCGAAGTTCACGCTCTGCCCGCCGGTAATTTGCAAAGTTGCGACGCCAATCACCTGACCCTGCATGTTTACAACCGGGCTGCCGCTCGAGCCGGGCGAAATCGGCGCGGTGATCTGAATGATGCGACCGAATCCCGGAATGTCGCGCACCGCGGAAACAATTCCGTTCGTCACGCTGCCTTCCAAGCCAAACGGATTGCCGATGACGACGACGCTTTCGCCTTCCTGCGGCGAAGTGCGTTCCAGCGAAAGCGCGCGCACCAGATTGGGCGGCGCTTCGACACGCAGCAGGGCGATGTCCGCCTCGGCATCGACTGCGAGCACATTCTTCACGGGAAAGTTGCTGCCGGAGTTCAGATGGACTTCAGCGCGATATGCACCGTCGATGACGTGACGATTGGTGACCACCCGATCTTTGTCGATGAAAAATCCACTGCCGCGCGAAAGCTTTTCGCCGCGCGCGTCGAAGGTTTCGATCGCGACCGCGGAAGGCTTGATGCGACGGACGAGTTCGGGAAGTTCATCCTGGGCGCGAGTCCGCACCGCATAGAGAGCGAGGCAGACAGAGACGACAATAGCAAACCGTGCTGCAAGAAAAAACGGGCGAACTGCGGCCATTAGGTTGTTAGTATAACGCTGATTAAGTTTAGAGGCGGGCTACTGCCCGCCTCTTGGTGTCAGAACCCGGAGCGGTAGCGACGAGATCAATTGATCCGGTCGCTACCGCTCCCGGTTCTGACACATCATTTACGAGTACCGCGATTACGCAGACAGCGCCAGCGATTGAACTCTTGAAACAACATCGCTGAGCGCGACGTCTTCGCTCTGCTTTGCTTTGCGATCGAACAACTCGACTTTTTCGTCGGCGATTTTCTTGCCGATCGTGATGCGATAGGGAACGCCGATCAAGTCCGCGTCCTTGAACTTAACGCCGGCGCGTTCGTCTCGATCGTCGAGCAGAACTTCCAAACCCGCGGCTTGCAGATCCTTGTAGAGCTGATCGCCGGCTTCCCGCAGCTTCTCGTCCTTAATGTTCGTAATCGTGACGATCACATCGAACGGCGTAATCGATTTCGGCCAGATGATTCCATCCGCGTCGTGATTCTGCTCAATCGCCGCAGTGATGATCCGTTCGACACCGATGCCGTAGCTGCCCATGATAATCGGAACTTCTTTGCCATCGGCGGTCAACACGGTCGCGCCCATCGATTCGGAGTATTTCGTGCCGAGCTTGAAGATGTGACCAATTTCCATGCCCTTGAAAACTTCGAGCTTGCCACTGTCGCAACGCGGACAAGCCTCGCCGGAATTCACTGTGCGCAGGTCGGCCCATTGATCGACTTCGATGTCGCGTTCGATGTCGACGCCACGAATGTGATGGTCATCTTTGTTCGCGCCGGTGGTCATGTTGCGACGGCCTTTCAACCCCTGGTCGGCGACGATCATCAGGTCCTGCTTCGCCGCTCGCGCGGTCGCTTTCGCTCGAACTCCGCCGAGACTGCCCGCGCTCGCGCCAAGCAAATCGCGAATCTCTTCCGGATGAGCCGGCCGAACCGCGCTCGCTCCCAAAGCGTCAGCAAATTTCACCTCGTGCAGTGGGTGATCGCCGCGCAACAAAGCCAGCACCGGCCGTGGTTCGCCTTCGATCGTGGCTGAATAAACCAGTGTCTTGATCTGTCGATTAGCCGCGACAAGGTATGGCGTCTTCGCCAGATCCTCAATTGTCCTAACGCCCGGCGTGGGAAATTCCTCGGGCGCATCAGGTCCGGCTTCGTCTTCGATCTTCGTCAGACGCGAGGTTGCCTTTTCCAGATTCGCTGCGTAATCGCAGTTCGAACAATTCGCGATCAAGTCTTCACCTGCATCGGTCCGGGCCATGAATTCGTTTGATTCAGATCCGCCCATCGAACCTGACGACGCTTCGACGATCGAGAATTCAATGCCGCAGCGCGTGAAGATCTTTTTGTAAGCTTCGCGCTGATCCTTGAACGATTTATCCAATCCTTCCCAATCAACGTCGAACGTATAAGCGTCCTTCATGATAAAGGTGCGCAGGCGCATCAGGCCCGACTTTGGCCTTGGCTCGTCACGAAACTTGATCTGAATTTGATACCAAACCTGCGGCAGTTGCTTGTACGAACGCAGTTCGCTGCGGGCAATCGTCGTGAAGACTTCTTCATGCGTCATGCCCAGGCACATGTCCGTGCCTTTGCGATCCTTCAAGCGGAACATGATGTCGTCGATCGCGCCCCAACGCCCCGACTCTTGCCAAATCTCGGCCGGATGAAGCGCCGGCAGGTAAAACTCCTGGCCACCGATGCGGTTCATCTCTTCGCGCAGAATCTGCATCACCTTCAGCGCGATGCGTTGACCGAGCGGCAGATACGAATAAATTCCGGCGGAAAGTTGGCGCACGACGCCCGCGCGCAGAAGCAGTTTGTGCGAAATGACCTCGGCATCCGCCGGATCTTCGCGCAGAGTAGGAATGAAATATTGTGACCAGCGCATAGAATTGGCATTCTCGCCCAGCAGAGCATCGATCGCAACCAGAGGATTTAGGATGTGGCGGGCTTGACGCCGCTTTTGATCGTGTCGGAAGCCCGCGCGTAAGCAAGGGCAAGTGGCCCTCCCTCACGGTCGGGCTTCTGACACGGCCGTCTAACCGGCGCACTCCAAATTTTGCGGCTTTGCCGCGTAGTTATCTCGTGATGTACGATCGCCGCACGATCAACAAAACCATGAACAATAAGCACAACCTTTCTCTCGCCGAAGTCGATCCGCTGATCTCAAACGCGATCGACAACGAAGTCGCGCGTCAGGCGAATGGCCTCGAGCTGATCGCGTCCGAAAACTTTGTTAGTGAAGCCGTGTTGGAAGCCGCCGGCTCGGTTTTCACGAACAAGTACGCCGAAGGCTATCCCGGCAAGCGTTATTACGGCGGCTGCGAATGGACTGACGTCGTCGAGCAAGCCGCGATCGATCGCGCGAAGCAGTTGTTTGGCGCGGAGCACGCGAACGTGCAGCCGCACAGCGGCGCGCAGGCGAACATGTCTGTCTATCTCGCGGCGATTCAGTATGGCGATCAGATTCTGGGAATGAACCTGTCGCACGGCGGGCATCTCACGCACGGGCATCCGTTGAACTTTTCCGGCTTGAGTTACAAGGTCGCTGATTATGGTGTCTCGCGCGAGACTGAGACGATCGATTACGACGAATTGCAGCGACTCGCTGAAGAGCACAAACCAAAGTTGATCGTTTGTGGCGCGTCGGCTTATCCGCGCATCATCGATTTCAAACGC
Source organism: Pyrinomonadaceae bacterium (assembly GCA_035577445.1). Lineage (GTDB taxonomy): Bacteria > Acidobacteriota > Blastocatellia > Pyrinomonadales > Pyrinomonadaceae > UBA11740. The sequence goes on from DATLVM010000011.1 coordinate 11,015, forward strand.
ATCAGCGAAATTGCGCAGAGCGTGGGCGCGCGGATGTTTGCGGACATTGCGCACATCGCCGGGCCCATCGTTGCAGGCTTGCATCCTTCGCCGGTGCCGGTCGCGGATTACGTGACCACGACGACTCATAAGACTCTGCGCGGGCCGCGTGGCGGTTTGATTCTGTGTAAGGAAGAGCACGCGAAGGAAATCGATCGACGCCTTTTCCCGGGAGTGCAGGGCGGACCGCTGGTGCACATTATCGCGGCGAAAGCGGTGGCGTTCGGCGAAGCGCTGCGGGATGACTTCAAAGAATATCAGCAACAGATTCTGGCGAACGCGAAAGCGCTCTGCGCTGAGTTGCAGGACCAAGGACTGCGCATTGTTTCAGGCGGAACCGACAATCACCTGATGCTCGTCGATGTCTGGATGGACGGGAAGGGAATCACCGGCAAGGATGCTGAGAAGGCTCTCGAAGCGGCGCTCATCACCGTCAACAAGAACACGATTCCATTCGATCAAAACAAGCCGTTCGTCGCGTCTGGCTTGCGCATCGGCACACCCGCAGTCACTACGCGGGGAATGAAAGAGCCCGACATGCGCGAGATTGGACAGATGATCGCGGCAATCGTTCGCGAGCCTCAGTCAGAAGAAGTACGGAACAACGTGAAGCGTGGCGTCGGTGAGTTGACTGCGAAGTTTCCGCTGTATGCAAAGCGATTGAAGCGCAGCGCGACGGCATAAGAAAATCAACCCACAGATTTCGCAGATTTCGCAGAACGGAAAGACGGCCACAAAAAGGCACAAAAGGCACAAAGGAAAAGGGCAGCGATTCGGCGACTCGGCTCTCTTTCTTGTGCTTCTTGTGCCTTTTCGTGGCTAATTTCGTTTCGTGTAATCTGTGCAATCTGCGTAATCTGTGGATAATCTCCCTTGAATCATGAAATCAATCTTCGGCCCTGATGGCCTCATCGCCAAAGCTCATCCTGAATACGAGCATCGGCCCGGACAAATCGATATGGCCGAAGCCGTGCTGCGAGCGTTTGAGCAGAAGCAACATCTGATCGTTGAGGCCGGCACCGGCACCGGGAAAACTCTCGCTTATCTCGTGCCGGCGATCGCCGCCGCGTGTGGCAGCGGCGCCCGCATCGTGATCTCAACCGGCACAAAAAATCTGCAGGAGCAGTTGATGGAAAAGGACATTCCTTTTCTTCAGGACGTGCTGCCGAAGAAGTTTCGCGCGGCAGTGATGAAGGGAAGGAACAATTACGCGTGCCTGCACCGCATCAAGCGCGCCGAGAGTACGCCGATTCTTGAAGGTTTAGATCAAATCGATCAGTTCGATGAAGTCTTTCGCTGGGTGACGCAGACAGAAACCGGCGATCGCGGAGAACTCTCGAACCTGCCGGAAAACTTGCCCTTCTGGCGACACATCGATGCGCGTTCGGATACTTGTCTCGGTCAGAAGTGTCCTGACTACGATCCGTGTTTCATCACGCGCATGCGCCAACGGGCGATCGATGCTGATGTGATTGTCGTGAATCATCATCTGTTCTTTGCCGACCTGGCTTTGCGCAACGGCGCGTACGGTGCAGTGCTGCCGGATTATGCGGCGGTGATTCTTGACGAAGCTCATCAGATCGAAGACGTTGCTTCGGAATACTTCGGTCTCGGCGTGTCGAGTTATCAGATTGACGATCTGTTACGCGACCTGAGCTATTTGAAGTTCGAAGATCGTGAAACGGAAAGGCAGTTCAATCATTTGAGCGTCCGCGTGCAGCGATTCGCGGATGCGTTCTGGGTTTCGTTTCATGAAGGTCGTGGGTTGGAAGGAAGATTTGCCTTGGCCGCTCGAGGCAGTGGCCCGAGGGCGAGACAGGACATCCACTGGGAGCCTGACGATGATCAGCAGGCAGGGATGTCTGCGAATCCCGACTCGTCGGGACAGGATGCGAGCGCTGCGACTGCGCTCGACCATGCGCTCTACCGAGTCGAAACTTCGCTCGATGCTCTGAAAGATCCGCCGACTGATGCAGATAACATTCTGCGCCGCGTGCGTCAGCTTCGCTTTGATCTCAACTTCATCAACAAAGCTGATGACAAACAATTCGTTTACTGGATCGAACGCCGTGGCCGGGGAGTTTTTCTGCGCGCGTCGCCAATCGATGTCTCGGGTTTGCTGCAAGATCGCCTGTTTGAGAAAGTGCCGACGGTGGTTCTGACATCAGCGACGCTTTCGAGCGCGGGCAACTTTCGATTCATTCGCGAGCGCCTCGGTTTGGACCAGGGCGAAGATATGATCGCGGAATCGATCTTCGATTTTCGCAATCAAGCCGTGCTCTATCTGCCAGCGCAGATGCCCGATCCTCGATCGCCCCAATGGGGTCGCGCGGCCGCGGAAGAAGTAATCAAGATCGTGAACGCAACCGAAGGCCGCGCCTTTGTTCTTTCAACCAGCAACGCCGGCATGAATGAATTGTATGAGCGCGTGGCTTCGCAAATCGATTATCCGTGCTTTGTGCAGGGCAGCGCGGCCAAGGGCGAGTTGCTGAAGAAGTTTCGATCCACACCGAATGCGGTGCTGTTCGCGACGTCCAGTTTCTGGCAGGGCGTCGATGTGCGCGGCGAGCAGTTGTCGTGCGTCATTATCGATAAGCTGCCGTTCGCCGTCCCCAGCGATCCCGTCGTGGCTGCGCGCCAGCGACAGATCGAGGATCAAGGCGGCTCGAGCTTCTATGAATATAGCGTACCGCAGGCGGTCATCAGCCTGAAGCAGGGCTTGGGTCGATTGATTCGCAGCAGCACCGATCGGGGAGTGCTGGCAGTGCTCGATCCCAGATTGCGCACAAAGATGTATGGCAAGACGTTCTTGCAGAGCCTGCCGCCTTGTCGGATTACGTCAGACATCAATGATCTCCCGCGCGTGTTTGAGCGTACCGCAACAGCGGCGATATGATGAGTCTCAAGGTCTCGTATCATCAACGGAGGTTAACAAATGAGTTTGGAAGACCGAGAGGACAAGACGATTTACAAAGTGGTCGTGAATAGTGAAGAGCAATATTCTATTTGGCCGGCGGATCGCGAGAATGCCCTGGGCTGGAATGATGGCGGTAAGACGGGAACCAAGCAGGAATGCCTGGATTACATCAAGGAAGTCTGGACCGACATGCGACCGCTGAGTCTGCGCAAGAAAATGACAGATGCTGAAGGGAAATAGCGCAGTGCCCGGACAATTCGAAGTCATGATCGAGCGCAACTTTTCCAGCGCGCATCAACTGCGCGGCTATCGCGGAAAGTGCGAGAACCTGCACGGCCACAATTACAAAATCGAAATTTACGCGCGCGGGAACGAGCTTAATAACATTGGCTTGCTGGTTGATTTCGTGGAGCTGAAGCAGGCGGCTGATGATTTAGTCGCGTACGTCGATCACAAGAACCTCAACGAGCTGGAGCCTTTCGTTGAGGAACAGAATCCTTCGGCGGAAAACGTTGCGAGATTTTTTCAGGAGAGGTTAGCGTCGAAGATCAACGACGACCGCGTGCAGATTTATAAGGTGAGATGCTTCGAGACGCCCACGAGTGTGGCGACTTATGAGGTTGACTGAGTGCCGAACAAATCCGCCACAGATGAACACGGATAAGCACAGATCAGAACGAACAGTTCCCCTTTTCTATCTGTGCAAATCTGTGTGTATCTGTGGCTAATCATCCTTCCCCAATCTCTTCCAGATACTCTTCAAACAATTCCCGATCGCGTTCGCTCATGTGGCTAATACGCGCGCCGATCATATAGCCGTCTTCCAGCTTCTCAGAGCGCACCGGCGTCGCCTGGATCTCGATTGCTAATCCATTGGGCAGATCGAGTTCGATGGCCATCGAGCCTTCGCCGCCCATCAAATACTCTGCATCGATGTTTTGCGCATGTAGCACGACCGCGAGGCCGCCCGCGCTCAGGTTCAGCGTATGGCCCGCGCATGCGCGCAGGTGTTGCACGCCGCCTTTCCCTGCATCGGCTTCACGCAGCAAGACACTGAACTCCAGACGCGCCTGGAGGTTAGCGTCTAGTCTGGGAGACTGTCGACGATCGTCAGGGTACGTTGGCACAGTCGGGTTTCCTCTCTCCAGGCGTTCCTAGAATTTAGAATCTCAAATCAGTCGCGATGATTTCAATAGTTATTTCGACGGAACGCAAATCGAGGTTGAAATTAGTTTGCGCTGACCGCCTCAAGACCAATCTTGTACTTCTTGATCTTGCTGTAGAGACGCGGGCGATAAATGCCGAGCAGGTTCGCCGCCTTCTGCTTATTGCCGCCGGTGCGTTGCAGCGTGCGTTCGATGACAAACTTCTCGATGTCTTCGAGCGTCATGTTCGGTGGCACGTCCCATTGCATGGCCGGCGCGGCGGCGCTCGCACTGCCGTTGTCAAACGGCAAGTCGACCGGCTCTACCTTCTCGTTCTTCGCCAGCAGCACCGCGCGTTCAATTACGTTCTGCAGCTCGCGCACGTTGCCGGGCCACGGATGAGAGAACAGGCGCTGGTAAGCAGCTTGCGAGACGGCGCCAATCGCCCGGTCATATTTGTCGGCGTACAGTTTGAGGAAATAGTCGGTGAGCAACTGAATGTCTTCCATGCGCTCGCGCAATGGTGGCACATGGATCGTGATCGTTGAAATTCTATAGAAGAGGTCGTCGCGCAACAGCCCGTCGCGAATTGCATCGGCGGGCATGCGGTTGGTTGATGTGATGAGGCGAAAATCAACCGGATAACTCTTTTCGGAGCCGACCTTGCGGCAAGTGCGCTCCTGCAATACGCGCAGCAGCTTCGGCTGTAACTCAATCGGCATCTCGGCAATTTCATCGAGCATCAGCGAGCCGCCCGCAGCATGTTGCACCAGGCCTTCCTTGTCGGCATGCGCGCCGGTGAACGCGCCCTTGGCATGGCCAAATAACTCAGATTCGATCAGCTCTTTCGGCAGCGCGGCGCAATTCACTTTGATGAAGGGCTTCTTCGCGCGCAGCGAGTTGTAATGAATCGCGTTGGCGATCAATTCTTTGCCCGTGCCCGACTCGCCGACGATCAAGACGTTAGCATCGGACTTCGCCACCGACTCGATCGTTTCATAGATCGTCTGCATCTGTTTCGACGATCCGATGATGTTGAAGTACTCGGCGCGCGTGGAAAGCTGGCGGCGCATGCTCTCAGTTTCAGCGACCAGCGCGCGACGCTCGAGAGCCTTCTCAACCAGAGGCAGAAGTTCTTCAAAGTCGAATGGCTTCTCTACGAAATAGAAAGCGCCTGACTTGATTGCCTCGACAGCGGTTTGCACGGAACCATAGCCCGTCACCACGATCACTTCAGTCGCGGGCTTTGCGTCTTTCATGTGGCGCAGCAGCGTCAATCCGTCCATGTCCGGCAACTGGAGATCGCAAATCACGAGATGGTGCGCTCCGCCATCGAACAAATCGATAGCTTCCGCGCCACTCGCCGCAGTGTCGACCGTGTAGCCTTCGTCAGCCAGATGTTGCCGCAGCGAGTCGCTCATCATTGGCTCGTCGTCAACCACCAAGATACGAATGTCTTGAGATTTTGATTTGGTCATTATTCTCGATTAGGAGAGTTTGATGTTGGTAGCCACGCGCGAATCAGATCGCCTTCGCAGGTTAGAGATCCGCCGTGAGCTTCGATGATCTTTGCTGCCAGCGCGGTGTGAACCGTGCCGCAGCCATTACTCAACGGAAATGCCTGGTTCCGGGTCGCGACCTTTCCGCCGCGCCATTCGATTGTTGCGCCATCAATCTGTTCGTGCGGGTCTCGCTGCGCATTGAGCGACAGTTGGTCACTTTGTTTCGCCGCGACGCTCGCCCGTACATCATCGGTAACGGCCTTGAATGCCTCAGTCAACGCCGTCGGATCAAATTCACCGAGCAAGGGCTCCGCCGCGATTTCAGACGAAATCCGGATCGGGCCCAACCCGCCCGTTCCCCGAGCCGCCGCTTCATCAATCACACTCATGATGATCGAGCGAAGGTCGACATGCGCGTGCGGCCGCAAATCCATTGGCCGAGCGTAGCGAACCAAGGCAGTCATATCCTTCGCCGCTCGATCCAGCCCTGCGATCAGTTTCAACAAAGTTTCCCGCTCTTCTATTGCCTGATCGTCACGTTCCAACCGCTTGCGCAGGAATGTGGCGTACAATTTGAGTCCGTTAAGTTGATTCTTGAGATCGTGAACGATTTGCAGTGTCGCCCGGCCCAGATCTTCGAAGGCCGTGGCGTCGACGTCTCTTGCAGGCGCGGGTATCATAAGCAACTTGGCGGATGTTAGAGAAAGAAGTGTACGAAATAGACCCGATTACTTCATCTTTCTGTGTCGTGTTTCGATTCGATAGCATAGCAAACATCGCAAGGCGTATGCTAGTAATGCAATTTTGAGGGCCTAAAGAGACGTGTTCGAGGTCGAATGAAGGACGAATGAGCCGAGCAAAGAAACTTTTTCTGGTTGTGGAGGATTTTGAAGACAGCCGTTTCATGATGAGACGGTTGCTTGAGATGGCCGGCTATGAAGTGGTGGAAGCCACCGATGGCGAAGAGGCAATTCTTCTGGCGGTCAATAAGCGTCCGGCAGTCATTCTCATGGATCTCAGCCTGCCAAAATTAGACGGCCTGGAAGCTACTCGCCGGATTCGACAGAAGCGTGGACTAAAGCGGGTACCGATCGTCGCGGTGTCGGCGCACGACTCGATCGAATCGCGCAACGAGGCGCTTGCGGCAGGCTGCAACGATTATGTTACCAAGCCAATCGATTTCGATCGGCTCAATCACCTGCTGCAGAAGTTCGTGGGCAGTCACGCGCGCTGAGATCTACCTAAGCGGTTTCTGTTGGCGACGCAACGCTCGCCGTTCGGCCGGATTGAGCAGAGGAGCATTTTGCCTTTTCTGTTGTTGGCGCTGATTCAAACCATTCACATTCTGCTGCTGATTCCCACGCCTGAGTGCTTGATTCCTTTCGCGAATCTCTTTTAACTTGATTCTTTGATCCGGAGTAAGAATTTGCAGCACGCGCGCCTGCCGAAGAGCTTGAAGTTGTGTCATTGCAGATTGCGCGTCAGCAAGTTCCTTCGCGCGCTGCTTAATTAGATCTTCATTAGGGGTTGGAGCTTCCATTGCTTCCGCCAATGCCCGCTTTGCCTCGCGCACCTTCAAAGTTCCAGAGACCTCTTGTGGCCTCAGTTCCTGATTCAGCGCGCGCCATTTTTGAATTTGGTCGGGTTTGAGGCCTAACTCGGTTTGGAGATTCGGAGCCTGGGTCGTTTGCGTTTGCGTCGCATCTTGAGTTTGGGGCTGCTGCGTGGTTGTCTGTGCCTGGACCGAAACAAGGGTGCACGCAAGGATGAAAATTATCGTTAGCAAAAGAATTAGAACGTCGGTGGTTTTGGTCTTCATGATTACGCCTCTATAAAAATTACTGATTTGGTCTTTGCTGATCTTGCTCGGGCAAAGCAAGCTGCATTTCTTCTTCCTCCGCAGGATTAGTCAGACGGAGATCCGCCGCAAGCTGTTCGCGTTCCTGACGGCTCAGACTGCGCAAGCGTCCCGCGCGTGATTGCTGATTAGTTGCCAGTTGAGCGCGATTCGGCGTTGGTTTTTCATTGTTCGAAGTAGCGATTGACGTCGAAGTCTGTCTGGCTATCTCGTCCTTGGTCTTCTGCACTGCCCTATCAACTTCAGCCTTAACCTCTTGTTGAGTATACGTGCGTTCCGGGGCGCTCTTCTGACTAATGTCCACCGGCTTTTGCGCGAAGCGCATGATCATTATCGTTGCCAGCGCGCACAGTAACAATGCAGCAAACGCAGTCGCACCCCGCAACCAGAGCGGCGAGACGGTAAAGAATTCGCGTAGCGCAGCCGGGGCTGACAACTTCCGTTCGTGACGAACAAACTGGCTTGATTCGACGGCGGAATCGATCGCCACGGCGCGCGGATCAAACGCTACGCCGAGTGCCTCATTGCGCCAGGTTAAGATCGAGTCATGGACCTGATTGAAAACGCCAAACTCGCTTCGGCACGCATTGCATTGTTGTAGATGCTTGCCGAAATCGAGCGCGTCAGCTTCGCTGGCCTCGCCGTAAAGGTAGGTCACCAAGTCCTCGGCTCGATGGCAAGCTGGTCGTTGGTTTACTTCGTGCATGTCGTTCCTCTTCTGCCCTAGACGGATTCCGCTTCACCAAATTTTTGCAGCCGCAATTGAAGTTGTCGCAGCGCTGTATACAAACGGCTCTTCACTGTGCTCAACGGGATTTCCAAAGCGTCCGCGATCTCCTGAAACGTTAATTCCTCAAATTCCTTCATCACGACGATCTGTCTCAGATCGGGCGGCAAAGCCGAAACCGCTTTTCGTACCGCTCGACTTCGTTCGACGTGTTCAGCGGTGCGAGCCGGTGAAGCTTCCAGGGGCAGCGCAAATACTGCCGCATTTTTTTCTGCTTCATCGTCCAGCCCGGTCTCGCCGCGAACCTTTGCGCGACGCTGCCGCGTGATGCACTGGTTGACTGCGATGCGATGCAACCAGGACGAGACTTTTGCTTCGCCGCGAAAATTTCGCAGATTGCGAAACGCAGCAAGGAAAGTCTCCTGCGTCGCATCGCGCGCATCTTCTTCCCGGCCGAGCATTCCGAACGCCAGCGCAAAAATGCGGCGCTCCCAGCGGCGCACAATTTCACCGAACGCCTCTGGATCGCCAGACAGCGCGAGTTCAACCATTCGTTCGTCGTTCGTGGCTGTTTCCACCTGGATTCGTGCTTGCTCTCGCTAAGCGCTACCAAATGTCGCGCGCAATAAGCCGCGCCGTCAACCATTTAGACGCGGTTCCGTTGATAGAAGTCTGTAAATCTGGGGTCGAGGGTTCGACGCATCAACTGAATTCGCGCTCATATGCATCCACTAAGGCCTCAAGTGCCGACTTAGGTGTCGCTCCGGGGTTAAATTCCAGTATTTCATCAGTTAAATAATGGCCAAAATCGTTGACTTTCCTTCGCAGAAACCACTAAGCTAGTTAATAAGACGCCAGCTCCGCCGCTGGCCCGAGAACTGACGCCCCGTCCTTTTCGCCATCCCGTGATTGAAGCGCTAAAGAGAATTCGCCTGCTCTACGTCGTTCTGGCGGTATTGTTGCTGGTCGGTCTGCTGCCGCTGGCACTGGCCGGCACGCTGCTGTCTCGGCGGAGCGCTGACGAGCTGCGCGCCATCGAAGGTCGATATCAGGCGCAACTGGTGCGGGACAAGGCACGGCAAATTGAGCTTTACGGTCAGCGATATCGCGACGTCGTTGTTGGTCTGTCGCGCGCTTTCGAGATCGCTGGCGGTGATGAGTTGCACGCAGACGCAGGCTATGACTCGCGTTTGCAGAGGAGTCTGCAAGACGATCCCAATCTCCTCGCGCTCGCCATCTGTCCGGTCAAAGGTGAAGTGCACCGCGCTTTTCAAGTCGATCTGATCAAGCGTGAAGAAGTCGATCAGCGAATTGCCGACGTTTTGGCACGCATCAGCGGTCGGGGAGTCATTATCAGCAGACCAAAGGTGATTCGATCCGCGGGAGAAATCGCCGTGACGATCGCTGCGCCGGTGATGAACGGTGACGACATCGTGGCCGCAGTTGTTGCCGTCGTTTCATTTCAAGAGGCCTTCAAGGCCGTGCAGCAACAGCGCTCGTCCAAGAGCGCGCAAGAGTTACTGGACGCGGGACTCCCAGTCCTCTTCGTTGTCGATCAAAACGGAAAGGCCGTGGCTCATCCCGATTCGGCAATCGCATCGTCAGAGAGATCGATGGTCGAGCTGCGCGTCGTGCGTGAATGGTTGGAGACAGGAGCGCAAGTTCAATCAGCACTCGCGCCTTTCACGCTGGATCGAAATGGAAAGTCGACTCCGATGCTCGGGTCATATGCGACGGTTGAATTGGATCGGAACACCTTGCTGGGCGTCATCGCGATGCAGGATGAATCGGCGGCGCTGGCTTCGGTTGGCGACATGCGTACTCAGACAATGTTCGTGAGCCTGATCGCGGCCGCACTCGCATTGCTCATTGGGTTCTTTTTCGCGGACAAACTTACGCGTCCGGTGCGCGAACTGGCTAACGGTGCGCAACGTATCGCCGCCGGAGATTTCTCGCAACGCGTTAAGGTCATTGGTCGGACTGAGCTGGCTGATCTCGGCTCTTCTTTCAATCAGATGACGGATCAAATCGAACGTTTCGTCGGCGACCTGCAGCGTTCTGCCGCCGAGAATCGCGAGTTGTTCCTCGGAACCGTCAAAGCTCTGGCTGCCGCGATCGATGGTAAGGATCCTTACACGCGTGGGCATTCCGAGCGCGTCTCTCGTTTCTCGGTCGCGACGGCGCAAGCCTTAGGTCTGCCACTCGATGAGATTGAAAAGATTC
>DATLVM010000012.1:0-2368 GCA_035577445.1 Pyrinomonadaceae bacterium
GTCAATTGTGTCCGTGCCGCGCCCCGAGGCGCTGATTACGAATAGATTTCTCGCTTCACGGATCAACTCGCCAGTAAAACATGAAGGGTACAGGACGTACACTGCCGATGCGTTCTGCGAGGCGTGACCTAGTTGTTTGTCGCCCGAATCTGTGATGACCTGAACATCGGCGTGATCAGCGAGGAGTTGCTCGCCGTCCCTATGATACATAGAGCCGATGATGAGAATCTTTGGGCGCTTCATCGAAGGCACTATTGTTTGCCCATCTGTGACGAAGAGTGTAAAAGCAAGACTGCGAACCCGGTGTGCAACCGTCCCTTGCGAGCCTGTAGTATATACGGTAGGCGATAGCGTGAGAAGAATTGTGATGCTGATGCTTTCGCACCAGAGACCCTCCGGCGTGCCCGACCGCATCAGATACTGAAATGGTTTTGTCTCTACAAGCTCCGGTCGCATTGTCGTGGCAAGCCGAGCAGCTCGGATCGAGGCGAGCCACCTATGGTTCAAATAGGAGATCAAGGGAGTAACCGTGTCCGTAAGAGAATACTTTTCACGTTCCTACGTCGAGGCGCGCGAAAAATTTCTGATGACTAGCGGTGAGGCCGGTCTGGAAATCAAGAGTTACCTTAACCCGTTTGCTTCAGGCCCCTCAGGGGAGGATCTATATACCGACGTCGTGCAGATCGGGCCAGATCGAACCGACGCTGTGTTGGTAGTCATGTCAGGGACACATGGCGTAGAGGGTTTTTGCGGCTCTGCGTGTCAGACTGGCTATCTCCGAGAACGAGTTTATGAGGAGCTGCTGCCGACAATGTCGATGGTACTGGTGCATGCCATAAACCCTTACGGCTTCGCTCACCTTCGCCGCGTGAATGAGGATAACGTAGACATTAATCGTAACTTCATTGCCCATCGTCAACCGCCACCCCAGAACATCGCCTATGACGAAATACATCATCTGCTAATCCCTTCCGATTGGTGCGGTCCCGGTCGTGCCTTGGCCGATCAGGAAATCGCCAGCGCGATCGCATCACAGGGACAAAGGGTCATTCAGGCTGCAATCACCGCCGGTCAATATAGCCATGCTGATGGTCTATTTTATGGAGGGTCTCATCCGGTTTGGTCGAACAGAACTTGGAGACGAATTATTAGGGAATACTTGACTGGTCATAGACGAGTTGCCTTAGTGGATCTCCACAGCGGACTCGGAAGTTACGGCTATGGAGAACCGATCTTTCGGGGAAGGTTCTTGGGTGACGGCTACTCGCGGGCTCGACAATGGTACGGAGAGGATGTGACCTCGTCCGAGGACGAGACCTCGACTTCGACGCGCATTACGGGCAACGTGGCGAGCGCATTGGATCAGGAACTCGGAGAGGCAGAGCTGACTGCCATCACTCTGGAGTTCGGGACCGTTGCTCTACCCATCGTTCTGAACGCTTTGCGCGCTGACCATTGGCTCCACGTTCACGCCGAACAGCCCGCGCCTCTCAGAGACCAAATCAAAGCGCAAATACGCGACGCATTTTACTGCGACACTGACGAATGGAAAGAGCTTGTATGGAAGCGGGCCGTAGAGATCCTTTGCCGAGGTTTGAGAGGTCTCAAATCCTCACGGTGCTAGGGAGCAGATGATGGATTAAAGGCTGGCGTTGATTTGACACCGAACAAAATGCAGGTGCCTCAGTACTAAAACAAGATTTCATGACAGTGTGCTACTGCCTTGATAATAATGGGATGGCCAAGAGTGACTCAATAGTAACAGGCGCAAGCTCCCACCTTCTTAGGCTTGGATTCTCGTCTTCCTACTCGTAACTTGAGGTTCAACTGACCCGATCAGAACTTCTCCACTCTGACAAAGGATGTGCGATCCCGGACAGATCATGATCAGTGCATATTGTGTATAGGGCGTCAATCCCAAGCCCCAATGTGGGACACCATTAGTGCCTCCGTATGGCTCGTTCATTCCGCAGTTACAGTCTAGCAATTCAAGTTCGGTATTGATCCCGAACCCAAACTCCCAAATTATTCTGTAACGTGAGTCTACTTCAAACATCGCCTGAAGCATTTTGGCAGCAGGCTCCGCAACTGGATGCGAGGCGCGGACCTTCGTGATGACACCATTGTCAATTGTGGCTATCACTGCGTGTTCTCTTATGCTAGCAAGTTGTTTGTAAATCCGCGCTTGGTCGGCTGGAAGGTATGACGCCAATCCGGAATGGACGGCCGGTTGGCCCTCAAAGGCAATCTCTCCGTTAATCGCCAGCCGCAGGTCAGCGTTAAATTCCGTGATCTCAGTGGGAAGCACGCTGATTTCACCGGCGGGCGCGATTTGCTGTTCGCCCCACTCCAGCGGGCCCGCCTGCTG
>DATLVM010000013.1:0-12001 GCA_035577445.1 Pyrinomonadaceae bacterium
CAATGGAGAAGTCATCTTCGCTAGCCGCCCGGTGATTATCGCGCCGGGCTTTATCTGCACGTGGACGGTAACTGATCCGCCGAGCAAACCGGCTCAGGCGCGCGCGGTTTTCCGCGACGTGCTTGAGTTTCCACGCGTAACGGCAACGGTGCCGCTCGTCATTCCTAATTACTAATTGACTTTGAAATTGAAGGGAGAATCAATCATGAAGAATAGCCGGTCATCATTCTCAATAGCGCTGGTGGCGATAGCATTCGTATTGATCGTCTGCGCGATCATCGTTGTCCTGTCCGCGCCGGCATTCGGACAGGAAACCGATCCTTACAAAGCGACAGCCGCGCAGGCTCCGTCCGGCTAATGCATCCTTTGAGTGTCAAATCATCAGCGTGCGTAGATGAGTCTTCAATAAAATGAATCAGTTGGTAATCAAATTGCGGTCGCGCCAATGACCGCAGGAGGTGTCACATGTTGCGATCCAGTTTACATCCCGAAGAACAGCCAAATCGCGTGGTTGGGCCAACGAAGTATCGCGGCGGCCCCAACCAGTCTGAACTTGCTTGCAGCTGCTGTAACGAGCTGTATTTCGTTGACGACGTTAGTTTTCGGCAGGCCATGTTCGCCATGGAAAACGGGCTTGAGAATCCGTTCTGTTGCGATGAATGTGAAGCCGAACACGAGGAGTTAGCGCACTAGCCCTGCGGCCTGTTCGATCAGGCACAGGTCCAAGGGCAATTCAATGGGAGGCAATCATGAGCTTTGATCCAGCAACTGAAATTCAAAACTACCTGGTCTTTGGTGAATTCGGCGACGTGAACCCGTCGATCTGCGATTCGTCGACATTCACGTTTCTCAGCGCTGAAAGGATGGAGGAACTCTTCGATCACGAAATCGAAGGCTGCTTCCTTTATTCGCGCCAGTTCAATCCCACAAACAAGTATCTGTCGCTGGCGCTGGCGCGCATGGAGGACGGTGAGTACGCCCAAGTCACTTCGTCGGGCATGGCGGCGATTTCTTGCACGCTGCTGGAATTGTGCTCTGCGGGAAACGAGATCCTTGCTGAGCGTACCGTCTATGGCGGCACCTATGCGCTGCTGGCAAACCTGCTGCCGCGCTACGGAATCGGTACGCGCTTCATTGACCTGCGTGATGAGCAAACCGTGCGCGCCGCGATCACGCCCAAGACGCGCGTCCTCTATTGCGAGAGCGTCAACAATCCGCTGCTCGAGGTTGCCGATATTCCGATGCTCGCCCGCGTCGCACAAGACTTTGGTCTGACGCTGGTCGTGGACAACACGTTCAGCCCGTTGATTCTTTCGCCGCTCAGGCTGGGGGCCGACGTCGTCGTGCACAGCATGACGAAATTCATCAATGGCGCGAGCGACTGCGTTGCGGGCTGCATTGTGTCGTCGCATGAATTCATCAACCGGCTCACGAACAGCAATCATGGCCCATGCATGTTGCTGGGGCCGGTGCTCGACAGCATTCGCGCGGCGAGCATTCTAAAAAACCTGCACAGCCTGCACATTCGCATGATGCACCACAGCCGCAACGCGCTCTACCTCGCGCGCCGATTCGAAGAGTTTGGTCTGCCGGTTCACTATCCGGGCCTTGAGCATCACCCGCAGCACGAGTTGATGACACGGTTGATGAATCGCGGTTTTGGATATGGCGGGATGCTGGCCGTCGATGTCGGCGACCGCGTGACGGCCGATCGCCTGATGCTGCGCATGCAGGAAGAAAAAGTTGGCTACTTCGCGGTTAGTCTCGGCTATTTCAAAACTCTGTTCAGCGCGCCGGGCCACAGCACTTCGGCAGAAATTCCTGAAGAGGAACGACTGAAAATGGGGATGAGCGATGGGCTGATTCGCTTTTCGGTCGGCTTGGATAACGACATGCAGCGCACCTGGGAGACGATCAGTCGATGTCTCGAAGAACTAGGGGTGTGTGGCGAGCATTCGATTCACGGCGAACTCGTCGCCGTGTGAAATATTCGCAAGTAGGCCCCTTTGTCTTTGTGAGATAGAGTAAGGCCTGTCTATGACGATCCCCAAAATCAATGGAGGTCGAGGCGCATGAGTGACTCGACCTCCGCTCCAACCATTCTCTGCATCGCCAGTTTTTCCAAGGGCAACGACTTCATTCGCGAAGCTGCCGCGCAAGGCGCGCGCGTGGTTTTGCTGACGCGTGAAAAACTTCTGGGCGAAGATTGGGCGCGCGAATCGCTCGATGAGCTGCTCGCGATTCCCGGCAAGACCAGCGTGTCCGCTTATTTGATGGCGGCGACGCACGTCGCCCGCACGCGCCGCGTGACGCGCGTCGTGGCGCTCGAGGAATACGATATCGTCACGGCCGCGCACATTCGCGAACATCTCTGCGTGGCGGGCCTGGGCACAACGACGGCGCGCTGCTTTCAGGACAAGCTGGCGATGCGCGCCAAAGGCCGCGCGCTTGGATTACCGCAGCCTGAGTTTGTGCAACTTCTGAACTACGAAGCGATCGATGAGTTTATGAAGGCAAACGCGTCGCCGTGGATGCTGAAGCCGCGCATCGGTGCGTCATCAATGGGCATGCGGAGGTTGAGCGAGCCCGAAGAAGTGCGGAGCGCGATTCGCGAACTTGATCGGCGCGAAGCGCTACACGAGCGATCCGATTTTCATCTTCTGGAAAAATATGAACCTGGAAATGTCTATCACGTCGATTCGCTGATCGTCGCCGGCGAGATCGTGTTTACGAACGTCGCGCAATATGGCGCGCCACCCTTCGACATCGCGCGCGGCGGCGTTAACACTTCCGGGACCGTACCTTACAAATCGAAAACGCGAAAAGACTTGCTCGCATTGAATGCCAGGCTGCTACAAGGCTTTGGGATCGACCGCGGCGTGACTCATGCTGAATTCATCGAACGGTCGGACGCGAAGCGGGCTCAGGATCGATTCTATTTTCTGGAGGTTGCCGCTCGCGTCGGCGGCGCCTTTACGGCTGAGACGATTGAAGCTGCTACGGGAATCAACTTCTGGCGCGAGTGGGCGAAAATCGAAGCCGCAACTAAAGAGAAACCTTATCGCCTGCCGAAGACGCGCAAAGAATATGGCGGCATCGCGATGTCACTCGCGCGGCAAGAGTCTCCGGACACCTCCGCTTACGACGATGCTGAAATCGTTCTAAGAGTAGTAAAGCCCAATCACGTGGGACTCATTATTCGCAGCAAGCGTCACCAGCGAATGATCGAATTGCTCGATCAATATGTAGCGCGCTTCCACCACGACTTCACTGCCGTCGTTCCCGTTGAGGAACGCGCCGAGCAACACTTATGAAGTTCGATTGGCGTTGTTGAGGGCGAGTTTGGAATTGCTCTTGGCAGAAGGTATGAGACGCCGTATAAGAGTGCTGGCCATCCGGTTCGCCTAATACCCAGTTCGGCATCGAAGATCGTATGACATCACCGGCCCAAACAACGATCGGAGGAATAACTCCTTTCTTCATTGTGCGTGACCTTTCGGCGGCTCTGGCTTTCTATCGAGACAAGCTTGGGTTTGAGGTCACGTTTACAGCGCCGCCGAACGATCCGTTCTTTGGAATTGTTCGGCGCGACCGGGCGATGCTGATGCTAAAAGATGTGGAAGTAGATCCTCTCCCGAATTCGCAGCGGGACCCGAGTGCGCGATGGGATGCTTATGTGGATGTGCCGGACCCGGATGCACTGGCAGCCGAATTCAATTCGCGCGAGGTCGAGTTTTCGAAACCGCTTAAGGACACTCACGACGGCCTGCGCGGTTTCGAAGTAACCGACTCGGACGGTTACGTACTTTTCTTTGGTCGCCCTCGAGAGTAGCGTCAGTGCGAGCGCGCGCCACCGGCAGAAATGAAGCACCTGCGAATTTCATCGGCCTCTACCGTGTCGCGCTCCAAAAGCAATTCAACCAAACGAGCGATTGACTCCCGTTCAGACGTCACCACCTCGCACGCTCGTTCCAATTGCGCACCGATGATTTCGTTCGTTGCTTCGTCGGCTCGATCGAGCAAGCTGGGACTTTGATTGTCGGCTTGCTTCTCGCCCAGATAAATCGGCCCCAGCGGACTCATGCCAAATTCGCGCACCATCTTGCCGGCAATTTCAACGGCGCGCTCGATGTCGTTTGAGGCACCCGCGGTCATCGTGTTCAGCACAATCTGTTCGGCCGCGCGTCCGCCCAGCAAGATCGCAATCTGATCCTCGAGATACTCACGTTTCTTCATTAAGCGATCGCGATCCGGCAGCGCTTGCGTCACGCCCAGCGCCCGGCCGCGAGGAAGAATCGAAACCTTGTGAATTGGATCGCTGTTCTTCACGGCGAGGCCGACCGCGACGTGACCAGCTTCATGAACCGCGGTCGCATATCGCTCGTCTTCATCCATCATGAAGCCCTGGCGTTCGGCGCCCATCAGGATCTTATCGCGCGCGTATTCAACATGTTCGCGGGCAACTGATTCGCGCTGGGCCCGCGTCGCGGCGATCGCCGCTTCGTTCAAAAGGTTCGCGAGGTCGGCGCCGGAAAATCCGGGTGTGCCGCGCGCAATCCAATTCAATTCCAAATCACGATCGAGAGGAATGTGACGCGCGTGAACGTCGAGAATCGCTTCACGGCCGCGCAGGTCGGCGAGGTTCACCATAATCTCGCGATCGAACCGGCCCGGACGGGTCAACGCCGGATCTAAAACGTCTGGTCGATTCGTCGAAGCGATCACCACGATGCTCGACGATTGATTAAAACCATCCATCTCAATCAACAGTTGATTGAGCGTCTGATCCTGATCGGCCGAGCCCGAATCGTTGCCGCGTCCGCGCTGGCGACCCAGGGCATCGATTTCATCGATGAAGATGATGCACGGCGCCAGCTTGCGCGCCCGCGCGAACAAGCGCCGGACACGAGCTGCGCCCACCCCAGCGAATTTCTCCTGGAAACTCGATCCCGAAACCGCGAGGAACGGGACGCCTGCTTCGCCCGCGGTAGCCCGCGCGAGCAGAGTCTTTCCCGTTCCTGGTGGCCCATAAAGCAGGACACCGCGCGGAGCCCGACCACCCAACCGGCCGAAGCTGATTGGGTCGCGCAGGAATTCTATTGTCTCAGCGAGTTCGGCCTTTACTTCGTCGACGCCCGCAACATCCGCGAACGTGGTCGTCTCCTTGCCATTTTGATCGCTGAGATTGAAATTGCCGCCACGGCCGTTCACGGTCGCGTGGACTCGCCAACCAACGAATGCGAACAATCCCAAAAGAAGTACCGGCCAGGAATACAAAATGACCGTGCCGCCCAACGACGGTTGCGTGGACGCAAACTCGACAGGCACATGGTTCTTTCTGAACAACTCAACAATCGTCTGACGGAATGATTCTCCGGCAACGGTGCTTTGAACGACGGCGCCGTCAATTCGCTTGACCTGCATTGAGTCATTATCGATGAGCACCGACGCCGCGGAACCCGCTTCGGCGAGCGCGTACAGATCAGAGTAATTAACCGTCTGAATCGCAGTGCGGGTAGTGCGATAACGCACAAATGAAATCGCTCCAATCGCGAGCGCCGCGGTGATGAAGGCGCCCACGATCAAGGTTCGTTGGGAGCGAGTCGAAAATTTCCTGATACTAAAAGCCATAACTCTCCTTGGCGGCTTCGGCCTGGGCCGAAACACTCTGGGGTCAAACGTTAATCAAAGGAACTAGAGGATTGAAGCGAAAGGCGAGTCGGGGGAATTGCTAACGCGTAACCCTGCAGACTGAATGTTCGCGCTGGGGCGAACCACGACATTTAGCCATAACGCGCAACCGGAAGTCCAGCACTAACTCATAGAAACGTGAATTGATTGCGACGAAAAGTTGAGAACTACGAGAAGCCCGCGCCCACGTTCACAGCACGCCGAGACGAGCGCCGAAAGCGCCATACTTCCATACACTTTCGGGCCGGTGCGCAACGTCTCAATTCAAACCACTATTGCCAAGGATCAAGTAAGTTGCGGATCTTCTCCGATCAATCTGTAAGGCATGGCCGTTGCCGCTACGACCTCTGCGCGATTCCAACTGTTTAGAGGAGGAAACGACAATGTTGTGGACGATTTTTGTGATTCTGTTGGTGCTGTGGCTGGTTGGACTGGTTTCGAGCTACACGATGGGTGGCTTCATTCACCTGTTGCTCGTGCTGGCCGTGATCGTGCTGATCATCAACCTGGTGACCGGCCGACGAACTGTCTAGCGGATCGCTTGGCAGTCACACAGCGATACAGGCGCGTCACTCGCCAGCTGCGATCGAAGGCAACCATTCACTAGCTGTTATTGACGCGCCGTACTCTTTACCTTACGCGGCGAGCGGCACGATGCAATCGATCGGGCACAGCTCGACACATTTCGGTTCGTCGAAATGGCCGACGCATTCGACACACGTTTCCGGATCGATTTGATAGATCTCGTCTCCGGCGCTGACGGATTCGGTCGGACACTCGGGCCGGCAAGCATCACAGTTGATGCAGTCTTCCAAAATGGTTAATGCCATGAACGAATTTCTCCCTGATTCATGATTTTAGATTTCGCTTTGTGATCCTTTGCGTCTTCGCGACGTGGCGTTAGGCGATGAACTTTTTCGTGATTCACGCACAGGCGCCAAGACCTCAAAGATCCGCAAAGCACTTTTACTCCAGCACGAAAATATTTTTCTCGCGGCAAATGTCTTTCAGCACCTTGGGCCAAACGGTGACGCTGACTTCGCCTAAGTGCGCTTTCCGCAGCAGCGACATTACGGTCCGCGATTGACCAATACCGCCGCCGATGCTGAGCGGCAATTCGTTATTAACGATTGCCTGGTGATATGGCAGCTTCAGGAAGTCGAGCTGATTCGTAATCTCGAGTTGCTGCTTCAGCGTGTCGGCATTCACGCGAATGCCCATCGAACTTAGTTCATGCCGTCGTCGCGTGACCGGATTCCAAACCAGGATGTCGCCGTTCAGGCCGTGCATCGAATCACCATTGTTCTTCACCGTCTCAGTCACCCAATCGTCGTAATCGGCTGCGCGCATCTCATGCGGATAGCCATCCTTCAAAACCCAGCCGATGCCGTAAATGAAGACCGCCGGGAACTCTTGAAGGATCGCCGTCTCGCGTTGTTTGCGCGGCAGATTCGGATAACGATCGAGGATCTCTTCCGCATGCAAAAACTTCAGTTCGTCCGGCAGCGGCGGATACTTGTCAGACTTCAATTGCGGGAACAGGCCGTGAATGTATTCTTCGGCGCCTTTGATAACTTTCCAGATCGACTCGACTGTCTGGCGCAGGTAATCAAGATTGCGCTGCTGGCGCGTGATCACCTTCTCCCAATCCCATTGATCGACGTAGGCACTGTGATCGTGATCGAGGAAGTAATCCTTCCGCACTGCGCGCATGTCCGTGATGATGCCTTCGCCCGGGTGCATGCCGAACTGCTTCAGCGCGACGCGTTTCCACTTGGTCGCGGCCTGCACCACCTGAGCGTCGATCGGATGCACATCGCGATCGTTTGAAATGTGAAATTGGATCGGCGTGCGCGAGCCGTCGCGATCGAGCATATCGTTAACGCCGCTTTCGACGTCGACAATCAACGGCACTTCGACGCGCATCAATTTCAGTTCGCGACAGAGGTTGTCTTCGATGTATCGCTTGACGAGGGTGATCGCTTCCTGCGTGTGTTTTGGATCGAGAAGCGAGCAATAGTCATCCGGAAGAACACCTGCCAGTTCGTCGTAATTCCCGATTCCGGGGCCGGCCAGATCCGCAGTCTTGTCCATGGAAATCATCGTGCTCATCTCTTCACCTCTTCGTTAATCAATTTAGAAAAGCGCCGCTGCATTGAAGGCATAGTTTCGTCGGGTATGCCGCAACCGACATGCCGTGCTTCAGAGCTTAGAATTTCGCTTTGAGAAAGGCTCATTGGCGCGCTCGCGTGCGGAAACCTGCGCGGACTGATGCGAGAAAACTCGCACGCCAAGTATGAGCCGATGGATACGAATTACTGTGACGCGGGTCACTCAGCGGGAGCGACGGCGTTCGGACTGGACCATTTTGTAACCTGACGCGGCTGTGCCTCAAGACTCCAGAGCAAACGCTCGCAGCCGCGTAGCGGCGACATATTTTGAGAACAACGCTGCCCGGCGAATCCCGAGCTCCGGAGGAGCGACCGTGGCGTCAAGGCTTGATTGCAACTTTTAAGACTCCATCAGCCCGTTCGCCGAACAACCTGTAACCTTCCGCGATCTGCTCGAGCGAGAACCTGTGCGTCAACAGCGGCGTGAAATCCACGCGGCCGCTGCGGACAACTTCCATCAGTCGCCGCATGCGTTCTTTGCCGCCGGGACAGAGCGTCGTCACGATACGATGATCCCCAAGGCCGGCCGCGAACGCGTCGTAAGGCACTTGCAGCTTGCCTGAATACACGCCGAGACTCGAAAGCGTTCCACCGGGCCGCAAACAACGCAGAGCGCTCTCGAAAGTTTGCTGCGTTCCGAGTGCTTCGATAGTTACGTCAGCTCCGTCTCCCGTTAACTTCTTTACTTCAGCGATCGGATCGCAATCGCGATAATCGAGCACAATGTCCGCGCCCATCCGCTGCGACATCTTCAGGCGATTGTCGTCACCGTCGATCCCAATGATCATCGCAGCACCCATCAACTTCGCGCCTGCAGTCGCGCACAGGCCGATGGGGCCCTGAGCAAAGACCACCACCGCGTCGCCAATCTTGATGCCGCCCGACTCAGCGCCGCTGAATCCGGTCGAAGCGATGTCGGCGAGCAGCACTACTTGTTCATCGGTCAACTCGTTAGGAATCTTTGCAAGGTTCGCTTGGGCATAAGGCACCAGCAGGTACTCAGCCTGCGCGCCATTGATTGTGTTGCCGAACCGCCAACCGCCGAGCGCTTCATATCCTTCGCCGTGTCCGCATTGGGAAAGATGTCCCGACAGACACCCGCGGCATTGACCGCACGGCGTAATCGCGCCAACCAGCACCCGATCGCCGACACTGTATCCTGTGACGCCTGCGCCGAGCTCTTCGATCACGCCGACCGGTTCGTGGCCAATGACCAGACCTGGCTTCACCGGATATTCGCCGCGCACGATGTGCAGATCGGTTCCGCAAATCGTCGTCAGGGTCACGCGGATCACAGCTTCACCGACGCCGGCGCGGGGCCGCTCAACTTCTTCAACTCGAATCTCATCCTTACCGTGAAAGACCGTTGCTCTCATCTTTGACATGTGCGATACACCCTTTCTCTCAAGCTTAGCTGCGCACGACATGTGCCAATGCAAACAGCCATTTTTGCGCATTGATGCTGCTTTGATCTTCCTAAAAGTGGGCAGTTTTGGCCGTGATCTGTGGACTTTTGCTCATCGCTCCCGGCGCGCGATGCCAGAAAGATTAGAGTTTGTCCGAATCGAAATCCTTTGAAGGTTGAGCTCTCGATTAGTGAACCGGCCAGACGAATCGCGCGTGTCGAAGTGGGGAGCGAGCAAGTTAGAGCTTGAATCTCAACGTCGTGCCGATGATGTTGATGTCTCCCGGCTTGCTGCGGCCATCGTTCTGCCGCATGTAGTAAAGCTCGCCGGTGAAATGCTTGTTGAAGGTATGGCCCGCACCGATGGCCGCTCGGTTGCGCACCCAATCGCGCAGGCTCCAGTCATAAAAGACCTCATCGGAAATGAACCATGTGAAGTTCTTTTTCTCGATCTTGAATGGATGCTCCAATCGCACGCGATTGCGATAGCGCCATGCATCGACCTGCGGCTCGCGCCACCGCCGCTCGAACCAATTGCGGTCGCTGAGCGTGAACTTTCCGATTGGCCCCTGAAATGTCGCGCCGAAACTTAGTCGATCTTCATGCTCACGCCTGCCATGGGGCGGCTTGGCTTCGCGATGAAAATAAAGTTCGTTCAGCGTTACATACTTCGATAGCTTGTAATTGAAGCCGGCGCCCCAGCGGTAGTCGAAGCCACTGCCGAAGAAGTTCCCTCCGAAGCGCCAAGTCGTTTGCAAAAGAAAATCGACCTTCTTCGTCATCGGCACCGTGAGCTGCACGTCGTTCCACGACTGATTATCGGTTTCGGGAACGGTCGCTTGCGCCCGTGCTTCAAGCGGGGCACACGTCCACATCATCGAAAGCAGCCAGGCTGCGATTACAGTTTTCTTCATCGTTGTCGCGCCAGAGTGTAATTCGGCAAGACGCTGAATGACGTGAGGCCTATCGCCACGCGGTCCCCGGGCTTGAACTTCGTCGCGTTCGCTTCGGGCTTGGGACGCGTGACCATGATCGGAATTCCCGTCATTCGTTGAGGGGTGTTGATGGTGACTTGATACAGCGCATCGGTGTCGCCTTTGCGGTGGGTAAGATCGAGGCGCACCGAAAGTCGCTCGTACGCTCCTACAAAGTTCACTTCTTGAATCACACCGTTGGCCAAACGGCGGCAGTTACCGGGGAGGTTCGCGTCCTGGCTGATGCAGACATCTTCAGGCCGAAAGACGAGCTTGACTGATTGTCCCTCGCGAAATCTCGCCGTTTCTTTCTCCGCAAGAAATCGTGCGGTGCCAATCTCAACGTGACCTTCGGCGACCACGCCCAGCAGCAGGTTCGCCGCGCCGAGAAACGTCGCGACGTATTCCGTCTCAGGATGATTGTAGACTTCGTCGGGCGTGCCAATCTGTTCCAGGTGCCCGTTGTTTAGAACCGCAATGCGATCGCCCAGCTCGAGCGCTTCTTCCTGATCGTGTGTGATGAAAATCGACGGCACCTTTACCTGTCTGAGCAGCGCGCGAATTTCCCGTCGCAGGTGCACGCGAGTTTGCGCATCGAGCGCGCCGAAAGGTTCGTCGAACAAGAGCACTTGAGGTTTGTATGCGAGCGTGCGCGCGATCGCGACGCGCTGTTGCTGTCCACCCGAAAGTTGCCACGGATATTTCTTGCGATGCGCTTCCAACTGCACGAGCTTGATCAAGCGATCGACCGTCTCGCGCCGTTCTCTGCGCGGCCGGCGTCGAATCTTCAAACCGTACGCGATGTTCTTCTCGACCGTCATCCGCGGGAAGAGGGCGTATGCCTGAAAGATCACGCCCACGCCACGCTCGCGTGCGGGCATATCCGTCACGTCCTTGCCGTGCAGAATGACTTCGCCCGTGTCCGGTTGTTCGAGCCCGGCGATGATGCGCAGAATTGTCGTCTTGCCGCTGCCCGATGCGCCGAGCAGCACCAGCGATTCGCCTTCCGCCACGTCGAAGCTGACGTCTTCCAGTACGCGCGCCTTCTTAAAGCGCTTGCTGATGCCGCGCACGGTGGCCGCGACGCCCGTCGCCTGTTCACGATCCGGCGCCCACGACTCGTGGATGCTCTGCTTTTCTTTGGCCAATGCCATTTTAGCGATCATGCTTCTTGCGTTTCTAACTCCAGCCAGTCACGAGCAAAGAACAGCACACTGAAAATTACGAACGACAGTAACGCCAAAACGATCGCGATCGCGTTGGCGGCTTCGATCTGTCCTTCATTGAATTTCGCGAAGATATAGAGCGGCGCCGTCTGTGTGCGCCCCGCGAGATTTCCCGACACCAAAATCGTCGAGCCGAATTCACCTACCGCGCGCGCGAAAGTCAGCAAAGCGCCGCTCACGATCGCGCCGCGCAAACTCGGCAGCGTCACGTGCCAGAACGTCTGCCAACGCGTTGCGCCGATGGTCGCGGAAGCTTCTTCGAGCGAGCGGCTCATCGTGTCGAACACGGGTTTAATAACCCCGAACGCCAGCGGAAACGTGACAAAGACGTTCGCCAGGATGATTGCGTACGGCGTGAACATGATCTGCTGATCTTCCGATAGGTAACGGCCGATCATTCCGTATTTTCCCCATAACAACAGCAAGGCGAAGCCGGCCACTGCCGTCGGAATTGCGGTTGGCAGAGAGATCGTGACGATGACCGCATTTCGTCCCCAAAAGTTATAGCGCGACAGCACGTAGGCCGCGAACAAT
>DATLVM010000014.1:0-5081 GCA_035577445.1 Pyrinomonadaceae bacterium
CGACGACGCATTAGCGCCGAGGATCGTATGCATCAACAGCATCGGAAAATAGTCGGGATCCTTACGGGTGATTCCTTCGTTGGCGATGACGATATTTGATTGCGCCGAGCCGGGACGGTCGACCATATACAACGTTCGACGCGAGCGCTTGGGCGGTGCGGCGTAATCAGCCTTGGTCACCGCCCCAGGTTTCCAGCCGGCGAATAGATTCTCGATCTGCGTGACCAGCGATTCCTGATCGAAGTCGCCGATAACGATTAGGACCGCATTGTTTGGAATGAAAGTTCGTTCCCGAAACGACCGCAGATCATCGCGCGTCAATGCGTCCAGCATCTCTGCCGTCGGTGAAACCACAGAGTAAGGATGCGAGCCGAACATGACTTTCGCCATTCGCTCGGAGGCGAGAAATGTTGGTTGCGCGCGCTGCTGAATCAACATCTGCTTCGTGTTTTCGCGCGCGAGATCGACTTCATTCTGCGGAAACGTCGGATGCAGAGTCACATCGGCAATCAGCTCAAGCACTTCATTCGTGAATGCGGAAAGCGCGGACGCGGCCACGGCCGTGAAGTCAGAACTTGATCCGACCATGAGAGTTGCACCTACCTTTTCAATCTCCTCAGCGATTTGTCGGCTCGTTCGTGATTCAGTTCCTTCAGTCAGCAGGTGCGACATCATGTCGCTGAGACCGGGAAGGTTCGCGGGATCGTTCGCGTCACCGGAACGGAAAGCTAAACGAAAACTGATCAGCGGCAAGCGCTTGTCTTCGATCAGTACCAGCCCCAGACCGTTCCCAAGTTTGGCCTCGAACGGCTCGGGAATATTTAGCGGCCGCGCCTCGAGCGGGGGCGGCATCTCGCGACGAAATGTTTCGGTTTGCATCATCGGGTTTGATTAGTGCGGCTCGTTCGATTCAACTGCCGGCTGACCGGCCCTGGGAATTGGTGACCCTTCCGGCGCTTGTTCAGGAGGTTCAGGAATTTGCGGCAGCGGGGATGTCGGCTGATCAGGATCGGCCAGCTCGTGTGGCGCGGCGGACGGAACTTCTTGCGGCGACGGCACGATGTCCAGCAGAACGCGATTGTCAGTATCGAGGTACTCAGCCACGGCTTCGCGAATCTGCTCAGCGGTCACGTCGAGGAAATTCTGCAAGTCGGTATTGAACAACTCCGGGTCATTGTCATAGAGCGCAAACTCGGCGAGCTGCTGCGCGCGATATAGCGAAGACTGGCGGCTGCGTGCCGCGGCATTAAAGAGATTGTTCCGCAGTTTCTCCATCTCTTCAGCGCTCGGGCCATCAGCAGCTAATTGATGAATCTCGTCGAAGATCGCGTCGCGAATCTGATGCGGCTCGCGATCGGGTTTCGGGATCACCACGATAAATAAACCCGATGGGCCGCGACGCTCGTCGATGCCACCTTGCATTTGCACGACAGATTCTTCGCCCTTAACCAACTTTTGATAGAGACGCGCGCTTTCTCCTTCGAACAATAAATGGCTCGCAAGTGACAGCGCGTAGAATTCCGCCATGCGCCGGGGCGGGATCTTCCAGCCCAAGGCAAACGCCGGAACCGGCGCGAGTTTGTCCCGAAACAGGTCCCGTCGCTCGGCCACTTCATCAGGTTCGTTGACATCGACCGGCGGCGGTTCAGGTTGGCTCGGAATAGTAGCGAAGTATTTTTCGATCAGGTTGCGCGTCTCGCCTTCGTCAAAGTCGCCGGCGACCGCGAGCACGGCATTGTTGGGCGCGTAATAAATCCGAAAGAACTCGCGAATGTCTTCAACCGTCGCGGCGTCGAGATCCTCCATCGATCCGATCGTCGAATGCGCATTCGCAGGATTCTTAAAGCTCATTTCAAACAACCGCAGAAAGCCATTGACATACGGCTGATTGTCATAGCGCAAACGCTTTTCTTCCTTTACCGCTTCGCGCTGATTGTCGAGGTTCTCTTGCGTGACGGCGAGCGAGCGCATGCGATCGCTTTCCAGCCAAAGCGCCAGCGGCAACTGGTTTGCGGGCAGCGTTTCGAAATAATTGGTGCGCTCGCTTGAGGTGGTGCCGTTCATCGTGCCGCCGGCGTTGGAAATGTATTGAAAGTGCGCGGCCTTCGGCACGTTTTCCGATCCCTGGAACATCATGTGCTCGAAAAGATGCGCAAAGCCGGTCCGGCCTTCGCGCTCATTGCGCGAGCCGACGTCGTAATAAACCGCGACCGAAACTACCGGCACAGAATGGTCTTCATTCAGAACTATGCGGAGTCCGTTGTCTAAGCTGAATTGTTTTATAGGTATAGGTGGAACGTGAAAAGTAGTCTGCACAAGATGGCCCGATCTATCCGCGCGTTGCGGGAAACTTGAAGAGCGTGTTGGGGGATAAAAAAAGATTCTAACGCGGAACTCTCAGATAAACCAAGACGCGCCACCTGCCGTGCATCAGAAGTGGCGCGTCGCAGGTCCTATTTCGTCGAGGTGTTTATGTCGTTGGCTTGTTTTCGGCCACCATGCCGCGCAACTCAGCACGCAACCGCTCGATTTCCCCGAGCTTCTGCTCGACGCGTTCAAACAACGGTCCTTGCCCTTTGATGCCTTCATCGATCAGAAAGGCGGCGGCTTCGGCGCGTGTGCCGAAAACTCCCGCCTGCACAAGCTGGCCGAGCCGGATCTGTGCATCATGCGAAACTTTCACCGCCAGCATGTAATCATCCTTGGCCGAAATCGCGCGCTCGATAGTGCGGCTGATGTCGCGGCCGATAGCCGAAAGTTGTTCCGGAATTCTCGCGGCCATATCGCGCACCGAGGATCCTACGTTGGATCGCTCGCTGTCGTCTTCATCGTGGTGCACCAACAGTTCATCGTTAGATTCGGACCCGTTTGTCTTCGGTTCAAAAGGTGTGCTCATTTAATTACTCCTAACCTCCAATAGAAGTCCGTACGAAATGGCGGGGTCAGAAGTTCATTGTAAGAAGCCGCCGCGCTGTGGTCAAACAGGTGAATTTCGATGACTATGCCGCCTGGAGTTCTCCGCAGCATCCGGAGCAGCGCGTCGCCGCGAGCGGAATGGCCGTCAGGCAGTGCGGACAATCCTTGGTTGTGGCTTCTGCTTTCTTGCGCATCGAATTAACGGCTTTGATGATCAGGAAAATGACGAAGGCGATAATCAGAAAATTCACGAGATCATTGATCATTGCCCCGTAAGTGATTACGGGAATCCCTTTTGCTTTGGCATCAGCCAGTGACGCCGGGGCTCCCTTGGAATGATCGAGCACGAGGAACAGACTGGAAAATTCAACCTTGCCGAGAACCAATCCAATCGGAGGCATGATTACTCCTTCGACAAACGTGGTCACGATTTTTCCAAACGCAGCACCAATGACGACGGCGACAGCGAGGTCGAGCACGTTGCCGCGCGCGACGAACTCTTTGAATTCTTTTAGCATGCTGTTCTCCTACTTTTGTAGCATCGGGCGTCGGGCGGCAACAACGTCTTGAATCCGCGGCCAAGCGCTCGATGCTAAATCACTGGCAGTCCTTCGCCAGCTTGTAACCATTTTCTTCCGCGACTTCCTTGTTCTTGAAAACTACTCGGCTGACAGCCGGCACGTCTTCTTTCGCTGGACAGTCCGAGGGGTAATAAGTCTTGCTGCGCAGGTCACCAATCACTTGGGCTTCGGCCGCTGCTACTGCCGCTTCGCGGCGTTCCCCAATTGTGTTCTGCGCCTGTTCATCTGTGATGCGGATGCTCGGACCGCCCGCAATTATTGATGCCTGCACAGAGAAATGATCGCACATGATTTCGCGAGCCGTGCGCCTCACCGGCCACTGAGACGGCAGACTCAGAGCAGTCGCAAAGCCGTTGACGAATTCATCCAGCTTTGGCCATTTGTATGTCTCCTCGAA
Organism: Pyrinomonadaceae bacterium; assembly: GCA_035577445.1. Taxonomy (GTDB): domain Bacteria; phylum Acidobacteriota; class Blastocatellia; order Pyrinomonadales; family Pyrinomonadaceae; genus UBA11740. The sequence continues at coordinate 3,895 of DATLVM010000014.1, forward strand.
ACCGATCCAGAGCGTTACGAGTTTGCCGTCGAGAAAATCAAGCGAGATTGTTCGCACGGCCTCAAATGCCTTGGGATCGACGCGCGGATCAAAATGAGGATTGAAAGAGGTTCTTACCAAGCCAATTTCATCCGCGCGGCCGAACTGCACCAGCGGCAGGCGTTCTTTTACCTGGTCGTACGTCATGCCGAGCCGCAGTCCGAACAGCTCGGGCGTGTCTTTGATTTGATCGAGTTTGACCGAACAGGTTGTTGGTTGAGCGCTCGCGGCAGTTGTAAGGCAGAGCGCAGCCAGCCCGATAAGCACTACCGTCTTAATGTTCGAGATCAGAGGAACGAACATCTGTGTCAGCAAGTCGTCGCGATGCCAACAGGTTGCCGATTAGTTCCGCTAACTCGCGCGGATTGAATGGCGTCGAAACGTATTCGTTGCAACCTGCATCAAGCGCGAGGCTGCGATACTCGTCGGCGCCGTAAGCCGACACCGCCACAATCGGTATCTGATTGAGTGGCTGATACTGTCGTATCTGCTGCGTGGCGTCAAGCCCATTCATTCCCGGCATCATCACGTCCATGATGATCAAATCGGGAACCTCCCGCCGCGCGACCGTAATCGCTTCTTCGCCCGTCTCAGCTTCAATAACGCGATAGCCGTTTCGCTGTAGCCACAGCTTCATCATTAATCGCGTGTCGTCAAAGTCTTCGACGAGCAGAATCGTAGGCTTAGGCTCGTGAACATAGTCGTGTGCCAGGTTTTGCATTGCATCTCTGTGGAGGATTGGGCAAGAGATGGCACCCGCGGCAGGGGTCGAACCTGCGACCTTTCGCTCCGGAGGCGACCAGGCGCAGTAGCGAGCGTCAACTATTATACCCGACTGACATCGAAAGTGTGTGGCTGCAAATTGCAAAAGACGCCTACTTAGGCTCCTGGCGCTTGGCGATCGTCGGCTGAAATCGAGGCGTTCCATCTTCTTCAAAGCAGGCGCTTGCAATAGTGATGAAATGTTCGCTCGGCGTGAAGCCGTAGTCTTCACTGTGCCAAAGTGTAAGACTTCGGGACTGTTCTTGCAGCGAGGCCCGCGATAGCCCGGGATAGCGATTGAACCATCGAGCACAACTCCTATTTGCCACTTTTCGACGGACATACGAGCGGAGACCCAACATATTTGTGAAGATTGAAGGATTAAG
>DATLVM010000015.1:0-10668 GCA_035577445.1 Pyrinomonadaceae bacterium
GTTTTCCTTGATCGTGGGCCGGGCAAAATTGCTCGGGCCCTGCGATAACAACGCCTCGTAATCCAACCAGCCGTCACGCGCATCGTCGAGCGCCACAAAATTCTCAACCGACTGCAATTGCGACCGAACGCCGTCCACTGCGTCGAGATAATCGCGATGCGCACAGACGACCTTCGCGCCGCTGTGATTAATTAGGTAAGCAAAGTCGTCGGCAGTCAGGCGGTAATTGATCGGCACCAGTACGCCGCCAATCTGCGGCACCGCATAAAACGATTCGAGCTGCGCGTGAGTGTTCGGGGCGATGTAAGCAACACGATCTCCCTGCCGGACACCGAGCTCCAGCAAACGCGACGACCAGCGATCACAGCGATCAAGAAATTGCTCGTAGGTAAATCGCAGGCCACCATCGACCATCGCTTCGCGATCGCCGTACAGCTTGCGAGCGCGGCGAGCAAAGTCCAGAGGAGTAAGCGGCGTTTCCATTGAAGAGGTTGCGGTCGAGCTAGCCCGCAGCTGTTTGACGCAAGGCCTGCGCGATCAGCGGCACGATACTTCGCGGTATGTGGATCGCGGCCTTAACACGCGATGACCGAGATTAAGATCCCAGGATTAGGTTGTCTCTGGTTCGAGGCGACCTACAGCCTCGTCAACTGCCAACTCTACTTCAGCGATCTCTGAATCCGTCAGGGGCCCGATTCTTGAAGCTAATGCGGTTTTCGGAATGGCGCGAAGTTGAAACGCAAGTGCCACTGAATCCTGGGTGGGCCCCTGTTCTGACGCTTCGATTACTGCCGTCCCGGCAAGGTGGGCACGTTGGTTGTTCGTAGTTAAAGGAAATTACGAGGACTGATTGAAGTACTCGCGTGAGGGAATCACTTTGCCAGATTATCACTGGTCGTCGCCCTGTTTGCTCCAACCGCCGATAGTCTCCAAGGTTGGCCCACCAGAGCTCCCCTCGCTTCAAACGCTGTCCTCCGATTCCAGTTGCTCGACCCATTCGCCAAGACCAGCCCTGGCAAGTTCATCGTCTTCATGAGTCGTCACAGCGAGTTTTTGAAGGTTCCACCTCTGCGGATCCGCCTTCCGGAGCACAACCAAACTAACGCGTTCGCCGGGACGTAACGGCAAAGGTTGAGTCAGCTTCAAGAACCCATTTTCAAACTCGGCTTCGATAGCTCTCATGACTTGCATCATATCACAGCGCTCAATTGTCAACGGCACGTAAACTCTTAGCGATTAGCGGTACGATTCTTCGCGGTATGTCGATCGCGGCTTTGATGTGGCGCGCATGCGTGAAGTGACCGGCGACATAGATCCCCAGCACGTTCGTTTCGAACGTTTCCGGATCATAAACAGGAACTTCGGTGAGTTTTCCTGCTTCGGTTTTCACTCCCAGCTTCTTGAGCAGAGTTAAATCCGCATCGCTCCCGACGAGCACAAAAACGACGTCGTTCGGGATTGTTGTCGATTCTCCAGCATCAGTGGTGATCCGCACCGAATCAACGGTAATTTCATCGATCTGCTTATAGAGAATCACACGCAAGCGCCCTTCGGCGATCTCGCGTTCCAAAGGCGAGCGCACCCAATGCTTCATCGCGCCGGCCTTGGGATCGCGGTTCTCCCAATCTTCGCGCCAAATCGCCATCGTCGTGCGCGCCCCTTCTTCGGAAAGAAACAGGGCTGCTTCGGCGGCACTATTGCCGCCACCGACAACCAGCACTTCCTTTCGGACAAACGGATAGGGATCGACGAAGCGATGGTGGACTTTCGGCAGGTCTTCACCGGGGCAATTCAGGTGACGGGGATACTCCATCGCGCCAATCGCGAACAAGATGGCGCGGGCTCGGTAGGCATTCTCATGATCACTTGAACCAAAGCCGCGGGAATGCGTGCGCACAGTGAAGCCCGCGTCACGATTGCCGCTTACATCCACTACTTCTTCGCCTGTGCTGATGTGCAGATCTTTGTCGAGAACGAAATGAATGTAGTGTGAAAGTAGCTCTTCGCGTGTCGGCTTCTCGCGAATAGGTTGCAGCGAACCTTCGCGCATTTCGAGTTCATTCGGAGTCGAGAACATCGTGCGACCCACGGGATATTGGCGAATCGTATTGGCAATCGTTCCCTTCTCGATCACGAGATACGACAGGCCTTCGCGCGCCGCCGCATCGGCCGCAGACAATCCGGCGGGACCGGCGCCGATGATTAGAAGATCGAGTTGATCCGAATTCATATGTAACCTGGAATGCCTCAAGGTCAGGAAGGGTGGCTTGCCCCCGCTATTTCTAATGAACTAGGCAACAATGTTCAGATGATGACTCCCTTTCGTTCGAACAACTGAAAAAAGCGCGGGGGCAAGCCACCCTTCCTGACCTTGAGGTCTCCGCGTTGAATCTCTTCTCTTGACCACTACCTCACTTTTAGAATTGCTCAAAACTCCAACACGCCCTTTGCCACTACGACCGACGCACCACCAACTCGCACTTCTTCCACGGCGCCGGGCGCGCCTTTCACTTCCAAACCAATGCGACTGGGACGGTTGATAAAGTCCCCTTGTTCGATCACGAACTTGTACACACCGTCCGTCGGATCGACGCGAGTCGCATCGTGATAAACGAGATATCCGCCCAACGGGCCAGCCGCGCTGCCGGTCGCCGGATCTTCGCCAATATTTTGTCCGACAAAGAATCGCGCGTGCGCGCGCGCCTCGCCGATTTCGATCGTCTCGCGCGTGAAGGCGTAACAGCCCGTCGCTCCTGAGCTGCTGAAGCCATTGCGCGCATAAACCTCTTCGAGCAGAGAAACACTCGGGCGGCAACGCGCGAGATCAGCCAGAGATCGAATCGGCACCATCAGCATCGTGTTTCCCGTTGAGCAAGCCTGAATCGGCAACGTCTCGTCGAGATCCTCACGGGACAGACCCAGCCCGAGCGCGATGTCGGCTTGATCGTTCCAGTCATCAATCTCCGCTTTGATTTCCCATTTGCCCTGCGTCATCACCACGCGCGCCGGCTCGCCGTCCTTGAATTCAATATCAATAGGCAGCACGCCAATTCCAACTTCATGCTTGAAGCGCACCCAACCGTTGCCACCTTCGGGCGGCGGCACGACGCCTTCGCGCGCGAGACAATTCCAGGTGCCGGCGATCGGATGACCCGCAAACGGCAGTTCGCTCGTCGGCGTAAAGATGCGCAAGCGACGCAGCGCACCTTCTTTGTCGGAAGGCAACACGAAGACGGTTTCCGAAAGATTCATCTCGCGCGCGATCTGCTGCATCTGCTCGCCGGTGAGTCCTTCTGCTTCGGGATAGACCGCGAGCGGGTTGCCAGTGAACGCGCGATCCGTGAACACGTCGAGTTGAATGAATTTGTAGTTTGGCATACGTCCTTAATTACGAGGTGTCAGAACCGGGAGCGGACCGGGGTCCCCACGAGGGCAGCCCGAGTGGGGTGGTGGATGCGACCGGATCAAGTGACATTTTGATTTGTCTATTCGAGCGTAAATCTTCAACACTGGTAAGGACCCTTGATCCCGTCGCTACCGCTCCGGGTTCTGACATGCTGCTCAACGACTCCATCCAGCGATCTCGTCCATCACATCTTCATAAACCTGCTGCTGTGGCGCAATCGACTTTGGCACTTTGAATGAATGATCTCCTGAAGCGACAACGTAGATGTCAGCCTTCAGCCGATGTTTCTTGATGATCGCTCGAATCTCATCTTCGGTTCCGAATGCATCGCGCGAGCCTTGCACAAACAGCATCGGTCGTTTGATTTTCGGCAGATGTTCATCCCGCATCTTGTCCAGTCGGCCCGGCGGATGCAGTGGATAGCCAAGAAAAACCAATCCGTCCACAGATTCTGAGTTCTCAGCAGCAACTTGCGAAGCGATCCGGCCACCCATCGACTTGCCGCCAATCAAAAGCTTGTTGCCCTTTAGTTTTCGGTGTTTGATTGCTGCGTCGATGACGGCGCGATAACACGCTTCGAGTTTTGCTTTCGGATCGGGAGCACCGCGCCCTTTCTCCTTGTAAATAAAGTTGAAGGTCATCACATCGAAACCGCGCGAGGTCAGCCCACTCGCAACCATGCGCATGAAGCCGCTCATCTGATCGGCTCCGGCGCCGTGCCCGAGAATGATCGTCATGTTCAGCCGATTCTTCTTCGCCGCCGGATACAGCATCGCTGTCACCGAATCGGAATCGTTAACTGCAATTGTTAGCTTTGCTGCTTCTGCCATCGTCTTAATTTGAATTGCCATCGATTTAACGCAATTCGCTCTCTGGTTCGCTACCGAGGGTTTTCATCTTTGTAGATTCGCGGCACGCGACTGCTGATGCCGCAGGTTATTTCGTAAGAGATCGTTCCCGCAAGTTCGCCCAGGTCTTCTGCCGTAATCGAGCATTCGCCGTCATGACCGAGTAGGGTGACGTGGTCGTCCATCGAAACATCCGACACCTCCGTGACATCAACCAATGTTAGATCCATCGAGACTCGGCCCACTACCGGCGCAAACTTTCCACGCACAATCACGCGAGCCATGTTCGACAGCGCCCGGCGATAACCGTCGTCATAGCCGATCGGGATCGTGGCGATCAACGAATCGCGCTGCGTTTGAAATGTGCAGCCGTAACCAAGATATTCTCCCTTCGGAACGTTCTTCAAGAGCACCATGCGCGAATGCAGAGACATAACGGAACGCAGCGCGGGCGCGTCGATACTCGAAGGGAAAACGTCGCGCACGAAGCCGTAAAGCGATCCGCCCGGACGAACCATATTTCCGCGCGCGCGAGGATTCGCAAAAGCGGCGGCTGAATTCGCAGCGTGAATGAGTGTGGGCTGAAATCCGCGCTCGCGGAACGCAGCAACCGCTGATTCGAATTTCGACAGTTGATCGTCCGTGAACTGCTGCTTCGACTCGTCATCAGCCGCCGCGAGATGCGTCATCAAACCCTCGACGCGGATGTGCTTGAACCTGGTCAACGCATCGCAGAACTCACTAACCGCATCGGCGCGAACACCAAGACGCCCCATTCCGGTATCGATCTTTAAGTGGACATTCGCTGTTGTATTCGCTGCTCGCGCCGCGCAATCAAGCGACTCAATCGTGTCGAGCCGGTAAGCCACGGCCGTCAGTTTGTGTTCGAGCAGCGCAGTTTCTTGCTCGGGCCAGAACCCACCGAGACAAAGGATCGGCCGCGTAATTCCGGCCTGACGCAACTCGATTCCCTCTTCCGGCAACGCCACTCCAAACCAATCGGCGCCTTCGCTCTCCAGGCGGCGCGCGCATTCGACTGCGCCGTGACCATAGGCATTCGCCTTTACCGCGGCGAGGATCTTTGTGTCCGGACCTATTTGATTTTTGATGACTTGGAAATTCTGCGCCAGCGCAGCGAGATCGATCTCGGCCCAGGTTGGTCGGCCTGCAAGGTTTGGTTGGTTCATCAAACGACGTAGCTTAACCACAAAGCACGAAGGACACAAAGACACCTAACGCTCTTGGTCGTTTAGTGATCTTGGTGTCCTTTGTGACTTTGTGGTTATAGGCGTTCGGAGCTAGAACCCGTCATCACCACGATTGATTCGCGGCGATCCTTTCGATCGGTCGAAGCGCGCAAGGTAGGCGCCCAGCGCATCGCGTTCGAGATCAGCGAACTTGGCGAATTGATTTACGAAGGCGAGATAGACTGTGTCAGTCGGTCCGTTGCGCTGCTTTGCGACGATCAGCTCTGCGATGTTCTTGTTCTCTTCGGTCTTGTTGTACTGCTCTTCGCGGTAAATGAACGCCACGACGTCCGCGTCTTGTTCGATCGCACCTGATTCACGCAGGTCGGCGAGCTGCGGGCGATGGTCGGTGCGATTCTCAGGCGCACGGCTGAGCTGTGACAACGCGACCATCGGTATGTCGAGTTCTTTCGCCAGAGCCTTCAGCTCACGCGAGATTTGCGAGACCTCCTGCTGCCGTGATTCAAATCGATGCGACGAACCGGACATCAACTGAAGATAGTCGACCACAATCAAATCGAGTTGCTTCTGCTCAGTCGCCAAACGCCGCGCTTTCGCGCGCATCTCGAGAACCGAAATCGCGGGCGTGTCATCGATGAAGATGCGTGCATCAGCCAGCCGACCCAGAGCTTTTCCTAAACGCGTCCATTCTTCATTCGAAAGATAGCCGCTGCGAAACTTTTGCGCGTCAACGCTGGCTTCCGAACACAGCATGCGCATTGCCAGCGACTCAGCCGACATCTCAAGCGAGAAGATACCGACGACAGCATTGCTTTCAATCGCGGCGTGCTGCGCGATCGTCAGCGCAAGACTTGTCTTACCCATCGAAGGTCGAGCGGCGATAACCACCAAATCCTGTTTCTGGAAGCCGGAAGTCAGCGAATCGAGGCCACGAAACCCTGTAGGAACGCCAGTTACGACCAGGTCGCGATGCTCAACGGCCTCGGCTTTTTCCAGGACGCGTTCGGCCGGATGTTTGATGTGCTCGAAACCCTGCCGGATGCGCTCATCCGCCAAAGCGAAGATCGCCTGCTCAGCATGATCGAGAATGTTCTGCGGTTCGTCTTCTTCTGCGAGAGCTTCGCTGGTGATGTTGTTCGCGACTTTGACGAGTTGCCGCAACATCGACTTTCCACGAATGACCTTAGCGTAGGCTGCCAACGTGGAAAGGTGCGGGAGTCCAAACGCTAATTGACTCAGAAAGAACATTCCGCCCGAAGCTTCGAGTGAATTATCACGACGAAGCTCTTCACCGATTAAGATTGGATTGATTTCCGAGCCACGCTCAAATAAGGCAATCATAGCCTTAAAGATGCGGCGATGAGATGGAACATAGAAGTCTTCGGACCTCAACATCTCCACCGCCTGAGCGATTAGGGAATTGTCCAAAAGAATCGATCCCAAGATCGCGCGCTCCGTATCGGGGCTGCTCGGTAAAGATCGTTCGATGCGCGGATCACGGATCGGATCTGGTGTCGCCATGGCTTACAAATGATCAGTTATGGGAGGCGTGTAAGGTTATCCGAGGCCAGAGAATTGCGCTACTTTTTCGCTTGAATCAAATGATTTTTTTCCGACGCTAACGCCAATCCGAGCCCTTTGATATGTTTTCCAGCACGTTGCCTTTAGAATCAATCCTGATCCAATCCTCACTGAGGGGACATATTCCTTTTGGATGAAGTACGTAAAATTCGCTAACCGGACGTTTTTCTGTTGCGTTAACGTGCAACTCTATGCCGCACTGGCGACACACTAGCTTAGGAACTGGTGCCAATCAGCTTCAGTCATGACTTCTCAATGCACACACCGTCCAAATCTAGTCGACTCGTATTAAATCTGGAAAATATCATATGAGCGCCAAAGGCGAGTAATGTGAAACCACTCTTTTTTGCTGCTCGTTGCGCAATCACTTTTCGTGAGCAAAATAGCTCCTTTGTCCCCACACTAGGTACTCAGGATGGTTGCGAACTTCAATTTTCACCTTGCGCCGCGGACCGTCGCGCGCGCGATTCGTGGGATAGTAGCCGACGATATAGCGCCGATCGATATCGGTCAGGACGCGCGTATAGATCTCATCAGCCTGATCCGGCCTTTCCAAAAACTCAGCCCACGCGCCGGTGTACTTCGCGATTCCTACCAACGCCAATTGCCGGCGCTGCCACTGAGCCGCGTAGTTCTTATAAAAATCATCGCCCGGATCATCATTCACGACGATGCTAGGGGTAGGAAGATTCTTGGCCGCGATGAAAAAGCCAGTTGCCTTCTGGCGATTTTCCCAATCCGCTCGCGCGCGCTTTACCATTTCATCCTGCGGCGCGCCGGCAAACTGAACGCCGGAAATGACTGAATAGATTGTCACGCGCGACGTTTCTGTCGCCGTGAGAATGTCCTGATAGCTGAATTTCCTTGGTAACGAGAATAAACTCAAAGGCTCACCGCCCTTAAGAGAACCCAGTTCATCGCCGTCGGTCTGAAAGATAATGATGGGCCGGACATCCTCTCGGTTGAATAATTCATTCAAAGTCGCCATCAAGGCATCATATTGTTCGCTGAGTCCAATCAGGCCTGAAAGCGCCTTGGTTTTCAAACCGTCAAGCTGCTGCTTCAGCAACTCTTTATCACTCGTAAAATCGACCAGCAGTTTGACGTCATCCGTCACGATGGCCATGCGATCCCTGGGATTCAACTTATCAACGAGCGTCTTGGCGGCTTCAATGCTGGTCTTAATGTATGGCACCTGACTGCCGCCATAGTCGATAACGAGAACGATCGAGCGCGGGACGTCTTTACTGTCGCCCAGCGAAAAGCTGCCTATCTCCTGCGTTTTGTCATCTTCCTTGACGATGAAATCTTCGCGCGTTAATCCCGTCACGATTCTGCCCTGCGCATCCACCACGAGCACCGGACAGACGACCAAGTCTGTGTCGACGCGCACCACGTCTCCATCTTCAGCACGCTCTTTCGCGGTGAGAACTGTGTGATCCGGAGTACGCAAAAGCGTGAAGCCAAACTCTTTAAGGCGCGGCGGTGGTCCAAGCTCTGTCGATGAAGGAACTATCGGTTTCGATGGCGTGGGAGCAGAAATAGGCTGATTCGCGGGCGGCCTGAAGACGAGCCTTTCCGGCGGAATAACGGAATCAAGTACAGGTTTGAAGTTAGCAGTTACTTCATGGTCATGATCGCCGACCCGGGTTTTCCGCTGAGATTCCGAATCACGAAGCGCGTCTTATCGATCCACAACTTGATCCGGTCGCCGAGGATGTTGCCTTCGATCCGGTAGGTTGAGTGACCGTCAATCTTGTCTTCTCCGGCGACCCTGGCATCAGTAATCAATGACAGGAGATCGGCATTTCGAAATGAATCCGGAAGAAGCAACTGCGGAATATTCTGCGAGCTGCCACCCGACAACGAAACCAATCGGGCGAGCGCGGTATCTAGTGGCGCGATTCTACTGTCGAAGCCTACCGGACTCGAACTCTTGACCACGTCACCATCTTTCCAAACGATCCACGAGTTGGTTGCATTTTTGACGGGGGCGTCGAACCAAACCTCGAATACGAGTGCGTTTGGACGGACGAAACTAATGCGAAAATGCGAGCTCATTCGTGTCCCATCGCCTAAGCTCGCTTTTCCCTCGTCCGAATAAGTCCGAGCGGTTGCGTACGTCGACGATACTTTTGCGAGTAGATCAACAGCCGTTGGTTGTTGGGCGCGAGCAATCGTGCTGGAGAAAACCAGCGCGCCACAGATGAAGAGGAGTCCCCGCATGAGCCGCTCGCCTGAAGAGTTGAAGTGAAAGGCGCGATGCGCCTCCCACGCCAGCCTTGGCTACAGTGTGTAGCAGGATTCGATTAGAGAGACAAGAGTGTGCTGCGAGAGAAGCCGGAACCCGAATGAGAAAGTCACGGCCCTTAACTCTCGGATTCAGCGGGGGCTGCTTCCGGCGCAGCAGGAGCTTGCTCTGCTTCCGCCTGCAACGCTTCGACGTTGACTTCAACGCCGCCTTCGCCGAGCACGTTAATCGGCAGTTCGAGCGTCACGTCGCGATGCAAACGCACGGGAACGTTGTAATTGCCGAAGCGCTTGATTGGTTCGCGCAAGACGATCTTGCGGCGATCGATTTCGTAGCCTTGCTCTTTCAGCTCATGCGCGATGTCCATGGAAGTAACCGAGCCGTAGAGCACGCCCGCTTCGCCAACCTTCCGCTCAAATTTCAGCGTGAGTTTCTGTAGTTGCGAAGCTTGCAACTCCGCGGTCGAGCGCTCTTTCGCTTCACGTTTTGCGAGCGCGGCCTTCTCGCCCTCGATTTGGCGAACGTTGTTCGCCGTCGCTTCCACTGCGAGGTTGCGCGGCAGCAGATAGTTGCGCGCGTAGCCGGCCTTCACGCGCACGATTTCACCGCGCGCGCCCAGATTATCGATGTCTTCGCGTAAAAGAACTTGTGTATGTGCCATGATAATTAAACCTCATCTCTGTGTCAGAAGCCCGACCGTTAGGGAGGGCAATTCACGGGATAGTAGCCTTCGCTAACGCTCGGGCTTCTGACACGACTAACCTAGTCAGCCGCATAGGGCAGCAGCGCGATGTTTCGCGCGCGCTTAATTGCCGACGCCAGCATGCGCTGATGCGCGGCGCAAACGCCTGAGATTCGCCGCGGCAAAATCTTACCGCGTTCCGGAATGTAAGATTGCAACAGCTTCACGTCTTTGAAGTCGATCAGATCGACTTTATCGATGCAGAAGCGGCAGATCTTTCGTCGCTGCATGCGCCGCGGCCCGCGCGGCATTGTGCGATCGTATTCCAAACCAAAATCGCGATCTTCATAGTTGCTTGACATAAATTTCCTCTCTCAAAGCGCTATTCAGCGGCCTCCGTATCACCTGCTTCAAAACCAACCGTGGCTTTCTTTGCTTTACCGTTGCCCGCCTTGCGCGCAGCCTTGCGGGCGCGCCGCTCTTTCAGTTTCTCAGCGCGCTGGCGCATTTCATCGACGCGCACGGTCATGTATCGCAGAATCTGATCGTTCACGCGCATGCGGCGTTCGACTTCAGCAATCTCTTTGCCTGAGCCTTCAACTTCGAGCAGCACGTACGAACCGTCTTTTTTGTGATTGATTTCATAAGCGAGCTGACGCTTGCCCATCATTTCGGTTTTCGTGATGCTGCCG
>DATLVM010000016.1:0-2622 GCA_035577445.1 Pyrinomonadaceae bacterium
GCCGATCCGAAGAATGCTGATGAGGTTTATGTTCTTAACACCGGCTTCTATCGCTCGAATGACGGAGGACGGACCTTCGCGGGAATTGGAGTGCCGCATGGTGACAATCACGATCTATGGATCGCTCCTGAAGATCCCAATCGCATGATCGAGAGCAACGACGGCGGCGCGAATGTTTCCTTCAACGGCGGCCGCAGTTGGAGCGAACAGGATCAAGCCACCGCCCAATTTTATCGCGTCGCGCTCGACAACGATTTTCCGTATCACGTCTATGGCGCGCAGCAGGACAACTCGACCGTGCGCATCGCGAGCCGGACAGTCGAAGGAGGCATCACGGCGAGCGATTGGTTCGACGTTGGCGGCGGCGAGTCCGGCTGGATTGCGCCTTCGCCCAAAGACTCAGAGATCGTTTTCGCCGGATCGTATGACGGATTGATCACTCGCTACGATCATCACACCGGACAACTGCGCGATGTGAATCCTTATCCTGACAATCCGATGGGATGGGGCGCAGCGGACATCAAGTATCGCTTCCAATGGAATTTTCCGCTCGTGTTCTCTCCGCATGATAGAGACACGCTTTACACGGCGGCGAATGTCTTGTTCAAGTCGACCAATGAAGGACAGACTTGGCAGCCGATCAGTCCTGATCTCACGCGCAATGATAAATCCAAGCAAGGCCCCTCAGGCGGACCGCTCACGAAAGACAACACGAGCATCGAGTACTACGACACGATCTTTACGGTGATGGAATCGCCCGTGCAGGCCGGAACGATTTGGGTTGGCACTGACGATGGATTGGTCCAGGTGACTCGCGATGGCGGTAAGAACTGGTCGAACGTCACTCCGCCGAGCAGCATGATGCCGGAATGGATTCAGATCAATTCGCTCGAGGCCGGCGCCTTCGACGCGGGCACAGCTTACGTCGCAGCGACGATGTACAAGTACGACGATTACAAACCTTACTTGTACAAGACGACTGACTACGGCAAGAGCTGGAAGAAAATCACGAACGGCATTCCGGACGGCGCATTCACGCGCGTGATTCGCGAAGATCCGAACAAGCGCGGCCTGCTTTACGCCGGAACTGAGACGGGCATGTACGTCTCATTCGACGACGGCGCGAACTGGCAGTCGATGCAGTTCAATCTGCCGGTGACGCCGATTACCGATCTCGCGATTCATAAGCGTGAAAAGGAATTGGTGGCCGCTACACAGGGACGATCGTTCTGGATCTTTGATGATCTGCCGATGCTCCATCAGATGATGGATGCGGGCGGATTCAATGCTGCTGCGCAAACGAAACTCTTCAAACCGAAAGATGCTTACCGAATGCCCGGCGCGGGCGGTCAGAACCTGCCGCCGACGACTACGCTCGGCAAGAACCCGGCGAACGGAGTCGTTGTTTACTATTCGCTGAAGGCGAAGCCCACCAGCGATGTCGTGCTGGAGTTTCTCGATGCAACCGGCAAATCGATTCGCAAATTTACCGGGCGTCTGCCTCGGCCAAGTGCGACAGGTGGCGCGCCAGAGCAAGCGCCGGCTGGCGGTGGCGAAGATGAAGGCTTCTTTGGCGGCGCGCCTGCGCGCGTGACGATGGACGCCGGGCTCAATCGTTTCGTTTGGGATGAGCGTTATGCGGACGCGACGCGTTTTCCGGGAATTATTCTTTGGGCGGGGCAGACGCAAGGGCCGAAAGTTGTTCCCGGCAACTATCAAGTGAAGTTGACCGTTGACGGTCAGACGATGACGGAATCATTTGAAGTGAAACCCGATCCGCGTCTGTCAACGACCGCGGCCGATTACGCGAAGCAACTCGATCTCTCTTTGAAGATTCGCGATAAACTTACTGAGACGCACAACGCGATCATCCAGATTCGCGACGTAAAGAAGCAGGTTGATGATCTCGTCAAGCGCGTCGGCCCGCAATCGAAACCGATCGCCGACGGCGGCAATGCGCTGATCAAAAAGTTGACCGAGGTGGAAGAAGCTCTGTATCAGACAAAGAACCAAAGCAGTCAGGATCCGTTGAACTTCCCGATTCGCTTGAATAACAAGTTGGCGGCGCTGATGGGAGTCGTGGCGCGTTCAGAAACTCCGCCGAACGATCAATCGATCGAGGTCTACAACGATTTTCTGAGACAGATCGATGCGCAACTAGCGAAGCTGGCGCAGATCATGAAGACCGACGTGCCGGCATTTAATCAGTTGGTGAAGGACCAGAATATTCCGGCGATTGTCGTAAAGCCGCCAAGTCCGTAATGATTAGTCCGCATTTGCGGACGTTTGATCGTAGCCCAGCCTTTTAAGGGCATTCATATATTTGACTCAGCTATCGATGGAGCTAGTCGTGGTCACTCGAATTAGAGCTGAAGCTGCGTCAGCAGCGTTCATAACTAAGCCCAAGGCGAGGCTCCGCGAGCCTTGGGGTTAACGAACCAATTAGAGCGATTGAGCCCCGCAAGGGGCGAAGGCATCAATAGATCAGCCTGCCTGTTAACTCTCTGTCGCCGCTTCGCGGCTCTGAAATAACTAACGACCACCACCCAAGGCTCGCAGAGCCTCGCCTTGGGCTTAGCTCTACCGCTGCTCCGCAGCTCCCGCTTGCACCCGAAAGGGCCA
>DATLVM010000017.1:0-6402 GCA_035577445.1 Pyrinomonadaceae bacterium
GGCGCGCATGAAAGTCGACTCCGATATATACTGTCATTGGCGTCTCCTTCTGCTAACGCAGATTGTTTATCCAACCGTCAGTCTAACAACTTACGGCAGGAGACGCCTGCTTCATACCATCAAGCGGTAGCGACCGGATCATGCATAGCTTGTGTCAGTACCCGGAGCGGTAGCGACCGGATCAAGTGATCCCGTGGCGGCAACTTGATCCGGTCGCTACCGCTCGCGGTTCTGACACGAGTCTCAATCTACACCGCGCGAAGTGCGTCACGGAACGCTGCCATAAATGTCTCCATCTCCGATCGTTTGCCGATCGTAACGCGCATGTGTGTCGGCAGCGCCGGAAACAAACGTCCGACTTGCACGTTCCGCTCGCGCAACCCCGTAATCAATGGTTGCACCGGCCGCTTCACATCGATCATCACAAAGTTTGCTTGCGAGGGAATGTTTGAGTAGCCGAGCTTGCCGATCTCATCGAGGACGAATTGTTTTGTCTGCGCGTTTAGGCGGCGGCCGTTCGGTACTTGCTCTGGATCGTTCAAGCTCGCGATCGCCGCAGCCAGGGCCATGATGTTAACGCTGTCCCAGGTTTGGTGCGGCCGCATCCTCTTCATCGTCGCCGGCTGCGCCACGCAGTAACCAACCCGCAATCCGGCCATGCCATAGATCTTCGAGAAGGTGCGCGCGACGATCAGGTTCGGATGGTTCCTTATCATCGGAATTACCGATTCGTAATCCGAACTGTCTGCATAATGATGATAAGCCTCATCAACCAGAATCATGGTCGACTTTGGCGTGTTGCGGATAAAGTCGCGCAGGTCCTTCTTCGGCGTGATGCTGGCCGTTGGGTTATTCGGGTTGCAGATATAGACCAATCCTTCTCTCGCGACTGCTGACATTTTCGCCAGATCGTGCGCGAACGTCTTTGTGAGCGGCACCTTCACCACGTCAGCGCGATTGATTCGCGCGTGATTCAGAATTGCTTCGAACGTGGGATCGGCAACGATCATCCGGCCTCGGCCCGGAATGAATGTCAGCGCCGGTCCCCGCGTCGGTCGCGCCAACTCGATCGGCTTTCTATCGTTCGTCATCGGTCCCGTGAAGGCCGACGCGCACACTTTCAAAATCTCGCCAGAGCCATCGCCCAGCAAAATCTGATCGCTATTCACGCCGTTCAACTTCGCCAGCGAATCGATCAGAGTCTCGGCATGCTCGTCCGGATATCGCCACGCGAGATCGAACGCCTCAGTCATCGCTTTGACCGCCATGGGCGACGGACCGTAAGGATTTTCGTTCGAACTCAAGCGCACGATGGTGGCTGGCGCGCTTGAAGAGTTGACCGGCTCAGCAGCGGCCGCAGTTAATTGCAACGACGGCCGCGTAGCGACAACGGCGGCTCCAACACCAAGCAGTTGTGCGAATCTGCGACGAGACATCGAGTAGTTTTCCGGCATGGGCGAGTACCTCCGTCGGCGAGAATGAACGCGCGCATTATGCTTCACGCGTGGCTTCCTGCCAACTTATGATAGGCTGATTTGTCATGCCGAAACCGCGTTCTTCACGTCTGTTCCCGGACATGTCTGACACCGATAGCGCGATGTCGACGACGCGCGCGCCTCTCCCGGATCGCATCCGTCCGCAAACGCTTCACGAGTTCGCCGGGCAGGAACACCTTGTTGGCGAAGGGCGAGTGCTCCGGCGCCTGATTGAGGGTCGCGGGATTATCCCCTCGTTGATTCTTTGGGGACCACCGGGAACCGGAAAGACCACGCTCGCGCGGTTGCTCGCCGAAAAAACTGACGCCGAGTTTGTCGCGTTGTCTGCCGTTTTCTCAGGCGTTAAGGAGTTGCGTGGCGCGATTGCCGATGCGCGGTTGGCGCGCCAACGCGGCCACCGCACGATTCTCTTTATCGACGAAATTCATCGCTTCAATAAAGCGCAGCAGGATGCGTTGCTACCCGCCGTCGAAGACGGAACCGTGACCTTGATTGGCGCTACGACCGAGAATCCTTCCTTCGAAGTTATCAGCGCGTTGCTCTCGCGAACGCGCGTACTGGTTCTGAATCCTTTAGACGAAAGCGAGATCGAAACTATCGTTAAGCGCGCGCTCAACGACGAAGAGAGAGGCTTGCAGAGCCTTAATCTCGAGATGGCTGATGACTTAATCGCCCGCCTGGCGCATCTGTCGGGAGGCGATGCCCGTGTCGCACTGGCGGCGTTGGAAGCGGCCGCACTCGCGACTGAGCCTGACGTTCGCGGGGTGAGGACCATCACTCGCGACACGCTGATTGAGTCTCTTGGACGCGCGCAGTTCGCTTACGACAAAGGCGGCGAAGAGCATTACAACCTGGCGTCAGCACTGATTAAATCGCTTCGCAACTCAGACGTAAACGCTGCGCTCTATTGGTTGGCGAGAATGATCGAGGGTGGCGCCGATCCGGTTTTCATTGCGCGGCGACTTTGCATTCTTGCTTCAGAAGACATCGGGCTCGCCGATCCCCACGCGATGGTGCAAGCTTCAGCTGCCGCGGACATCGTGCAACTGATCGGCATGCCTGAAGGTCTGTTCCCTTTGGCGCAAGCGACGATCTATCTGGCGCGTGCACCGAAATCGAATGCCGTCTTGCGGTCTTATGCAGCGGCACACAAAGATGCGACTGAGACTTCGCGCGAACCCGTGCCGCTTCATTTGCGTAATGCAGCGACGCCGTTGATGAAACATCTCGGCTACGGCAAAGAATATCGTTACGTGCACGAGGATAGGGCAGCGAAGGAAGAGATGTCGTGTTTGCCTGAGAAGTTGAAGGGGCGCGTGTATTTCAAGGAAGATGGAACCATAGAGGACACAGAGGAAGCCGAAGGGCAAAGTGCTAAGAGCTAAGAATGCTGGTGACTTATCGGAGATGACTCTTAGCGCTTAGCTTTTTGCTCTTTGCGTTCTCTTACGTGTCCTCTGTGGTTAACTTTTCATGACAACCAAGACCGCCAAAGAACTCGCCTTCCTTCACGACCTCTACATCGCCACCGATTGGGGTGAGCGGTTTGCCGAGCTGGTTGATGAGCACGTGAAGTTGCCGCAAGAAGGCCGCGCGCTCTACGTCGAGGCCGGTACCGGTGGTCACGCGCTCGCTTTGCAGGAACGTGGCGGACAGAAGCTCACGATTGTCTGCGCGGATCAGAATGAAGAGTGTTTGGAACTTGCGCGTGCAAAGGCGGCAGCTCTCCACGAATCAACCACGTTCCAGCGTGAGAACTCGCAGGCGCTCTCATTCGCTGATGACGAATTCAATCTCGTGCTCGGGAACTTGTCGTTTACGCCGCCCGGGAATCTGCGACCAGCGGTTAACGAACTTGTGCGCGTGACCAAGCTCCGTGGGACCAGTGCGTGGTGGCTACCGACCGCGGGCAGCTTTGGTGAATTCTTTTCGATCTATTGGGAAGCTTTGTTCAGCGCGGGCGTTGAGGATCACGGTGTTGACGTCGAGCGCTTCATTGCCGACCTACCGACGGCGTCTGACGTTGAGGCGTGGGCCGAAGAAGCGGGGCTGGAAGAGGTTCAGTCGTGGACGGCAATCGAAGAATTCGATTTCGAATCAGGCGAAGTGTTTCTGAACTCTCCGTTGATTCAGCATTTTCTTTTGCCTGCGTGGCTGCAATCAATTCCCGAAGCAGCGCGAGCACAGGTGAGAAGCGAGTTGGCGCGGCTCATTGACGAGGAGCGTCACACCGGTGAGTTTGCTTTGAGCCTGAAGGCAACGTTGGTGGTGGGCAAAAAGAGTAGAGTCCAATAGGACTACCGCTCGATCTTCTTCATATCGTCCGTCTTCATTTGCTGCGCGCGCCGGCGAGCTTCTTCGAACAAAGCTTCGTCATCAACTGAATCGAGCTTGGATCTCGGATCAGGTTTGGAGTCTGCTTCGTCAATACCTTCCTTGAACGCTTTCTTGCTCTGACCCAAGGCACGCGCGAGTTGCGGCAACTTGCTGCCGCCGAATAATAGAAAGATCGCGGCGACGACCAGAATAATAATCGTCGGGCTTTCGATGGCGAACAGCAGCATAGTCATAGGGGTTCTCCTTCTTAAACGCCGGCGGGCAATAGCCCGCCTCTAAACATCACGCACGCACAGCTCGCTGTGGCCGTCTGATTCATAGAAAAGATATTTGCGCCACGTCACATCCGCCCGGCCGATATAGCGCATGATCTGTCGATTCACGTGCAACGAGAACGCGCGCGGCCGGCGCAACAGAGCCATGCCTGATTCTTCCGGCGTGCGATTTCCTTTCTTGTGATTACAACGCTTGCAGCATGCCACCAGATTATCCCACGTCGATTCTCCTCCACGCGAACGCGGGACGATGTGATCCAAAGTCAGCTCAGCCGGCGAAAACTGCTTGCCGCAGTACTGACAGCATGAATGATCGCGCAGCAGAATGTTCTTGCGCGACAGTGAGCGCCGTTCGAATGGAATATGCCGATATTCGGTCAAGCGAATCACCGAGGGCGCGTGCATCTCGATTAACTGCGAGCGCAGCATGTGGCCATTGTGCTCTTCCATGCGCGCGACGCCCTTGAAGATCATCACCACCGCGCGCCGCTCGGTGCACACGTTGATGGGCTCAAAGGAAGCGTTCAGCACTAAAACCCGCGCGTTCATGGTTGAGGCTGATATTACGCGAGCGTCGCGGAAAGTGTCAAAAATTAGTGTCGGAAGCCCGGCCTTGAGGGAGGGCCAGTGAAGTACGCTGGGTCGCTGGGAACGCGGACGTCCTCGTCCGCACTGAGCGCGAAGCGCGAAATAATTCGCCGCGAGGTGTTTCCTGGCTCCTGCCATGGCGAGCCCTGCGAAAGTGATGCGGACGAGGACGTCCGCGCTCCCAGCAGTGACGGTTACGCCCCGCGAAACTTGTCCGTCGCCTCGACCAACGCGCTCAGATTTCCCGGCTCTGTGATCGAGTGACCGGCGTCAGGCGTGACGTGCAACTCGGCTTCCGGCCACGCGCGATGCAGGTCCCACGCGCTCGTCATCGGACAGACGACGTCGTAGCGACCCTGGACGATCACGCCGGGGATGTGGCGAATCTTGCCGACGTTCTCGATCAGATAATTCTCGGTGGGGAAGAAACAGTTGTTCATGAAGTAGTGACACTCAATCCGCGCGAAGGCTTCGGCAAAAGCTGGATCAGCAAACCGCTCGATCGATTCGGGATCGAAACAGAGCTTCGAAGTTGTGCCTTCCCAAATCGACCAGGCGCGTGCAGCTGCGACGCGAATTTTGTCGTCGTCGCTGGTGAGTCGACGATAGTAAGCGCTGACCATGTCGTGGCGTTCATCTTCGGGGATGACCTTGACGAATTCTTCCCAGACGTCGGCAAAGATCCAACTGCAACCTTCCTGATAGAACCACTTGATCTCCTTCGGCCGGCAGAGAAAGATTCCGCGCAGCACAAGTTCCGTCGCGCGAGTGGGATGCGTCTCGGCATAGGCGAGCGAAAGCGTGCTGCCCCACGATCCGCCGAAGACTTGCCACTTGTCGATGCCGAGATGCTCGCGCAGTTTCTCGATATCACTGACGAGATCCCAGGTTGTGTTCTCTTCGATCGAAGCGTGCGGTGTGCTTTGGCCAGAGCCTCTCTGATCGAACAGGACGATGCGGTACGCCGACGGGTCATGGAACTGACGATACTCCGGCGTGATCCCGCCGCCCGGACCGCCGTGCAAGAATACGACAGGCTTGCCGTCCGGATTGCCGCATTGTTCGTAGTAGATCTCGTGAAGATCAGAGACCTTGAGGCGACCAGTGTTGTAGGGTTCGATTGCAGGGTAAAGGGTTCTGAGTTCTGTCATGGCGAGAGAATTCTATAGATCGGGAGGCCGCCGAACAAATAGCTCTAACGAGCGCAACCCGGATCAAGAAGGCGTGGCCCGGGCGACTGTAAGTACAAACACTTCCGCCGCACCTGCTCGCGTCAACGTTTCAGCACATGCGGACACGGTTGCGCCGGTCGTAAACACATCGTCCACCAACAGGACGAGCTTGCCGAGGATTAGATCGTCGTGCCGAACTGCGAAAGCGTTCGACACACTATTACGCCGGGCCTTGGCGTCCATCCCTGCGCGATGACGTTCGGTGTGCACGCGACGCACGACGCTATGCTCGTCGAGCGGCAGTCCGGTGACGCGAGCAAGCTCGCGAGCGATCACATCAGCCTGATTGAAACCGCGTTCACCTTCGCGGGATTCATGCAAAGGCACCGGCACGATAACTTCCGCGCTGTTCAAGGGCTCGCGGCGTTGTATTTCAAGTATGAGAGAAACCAGACGGGCGGGTACGTGAGCCTGTCTTTTCAATTGCAGGATCGAAGCACGCAAGGCGCCGTCATACGAACCACACGCACGGGC
>DATLVM010000018.1:0-8357 GCA_035577445.1 Pyrinomonadaceae bacterium
TCGTTCTTTCCTCCAAATGCGTGCTGCTCGCTGCCACCTAATTGTTGGCCGCGTGCCGCCAACTATCCAGGATAAAGGTCTAACAGACTCTGATGATTCGTGCCTGGAAGGCACGAATCATCGGAGTCTGTTAGACCTTTATCCTGGATAGTTGGCGGCACGCGGCCAACAATTAGGTGGCAGCGAGCAGCACGCATTTGGAGGAAAGAACGAAATGGCGATGACTCGTTATGAACAAGTCAAACAGATCCTCGACCGGGGTGCTGCCGGCAGTTCGGCCGACTATGATGGTCTGGGCGTCTTCTGGCAATTGCCGTTGTCCCAATTTCTTCAGGTTGAAATTCACGGCGTCCGAATGATCGCACCGGCCGAAGCGCCAGCTGCTTCATGCTGTCACGGCGGAACTGCGGATACATCTGCTGAAAGTCGCAGCGCTCGATCGGGGCTGATCCGCGGATTGCGCGGCCAGGCGCCTTTCAACAGAACCCAGTATCCACGGCTGCCCTGGGGTGGACAGATTGTCCCGGAGGAAGAGATCAACTTTATCTCGGAGTGGATCGACGATGGTTGTCCGGAGAGCGATCATCAGACGTCGTTCAAAATCTCCGGCACCAGCACCCCAACCACAATCGAGAGCATCGATCCGGAGAATATCGAAGTTGCCGTGCGCACCTTCGAGGTCTACGAAGGTTCGCCCAATGAATACAGTTATAAGTACGGCGAGCTGAAGCAGCGTCAGAATGTCGACTGCATGTCCGAATCACAGGTCGAGAAATTGCGTTTCGCTTTTCGCGAGCTGTACCGCTTCAACAAGTGGCCCGAGGATCGACGCAGCTACAACAACATGGCGCTGATTCACCAGAACCATTGCCAGCATGGATGGGAGCGCTTTCTGCCGTGGCATCGCGTCTATCTTTATGAATTCGAGCAGGCGCTTCAGGACGTGTGTTCCGATGTGACCATGCCCTATTGGGATTGGACCATGCCGCGGTACTGTCCGGAGCATCCGGAAAAAGGATCGATCATCCCGCCGTCCTTCAAAGCGTACTTAACGGAAGAGTCGATTGCTTATCTCGAGAAGACTGATCCCAAGTTGCCGTCCGCAGCCGCCAAAGCGCTGCTGAAAGGGATGGTGAAATCGGATCCGCCCAAACGCTACACCTCTCCGACATCGCTTTTCGTTGCCGTCGCGCAGATGACAGACAAGAAGTACACGGAAGGCGACTATCGCAAGAATTTTCTTAAAGCTCTCTTGATGGGAAACTCACTGTGGTATCCGCTGCGTTATCCGGCTGAATACCATAACCCAAAGACCAACGCGCCGGAAAAAATCAACACCTCGATTTTTCATTACCATTACCCAACCGGCGAGGACATGGAGCAGGTGCTGGCGCTGCGGAACTTTCGCGATTTTGGCGGCGGCAGCTTCTATGATGATTCCTTCGGCTTTCTTGATCAGAACCCGCACAACACGATGCACATCTGGACGGGCGGACAGAACCCCGATTACAAACCGCCGGCGTCGAACAGTGCGACCGCAAACCTTTCGACGAACGTCGCCGCAAATCGCAATCGCGGTGTGCAAGTGGTGGGTCGTCGATTTCACACGCTTGAAGATCTTGTCTCTGAGCCGCAGTTCGGCGATATGTTGAGCAACCTGACGGCCTCGTACGATCCAATCTTCTGGCCGATTCATGCCAACATCGATCGCACGTGGCATGAGTGGCAGCAGATGAATCCGCACTCTCTACCGCAGGACGTCGACGCCGTTCTCACACCCTGGAGTTACACGATCGCCGACACCCTCAACATGTCGCGTTTTGGTTATGAGTACGTCAAGTGCGCGTTCGTGATTCCGGTTGGATTGGGAACGCCGGTGGGCCGCTTCATCTCAAGCTCAATCAGCATCCCCAACACGGTCCGGAAATCTTTTGAGCGCGCCGAAGTACGCTTGCATCGCGTACCGCAGTTGCCGCGTTCGTGCTTCATCCGAGTTTTTCTGAATCTGCCGGAGGCTAACGGTTCAACTTCGATCGAGGATCCGCATTATGCCGGATACCTGGCTATCTTTGGACACGCTGACTGCATAGGCGGCCCGGGCCATTGCGATCTGCCGCCGAGCCGGCCCCGACAATATGACCAACGGCCTCGTCATCACAACACGCCACGCAATCATCGCGTCAACGTGACGAAAACCGCGAAGCGTCTGATCGACGAAGGCGCATCATCGTTGCAAATTACGCTGGTGGTAATCGGCGCGGACTACTGCGAAGACAACGAGTTGCTGCGGCTCGACGGTGTTTCACTCGATTTTCTCGATTAAGGAGTCGGACAAGACCATGCCTACGACTTATCGCATCCATCCCGGCCTCGGCATCGCCCGGCTCGGCAATAGTCCCGACGGCTTTTGCATCACGCCGGAGCAGCCGGCCGCACTGCCCATCGATTGCGACGCGCGAGGTAATCCGTTGGTCTCGCCCGACGGCATGACCGAGCTGACGGTGACGACTTTCAAGGACGAAGAAGGACGAATGAAACGGCAGGCCGCGCGTTTTCAGATTTGGGCCTACGACGATCAGAGTCCGAATGGCCGGCCTCTGAAACTGGGCGATCACATTGAAGGCGGAGGCAATGCCGGTACGCTGATCGACATTCAATGGCGCGTGTACCTGGCGAACAAGAAATCCGCCTGGTACGATTTTCTGCAGCTTCAAGGCGAACACGGATACGATCCGAATCACCCGCGGCGCAACGCCGCGATCACCAACGACAACGCGCGCCAACAATTGATCATCGATCCCGGGCCGCGCACGGTTGATCATCAGGCGAACCGAACTGCGCATTTCACCCGCGACAGCGATGCGTATGCGACGACTTTTCCGCCGGCGCTGAAACCAAACTCGATCGATACGCTCGGCGATCTCTTGACCGATGACACAGGCCGGCTCCTGGTCCTCGGCGGATACGGCAATTCCGGGTCGTACTTGTTTGATGATGAATTCGGCCAGCCTAGGATCGACGATTATGCCAATAATGACGGGTGGTTTGACGACACTTCGGACGGGCCCGTGATGGCGCGTTTGGTTATGTTCTCGGAGTTGGTGCAGAAGATCCGCTACGTGGATGTTGAGTATCCGGCGTGGGTCGTTTGTGGTTATCCAGCGTACGTGCCGGAGATTCTGGATGTAGTCACCATGGACGATGTAGTCGAAGACATGGCCATTCGACAATTTGCCGAGCGCCCCGATCTCTACGGCACTTCAGGCACCTTCGACCATCCGCAGCACATTGCGCCAACCGACCAGCCGGCCCTGATTCACTGGCGCGCGGGTCGTCTCCGTTGGAATCCGGCTTACCGGCCCTGGTTCTATCGCGACATCTGGAACATTCTTTATCGGCCCGATCAGTACAACTATCTTTGCGATGCTCTCGGACAGTCGAACTTCCCGCACAACCAGTCAACGCGCGGATCTTTCGATTACGAAAAGCTGGGGTTGCCGCCGGTGATCGACCGAAACGCCGTCGCCGAGTGCGAGAAAAAATGCATCAAGGATCATCATTCCGGCGATCTCTTCGTCGAAGAACTGAGGACCGAACTAATCCCGCTGGAAACATCCGTGGCCGGCGCAGCAAGTTCGGCAGCAGGCGCGCCGCCGCATCTGCTGACCGAAAAGCGAGCTGCAAAGTTGCGCGATGTGGTGGCGAAGTTTGCTCGAAGTACGATTGGTAAGGATGCCGGTAAAGACGCGGATGGTTATGTTAAGCAGTGGCAGGCCGCTTCAGAATCAGCGGCCGAGCCGAAAGAGAAACTCAGGCACGAAGTCGATCAGATCCTGGGCGCCGATGCGTCATATCCGGACGATGTCGCCGATTTGTTTTCGCGCCGCGTGCATGAGCATCTGCAGAAATACTTGTCGGGCCAACTTCTCCGCGAATGCCAACGTAAATGCATCAAGGCCAATACGTTCGATCCGTATGGGCCGATGCGCAAATACCTCTTCGATTTGTTGCGCGCGCCCGGCGAAGAAAACCAGTTCATGATCACGGGCCGGCCCGATAGCCGAGTTCATGGGCTCCCGCGGATGCCCCTGTTGTGCGGGGACAATCCGATCACCAACACATTGCCGTCGAAATTCTTCCGCCTCACGGATTATCAATACTACCTGCTGCGCCAGTGGGCGATGGGTCTTTTCTACAACGAAAAACTCGAAGGATGGGCCGATCCTGATCCGCTGCATCCTTATGCCGGCTGGGTGAACCGCACGGGACGCGATCTGGATCGCGGCGTGATCAGCAATATCCTCGGCGGAGCGTTCTGTCCGGGTGGCGAAATCGGATGGGTGATGCGCAATCCTTCTATTTGGCTTGAGCCATATCGCATCAAAGCCGATCGCTCTTTTTCGAATTTCGGTGAAACTGCGGCGCAGGCCAGCGCTGCGGGTTCGGTGCCCGACAGCGATTACGCCTTCTATGCCGGTGATGATCTTAGCCAGTCAAATGATTTCGTGATCGGCCTGCAACCCGGCGACCTCACCAAGTACATGTCCGTTCCGTGGCAGGCGGACTTCAACGAATGCTCGACGCAAACAATCGACGTCACCTACGAAAGATTCAATCAGATTTATCCCGACAGCGACAATGACAAGTTGCTGGCGCGCCAGCAGAGAGCTTGGGAGACGCTGTGGTGGCCGGCCCATCGTCCCATGCAAACTTACGAGCAGGTGGTCCCAAACGACAGTTCGTCGATCACCTGGCTCGACTGGACGCCGGGGATACCACAGACGAATGCCGGCGATCTCAAAATGGTAACCGAATGGTGGCGGCTTAGTATCGTGCGCAGTAACCCGGCCGGCGACTTTACGCCGACGACAGTGCCGCCGCCGAATAACCCGCCCTTCATCAGTGTGGAACGGACAGCCCGGACTCAGAAAGAGGAGGACAAATCATGAACGACAATCCGTTTGTTGGTAGTTGGTCTTATCGCAGCTTTCTTAACGACCCCGACTTATCGAAGGACTCCGATGTCACCCAGTTACTGTTCGGCGATGGCACTCTCGAGATTACCGCGCCGTCTTCCGAAACCTTAGGCGGGACAATTGGCGGTCAGGGCTGGTCTCTGGATCTACACGGCTCGATTGGTTATGGATCGCCGAGCCAGGTTCGCTTCCAGGGCAAAGGCCTTGTCGGCGGCGAAGAATGGATTTATGACTACATCGGTTGGCTTGTGCCGGTCTGGCCGAATAGCACCGACACGTTGCAACGCGCGGCGATCGTGGGCTCGGTCGTGCGGACCATTCCACACTCAGGCAGCGAACCGGGTACGGTCAATCCCGCCGGCGTCGTCGCGTCTTTCTATGCTGTGCGAGCAGATTAAGAAAAGCATCGCAATCCGTTTGGCAGGATGGAAACTCAATCTTTTGACGTCGCCATAGCCGGCGGCGGACCTGGCGGTTCCGCGACCGCGATTTCACTCCTTGATCACGCGCCGTCCCTCTCCGTAGTGTTGATCGAAGCATCGGGCTACGGGAATTATCGCGTCGGTGAAACTCTGCCGCCGCCCGCGCGCGCATTCCTCGAACACCTGTGCGTGTGGGAAAGCTTCAAAAGTCAGCGCCATCAGGAAGCGCATGGTACGAGTGCGGCGTGGGGCGCCGATCAGCCACATCACAACGATTTCTTTTTCATGCCCAACAACGTCGGTTGGCACCTTGATCGCGCGGCGTTCGATGCGATGCTCGCCGACGAGGCGCAACGTCGCGGAGCAAAGCTGATTCCGGATACGCGTGTTCGCGACGCGCAGCGCACCAGCCAGGGATGGCGGCTTAACCTCTCAAATGGAAACACGATAGCTGCTCGCTTCATCGTAGACGCGACTGGAAGCGCGGCATTGGCCCGTTGCTGCGGCGCCCGTCTTATCGAAGCTGATCGCCTTGTGGGTATTGCCGGTTTCTTCGACGATTGCAACGGCGATCCGCGAACTTTGGTTGAAGCGTTCGAGCACGGTTGGTGGTACACGGCCGGTTTGCCTGAGAGTCGCCGCATTGTCATTTGCATGACTGACGCGGATGTTGCGCGGCGTTTGCGAATGCATGAGACGAAAGAATGGCGGCGGGCGCTCGCGGCAATGTCCCATGTCGGAGCCAGGGTTGGGAAATCGGATGTCGCCGAGACGGTCCTTGTTCGTTCCGCGTCATCACGCCGGCTCGATCCGGTGGCGGGCGTCGATTGGCTGGCGGTTGGGGATTCAGTTTCGCGCTTCGATCCACTCTCTTCTCAAGGCATCGTTAAAGCGCTGCGTTCAGGAATATTCGCGTCATACGCGATCGGCGATTTGCTGGAGCGAGGCGATCGCGAAGGCTTGAAAAGATATGGTCGCTATGTAGAAGAGGAATTTAAAAGCTACGCCGAGACTCGCACGAAGTATTATCGCGAAGAGCAGCGTTGGCCCAGGAGCGAATTCTGGCGGCGACGGCAGGGCACAATCGACGACTGGCAAACTCCGCCTTCTTCCAAAATCCGCGATAGGAACGCCAAAAACAAAGTGAGTTCCGATAGAACTCCCGTTTAGGCAAATGTGCGCCGGTCCCTGCTGGTGTTTGGCGCTCCTCATCTGGACCGATCGGCCCGTGCCTGCGCGGCGTCGAAAGCTGATTCATTCCCGCATTGAGCCATGCCGGTGTATTGCGTTGGGAACTTTGGGAACCGAAGCTGGCGGTGCAGCTTTCAGATGCACAGTCGGATCGGTCTGCCTGATCCCGTCCACTGATCCGATCAGAGGTGCATCTGCCTCGGTCTGAATGACGGTGGCAATCCACTTCGGATCGGCGCCACCCTGGCACATCGCCCAACGCATCAGAGGTTCGGTGCCGACTACGAGCATGCCGGAATGGTTGTTCCGATCAGCATCCTCTTTGGGATCGTTATAGAAAAAGCCAAGCGACTTGCGCAACAGGAGGATGTCGTCCGGCTTGCCAGTGAGAAAAGTCCAGCCTGGGCCCACCCCATGCACCTTTGCGTAAGCCTTGAGGTCACGCGGACTGTCTTCCTCGGGACTCAGAGTGATCGAGTAAAAGAAAATGTCGCGACCCACGCGCCCTTTCAGGAATTTCTGCACTTCAACCAGATGATGGGTTATCACCGGGCAGATGTCTTTGCAACGCGCGAACATGAACTGGATAACCACCCGCCTGTCTTTGACCAGGTCAGTGTAGAAGTGAACCTTCTGGTTGTCCTGGGTGATCAGTTCGACATTGGGCAAGTGGCGCTGCTGAATAAGCTCGCGCGGCGGAATGTTCTTGAAGTTGTAATTGTGTCGGTCCGCCGGGGTTGCTTCCTGGGCAAACGAACTGGTTGTCCTTGCCAGGCCGGTTGCTCCTACTGCAGCAGTAGTTGCTCCCACCGCCGCCAGCCAATTTCTTCTCGTCATTTTTGCCATGATGGTTTTCCTTTCTCTTCCCCTGCCTCTTCTGAGTGGCGACGGTTTAAGGATTCTGATTGTTGTCAATCACGCCGGGCTGTACCTGGAAGAGCAGCATCATGGCATGATCTTCATGAACGACGTTGTGGCAGTGCATCGGCCAGTCGCCCTGAAAGTCGCGGAAGCGGAAGAAGACCGTCACATCTTCATCGCCCTGCAACCGGGTGACGTCCTTGCGCGACACCTCTACATTGGGAACGTTCGACCGCGTCGTGCTGATACCGCCGCCGCCGCCGCCAAAGGCGCAGTCCCCGTGAGAGCGCCAGTCGGGAGAGCCGAATCCGCCGCGCCGGCTGTGATGGCTGTAACTGAAGCGACGCCCTCCGTTGTTAGACCGGCTGAGGATCTGGTGCTCTTCCAGGTGAACGTGGATCGGATGTTGCCAATCATTCCGCGGATTGCTCCAGAGCCAGTTTTCGGCGCTATTCTGCTTCACGGTGAAACGGAGTTCGTTGCAGTTCGCAAACCTGCCATTGATTACCCATTGGCCATTGTCGCGATCAAAATTGAAGTTCCGCGTGATGCGCGGCGTGATGACGCTCGGCAGTTGATAGAAGACCGGATGTGTCGCTGGGTTGACGCTGTTGTCGGTGACCGCGCTGCCGATCCTGAACTCGACACAGGACATGCCCTGGCCGGCGGAAAAAAGATCACAGCTCGGACCCTGACCGTCGTCCTGCACCAAACGATTCTCCAGACGCACTTTGGTGTGGCTGCCGATCAAACTCTTGACTGCGGTGAAGTCGATGATGATGTCATAGCGTTCGGCCACGCCCAGCCGGATGCTGGTCACCTGAATTGGCGTCGGCAGAAGGTTTCCGTCATCGGCGATCACCCAGAACGGAATCTGCGTACTGGGAGTGAGCGGATCGGTCAGGAA
>DATLVM010000019.1:0-10964 GCA_035577445.1 Pyrinomonadaceae bacterium
GACGATCGCGGTGATCGATTACAACGGCGACGTGCGCGCGTGCGAGTTGCGCGAAAGCTTCGCGTCATTGCGGGACTATGACTACGACTTTGGCGCTCTGTGGTCGGCTGCGTCACATCAGCGCGAACTTACCGCGATCGACGGCGGCAAGGCCTGCTGGTGCACGCACGTCTGCTTCATTCATGATTCGATGAGGCATGCTCGCGGCGCTCTCCTTTATGAAGCACCAAAGAATTATCTGACTCGTGGATCGTGGTAAACTCCGCTTGCAAGGAGCGCCATGTCTCAGCGGCTAATAACCTACATCAGCCCCGAAGAATATCTCCGCCGCGAGCGGCAGGCTGAGTACAAGAGCGAATATCTTAACGGCGAGATATTCGCGATGGCGGGAGCGAGTGAGCAGCACAATTTGATTGCTGGGAACATATTTGGCGAACTAAGAGAACAGCTAAAAACCGGATCTTGTCGAGCATACACAAGCGACATGCGTGTAAAGGTCCGCTCGAATGGCCTCTACACTTATCCGGACGTCATTGTTGTCTGCGACGAGCCTCAATTCGAGGACAAAGAAGTTGACACGCTCGTTAATCCGACTGTGCTTGGCGAGGTCCTTTCGCGTACAACCGAACGCTATGATCGAATTGCCAAGACCACCTACTATCGTACAATCGATTCGCTGGCTGAACATCTTCTCGTCGCCCAAGATGAGATTCGCGTCGAACAATACATCCGCCAACCAGACGGCCAGTGGCTTATGTTGGAGTTCTTGACGCGTGATGCCGTCGTAGACCTTCCTTCAATCGGATGCACGCTAAAGCTCGGCGAGGTCTACGACCGAATTGTCTTTGGGGAAGAACGTCGTGGCACCCGATGACGATAAAGAAGACATCAATCGTAAGAGCGGCATGGCCTACGCCGCGGCTTTTTCTCTATTCTCCGCCGTCGTTGCCGGCCTCATTGTTGGATGGTTGCTCGACCGATGGCTCGGGACAAAGCCGTGGCTGCTGGTGACGGGAATCATCCTGGGTGCAGCCGCAGGGTTTTACGAGTTCATTCGTTCCGCCGCGAAGATTTCATAAATTGTCTCGCAAACGCGATTAAGCGCGAAAAAGACTCAGCCAAATTGATGGACCGTTCGTCTAAAAAGTTGTTGACCATGCGCTGGAGCCGCATGCTATAGTCGCTTGAACCAGGGCACAGCCCGGTGGCCCCTCCACCAGCTTTTCAGGTTTGGAATCCAGCCTCACTCAACACTCGGTTGAAAAGAGAGAGCTACCCCTATGAGAAGAGCTTTTGCTTTGCGCGAGCGTGTTGTTCTCGTGTTCTGCGCTTTGGCTGTGGGATTGATCTGCGCTGGGTCTGCGCAAGTCGCAGCGGCCGCGAGCCAGCCACCGTCAGTTTTTAGCATCTCGTCGTCATCGACGCGGGCGGTCGTTTTGGAATCGGTGTCCATGCGGGGCGAGCCGTTCTCGCTCAACTCCGCGGGCAATTTCAGTCCTGCCGATCCTCGCACTCGCATAACTCTATTCGGCGCCAGCTTTGAATTTCTGCAAGGCGAAAGTGCGAGTGCGCTGACTGCCGATGCGCAGGACGGGTCAGGCAATTTGTACCCGCTGAAGGTCGAGTATGTCGGCACGGTGCCGAATTTCGACGGCGTTTACATGATCGTCCTCAGATTGAACGACAACATGACGAGCAATCTCGGGGATGTGCTGGTGCGGCTTAATCTGCACGGCATGGCGAGCAATCGAGTGCGCGTGGCAATCGGTCAGATCGGCGGCGGGCCTGCTGATGATTCCGCTCCCAATCCTGCTCCGGCGACACCGCCGGGAGCAGCGGCGCCGTTAACCATCGCGCAGTATCAAGCTCAATATAGTAGTCCGTCGTTTGCTTCAGATTCGGACCTGCGCAGGTTTCTTGAACAGGCGAGTTGGGGAGGCCGCGGTGACGATGTGGATTTCAATCATCTGAAGGCGATCGGTATTCCGGCTTACATTACCGAGCAATTCAACACAGCGCCTCAATTCGTCGATTCAACGACCGATCCGAAATTCTCTTTGGCTTCAAACTATTCTTTTTCGTCGCCCTATCCCCAGTTCTATCCGGGTTCGCCCGCGCCGCCGTGCGATTCGAGCACGACGTGCTTCCGGGATAACTACACCCTGTATCCGCTGCAAAAGCAGTTCATGTTGAGCGCGCTCACGCAGCCCGATCAGTTGCGACAGCGGGTTGCGTTTGCGGTTCATAAATTCATCGTCGTTGGTGGCCAGCCGCTAAATAACAATCAGCCATATTGGTATGCGCCGTACTTGCAGACGATCGATCGCAATGCAACCGGCAACTTTCGCGCGATGTTGTACGAGGTCACTTTGAATCCGGGCATGGGCGAGTATCTCAACATGCGCGGCAATTCAGTCGTTTCGCTAACCAATCCGACGCCAAATGAAAACTACGCACGCGAGGTCATGCAGTTGTTCTCGATCGGCGTTGACATTTTGAACCAGGATGGCACCCCGGTGCTCGACGCGCAGGGTAATCGAATTCCCAGCTATGATCAGACGACAATTACAAATCTCGCTCGAGTGTTTACGGGCTGGGACTTGGATCCGGCAACCAAAGTCTCGGGCGTCGATGGAACTACGGCCGTGCCTAACTGGCAGGATCCCATGCTTCCTCAAAGCAACCGCAACCGCTACGACACCAACCAGAAAACGCTGCTGGTCGATATTCGCAGTCCGAATCCCGTGGTGATTCCGGCTTGCACGAACTGTACTAACAACACCGCGAATACACAGGCCTATGCCGTAACTTCGCTCAACGCCGCGATAGATAACCTCTTCTATCACGCCAACACAGGCCCGTTCGTCTGCAACCAGATGATTCATCAACTGGTGACGAGCAATCCGAGTCCGCCTTTTGTCGGTCGATGCGCCGCTGCGTTTGCCGACAACGGCGCCGGAGTGCGCGGCGATATGAAGGCCGTCATTACGAGCATCCTTCTGGATCCTGAAGCGCGGGGCGATGTGAAGACCGATCCGAACTACGGCCACTTGCGCGAGCCGGTGTTGCTGATGACCAGCCTGCTGCGCGCATTCAATGCGACGGACAGTTCAAAGACGGACGGCGTGCTGGTCTCAAACAGTCCGAACAATTTCAGTAACCCGCTGGGTCAGAATGTATTCAATCCGCCTACCGTCTTTAGTTATTTCCCGGCGGACTTCGGACTACCCGGCACGACTCTGATTGGGCCGGAGTTTGGTATTCTTGATACTTCGACCAGCTACGCGCGCTCGAATTTTATGAACACGTTGTTCTTGACTAACACGGGTGTGCCCGGCATTCCCACCGGTACCAACCGGCCAATAGGAACGAAGATTGACTACTCGGCGTTTCAGGCGATGGCCGGCAATCCACAACAGTTGGTTGACGCACTGAACGGGCGATTGATGCACGGCACGATGTCAGCGCAGATGAATGCCAGCATCGTCGCCGCCGTTAATGCAATCTCAAGTGGCGATCCCGGTGGGCGCACCCGCACGGCCATCTATTTAGTGGCCAGCTCGTCGCAATACCAGGTGGAGAGATAACCATGAAGAAATCAAGAAGAAAATTCTTGCGAGATACAGCGTGCGGCCTCAGTGCGGCAGCGGTAGTAAACAGCCTCGATCGTCTGTCCATAGTCAACGCGATGGTGCCGCAGAACATCGCTTCAGATTACAAAGCCCTGGTTTGCGTATTTCTGAACGGCGGATCCGATGGCAACAACATGGTCGTTCCGTACACCGGGTATAGCGACGCGAACGGCTATGATGCTACGCGCACCGCATCCGGATTGGCGGTTCCGAAGACTGCGCTATTGCCAATCTCGCCGCCGAATCAGGGCGGAAATGTCTTTGGTCTCCACCCGAATCTTTCGCCTGAGGTGGCAACGCCAGCTCAGCTGCCGGGATTACTCGGACCGTGGAACCAGGGCAAGCTGGCAATCCTTTGCAACTACGGTTCACTCTTGCAGCCGACCACGAAAGCCCAATACCAGACCAATGCCGGCGGAGCGTTTCGACCTTACCAACTGTTTTCGCATTCGGATCAGGTCAACCAGCAAATGAGTTCGATTGTGAAAACCACCGGGCAAACTGGTTGGGGCGGGCGCGTAGCTGACAACACTGGATCGCTGAATGGCGTCACGGTATTGCCGATGAGCGTCTCAGTTTCCGGTAGCAATATGTTCGAGACCGGCGTCGCGTCACGTCAACTCGCGATCGGCACCGGTACTTTGTCGACGGTGCTGAATCTCAACTGGAGCGGGCCAGCGTCGGCCAATCCGTTTACGAGCGGAAGTGCCTTCCGGCAGATTCTCGGGTTCGACACTAGTCGCGCACTAATTAAGGGCGCGAGCGACACGATGAATTCAGCGCTGAGCGCAGATCAGACTTTGAATCAGCCGGATCCAGTTCTGACGGCGACGTTCCCAACAACCGGAATTGGTAATCAACTCAAGCAGGTTGCGAAGCTGGTCAAGATTAAAGACACGCTGGGAATGCACCGGCAAATCTTTTTCTGTTCGATCGGCGGCTTTGATACGCACACCAATGAAACGTCGGCGACCCCTGATAACCCGACGCAGGCCGGTGGTCAAGGCAACCTCCTGACTCAATTCAGCCAAGCCGCGCGAGCTTTCTATGATGAGATGGTGGCGCAGGGAAACAGCAACAGCGTTACGCTGTTCACGATTTCAGATTTTGGCCGAACCTTTCAGCCGTCAGGAGCAGGCGCGGGCAGCGTTGGTTCGGATCACGCATGGGGCAGCCATGCGTTCATCATGGGCGGCTCGGTTTCTGGGGGAATGTTCTATGGAACCTATCCAACCTTGGACGTCAATGGCCCTGATGACGACGGCGGCAAGCGCGGTCGCTGGATTCCGACCACGTCAATAGATCAGTACG
Organism: Pyrinomonadaceae bacterium; assembly: GCA_035577445.1. Taxonomy (GTDB): domain Bacteria; phylum Acidobacteriota; class Blastocatellia; order Pyrinomonadales; family Pyrinomonadaceae; genus UBA11740. The sequence goes on from DATLVM010000019.1 coordinate 4,944, forward strand.
GTGCCACTTTGGCGCGTTGGTACGGACTGGATCCGGCGCTGCTGACAACGGTGTTCCCGAACCTGAGTAAGTTCCCGACGCAGAACATTGGTTTCCTCGGATAACCTGCTCAATAGGATTTTATTCGTTAGATCAGGAGTGTCAGAAGCCCGACCGTAAGGGAGGGCAACTCTGCGAAGCTGGCCCTCGTTAACACTCGGGCTGCTGACACGATATCAGCTGCAATTTGATCCGCGACCTCAAGGATCGAGTACGTGGTGCAACGAAAAGTGTTCAGCCACACTCGATCCTTTTTGTCTATAATTATGATTGTGCTCAGTCGGATTAGGTAAGCAAATGAAGCGTGCGCGCAGACGCAACACCTTATTCATCGCCATCGTTGCGTCGATAATCTTCGTCGTCGCGATTTCCAGTTGGCGAGGCGTCCGGAGCGCGGGCGTCTCTGCCCGCAAAGCGCACTCAGCATCGGTTGACTTCCGGGCGAATGCGGACAAGGATGTCCGCGCTCCATCGACGCTCCCATCAACGCCGACGCTCCAACAGTTCACGAACTTTCCATTAGCATTTGAGGCGAACCATGGACAAACCGACGAGCGAATAAAGTTCCAGGCTCGCGAAGCAGGCGGCGAGCTGCAACTAAGTGAGAACTCAGTCACGCTGCGATTCAAGCGATCCTTTCTGTCGTTTCAATTCGACAGCGCGAACGCCACACCGAAGGTGATCGGCGAAGAACCATTGGTCGAACGACGCAACTTCCTGCTTGGCAATGACCGCTCGAAGTGGCACACAGACGTGCCAACGTTTCGCCGCGTCGCGTACGAACAGTTGTACTCGGGAATTGATCTAACCTTCTACGGCAATCAGAAGCAGATTGAGTATGACTTTGAGGTGGCGCCGGGCGCCGATCCGCGCGCGATTCGGTTGGCGTTCGATGGTAACGTGAAGCCTCGCATCTCTGCCGACGGCGACCTAATCCTCAAATCAAGAGGCATCGAGCTAATCCAGCGCAAGCCCGTCGTCTATCAGACGATCGACGGTGAACGGCACACCATCGAAGGCCGGTACAAGCCTTTAGGCGATCGCAAAATCGGATTCGAAGTGGCCGAATACGATCACACAAAGACGCTCGTGATCGATCCAACCCTCGTTTACTCAACTTATCTTGGCGGGAGTGCCGACGATTCCGGCAACAGCATAACGACGGACAGCAGCGGTAACGTTTACGTTGCAGGTACGACAGCTTCAACAAATTTTCCGACGCACACGCCGGCGTTCGCGACTGGCAAGGGCCTGGAGGACATCTTCGTCACCAAGATAGACGCGGCCGGCGCCAATGTCTTGTACTCGACGTATGTCGGCGGCAGCGGACGAGATCGCGCCGGGGCGATCGCAATCGACTCGAGCGGCAATGCTTACGTCGTTGGCCGGGTTGATTCGACGTCTACGGATTTTCCGACCACGCCCGGCTCGCTGGCTACCTCCTATCGCGGCGGTGACTTTGACGGCGTAGTTTTCAAACTCAACGCGCAAGGCGACGCTCTGGTTTATTCGAGCTTCCTTGGCGGTGAAGAGAATGATTCAGTCGAAGGAATCGTCGTTGATGCAACCGGCGTCGCTTACGTTACGGGCGGTACAAAATCGAATGCGTTCCCAATCACGATGAACGCGTATCAGAGTACGCGCGCCGGAGACACAGACGCATTCCTTACGAAGATAAATGCTGCCGGCTCAGCTTTGTTGTATTCGAGTTTTATTGGTGGCGCTGCAACTGATCGCGGCAGCGGAGTAGTGATCGACGGAAGTGGCGTTGCCTACGTTGCCGGCTACGGAGCGTCGCCTGACTTCCCGACTGAGAATCCATTTCAAGCGGGATTCGGAGGCAGCTTCGACGCCTTCGTGGCGAAGTTTGATACCGCTGCGAGCGGAATCAATTCATTGGTCTTCTGCTCTTATCTTGGCGGAGCTGGTGACGACAAAGCTTTCGGCATCGCCATGGATGCAGCGCTAGCGAACGTCTACGTTGTCGGCCAAACCTCTTCGAATAATTTTCCGGTGCTAAATCCGGCGCAGCCGTCTTCAGGTGGATCTTTCGACGCGTTCATCGCCAAAGTTTCGACGAGCGGCACGAAAATCTTCGCGACATACTTTGGCGGCAGCGGTGACGATCGCGGAACGGGCATCGCCGTTAATTCGAGTGGCGCTTACATCACCGGCTTCACTTCGTCGCCGAATCTGCCGACAGTGACACCTTTGCAGCTCAACAACGGCGGCGGCTTTGACGTGTTTGTTGCGAAGCTCAATCTGACCGGCAGCTCAATCTTGTATTCGACTTTTTTGGGAGGAACCGCGAACGAGAACTTTGTGGCCGCGGTGACCGGCACAAATCCGATCGCGGTTGATTCCTCAAACGCTTATGTCACCGGCTACACGTCGTCGACGAATTTTCCGATGGCTGCGCCTCTGCAACCGGCGAATGCCGGAAGTCAGGATGTCTTCATAGCAAAGATTGCCGACGCAACGCCGGCGGCTGATTTCGCGTTGTCAGCTTCGCCGGCATCAAGGACGATCAACCCCGGAGACGCCACCACGTACACAGTTACAGCGACACCGGCCGGCGGATTTACCGGAAATATTTCGTTGAGCGTGAGCGGAGCATCGAGCGATACGACGACAGGTTTTAGTCCCGCATCGATTTCGATCACGGACGCGTCCGCGAAATCATCCACATTGACGGTTACGACGACCGCATCAACTCCGCCCGGTGCGTACACGCTGACTATCACGGCAACGAGTGGCAACTTGCAACACTCAACTTCAGTTCAGTTGATTGTTTCCGGGCCGACGAGCGCTAACTTGTCGCTGACAAAGACCGCATCGCCGAATCCAGGCGTAACGCTTACAAACCTGACCTATCGCTTAACGGTGACGAACAACGGGCCTTCCCCGGCAACGAATGTAGTTGTCACAGACAATGTGCCCGTCGGTATTAACTTCACTTCGGCGACGCCAACGCAGGGTACGTGCAGTGGGACGACGACGGTTGCGTGCAATCTTGGTTCACTCGCGCGCAGTGCGATGGCCGTTATTAATATCATCGTGGTCCCGCAATCAGCGGGCACTTTGACGAACACTGCGAGCGTGGCCGCAACCGAGAACGATCCGGATGGGAGCGACAACTCAGTCAGTTTGCAAACGACGGTTAACTCACCCTCGAGCGGCCCTTCTCTTACTGATCCGAATCTGTCCGTGCGGACTGTGGTCACTGGTCTGTCGCAGCCGACCAGCATGGCTTTCATCGGCAACAACGACTTCTTCATCTTTGAAAAGAACACCGGCAAGGTGCAGCGAGTTATCAACGGCGTGATTCAGAGCACGCCGCCGCTCGATCTCGCAGTCAACAGCGGGTCAGAGCGCGGGGGCTTGGGCATCGCGCTGCATCCGAACTTCGCTTTCAACGGATACGTGTATCTTTACTGGACGGAGAGCAGCACCGGCGTTGATTCAACAAACCTGGCCGACGTGGCGCTGCTCGGAAACCGGGTCGATCGCTACATCTGGAATGGTTCCACGCTCACGTTCGATCGCAATTTAATCAAGCTCCATGCTTATCAGGCAGATGCCAATCAATCATTGCGCGGCAATCACAACGGCGGCGTGTTGAGATTTGGGCCGGACGGCAAGCTGTACATCCTAATGGGAGACAATGGCCGGCGGGGCTTGCTGCAAAATCTGCCGTGCGGTCCAACGGCAACGTGTCCGGGTCCAACGGTTCCTGACGATCAATTCGGTGGACCTGAGCCGGATAACAACCACCTGACTGGTTTCATTCTGCGGTTGAATGACGACGGCACCACGCCCCCCGATAATCCCTTTGCGAACATGGTTTCGATTCTGGCTCTGCCGTCGGAGTCGATGGGCAACATTCGTAAGCTCTACGCGTACGGCGTGCGCAACGGCTTTGGACTGGGCTTCGATCCTTATTCAGGCAACTTATGGGATCAGGAAAACGGCGACGACGCGTTCGACGAGATGAACCGCGTCACTGCGGGATCGAACAACGGTTGGATCCAAATGATGGGGCCGACGAGTCGCGTGGCACAATTCAAGCAGATCGAATCAACGTACGGCTCGGGCGATCTGCAACAGCTTCGCTGGTCGCCGACAAATATTCAGAGTACGCCGGCCGCCGCGCTGGCAGCGCTCTATATGCTGCCGGGCGCGCACTACAACGATCCCGAGTTCAGTTGGAAGTACGCAATTCCCGCGTCGCCGCTTGGGTTTGTGCAGGGCCGCGGGATAGGCCCGCAGTTCGAGGGTGGCATGTTCGTCGGCGCCGCGCGGACATTTCTCGTTGGCGGTTTTCTTTTCAGGTTCAAGCTGACGCCGGATCGGCAACACTTCTCGTTTACTGATTCGCGATTGAACGATCTGGTCGCCGACAACGACGATAAGTTCGACATCAAGGAGAGCGAATCGCTGCTAATCGGTCGTGACTTCGGAATCACCACTGACATTCAAACTGCGCCGAACGGCAATCTGTTTGTCGTGTCGAACTCTAACAGCGCGGTTTACGAAATCTCCGGCAAGCAGCCGGCGCTTTATGTCGCGAACCTCACCGGCCCGCAAGAGACACCGCCGAACAATTCTCCGGGAACGGGAACCGCGACGCTGCTGTTGAGTCCTGACGAAACCAGCGCGCGCGTCGCTCTTAACTTCAGCGGGCTGACCAGCGCCGAAACCGATGCGCATATTCACGGTCCTGGGGCTGCCGGTGTCGTCGCGCCGATTCTTTTTCCGTTGCCCAGCGGCAATATCAGCGATTTTCAAATTTCGTTAACGCCGACGGATGTTTCGAACCTGAAAAATGGATTGCTTTACGTCAATGTTCACACGGCGAACTTTCCGAACGGAGAAATACGCGGCCAGTTTGGTACTTCTTCCTCATCGAACAGCGTGCAATTCAATGCGGCGATCTATCGCGTGAGCGAATCCAGTGGACGAGCAACGGTGACCGTGACGCGACTCGGGGATACTTCGGCAGCGGCAACAGTTAATTACGCTACCAGCGACGCGGCCGGCGCGGCGACCTGCAACACGATCAATGGCACAGCGTCTGCGCGCTGCGACTATGCGACGACGATCGGCAGATTGAATTTCGCGCCGGGCGAAACCTTCAAGACGATCAATGTCGCAGTTACAGACGATCACTATGCGGAAGGCGATGAGGACTTTTCGGTTGCGTTAACGTCAGCCAGCGGCGCGGCGCTGGGTTCGCCCAACATTGCCACCGTCACGATCACCGACAATGAGTCAACCGGCGGCCCTCCGAATCCGATCGACTCGTCTGACTTCTTCGTCTACCAGCACTACGTCGATTTCCTGAATCGCTATCCCGACACAAGCGGCTTTGCGTTCTGGACCAACACCATCACGTCATGTGGCGCGGACGCGGCCTGCACCGAGGTCAAACGCATCAATGCTTCGGCCGCGTTCTTCCTCTCGATCGAATTTCAGCAGACGGGCTATTACGTTTATCGGATGAACAAGGCGGCCTTCGGCGACATTAATTCATCGGCCGTTCCTGTGCCTGTGCGTTTGAATGATTTCCTCCGCGACACACAGCAAGTGCAACAGGGCGTCGTCGTTGGCCAGGGGAACTGGCAGGCAAAGCTCGACGCAAACAAGCAAGGTTTTGCGTTGGAGTTCGCGCAACGGCCGGAGTTCCTGGCGCGTTATCCGGCGCTCACGAGTGCGACCGCGTTCGTTAACTCGCTCGACTCGAATGCAGGTGGAGTTCTCTCTGACACTCAGCGCACGACCTTGATTAGCGAGCTGTCGCCAAATCCGTCGGATGCGGCTTTGCGGGCTGATGTGCTGATGAAAGTTGCCGAGAACCAGTTGCTGCAGCAGAAGGAGTTCAATCGCGCCTTTGTGTTGTTTCAGTATTTCGGCTATCTCCGACGCAACCCGGATGACCCTCCTGACAATAGCTTTGCCGGCTATAACTTCTGGCTCAACAAG
>DATLVM010000020.1:0-9603 GCA_035577445.1 Pyrinomonadaceae bacterium
TTCGGCGTCGTTAGGATCAAGATCGTGCGCTTTCTTGAGCGCACCGAGCGCCTCTGACGATCGCGACGTCTTCAAATAAGCAGTGCCGAGGGCGCGATAAGCATCTCCATAATCCGGTTTCAACTTTATCGCCTGCTGTGCGGTATTGATCGCGTCGTCGTAGCGGCCGAGGTTGTAGTACGCCTCACTGAGATTCACATACGCATCCTCGTAATCGGGACGTTCCTTGATTGCCTTCTGATATGACGCAGCAGCTTTGTCGAACTGGCCCGCGTCGAAAAAGTCATCACCTTGCTTATTGAAAGCTTCCGCGTCGAGCGAGCCACCTACGCGCCGCGCTGGACCTCCGAGCGGCCCGCCCGAGACATTATTATTCGTCGAACGGTTATTGTTGCCACTCGAATTATTGCCGCTCGTGTTTGTATTCGTGTTGGTCTCGCGATTATTCGCGGTGGTCTGGCGCGTCGCATGCGCTGCTCGAACCGAACGCGCTACCGTTTTCTTTTCCAGGGTCTTGACTGCATGCGTTTTGTTTTGGGCCGGGGTGAAGATGCCTTTGCCCAGCTTGGCTTCGACATCCGCGCTGGCGAGCAGAACTCCCGCGCCGCCACTAATGTCCTGGGCAATCAAAGCTGCATAGGCAACCGCGGGTAACAACGCGATGGCGGCCAGACGTGAAAAGATTGAAGGCTGCGTCATTTCTTGTGCTCCAGTGTACTCCAAACTTAAGAACGATGTGCCCGGCGATGCTTGCGATCTCGGCTGCGATCCTCCGCAAAAGTTTAATGGCAGGCACGCTTGACCACAAGTACGCGGTCACGTAGCGTTAGATGCAGAATCCAGAACCGCAGCAGGGAAATTCGTTTAATGGTAGCCGGAGTCTTGCTTTCACTTCTCGCTTTTGGCTGGGCGCTGCCGGCCGGATTCAGCCAGACAGGAGAATTCTTTCCCGCACCGCCGGCCGATCACAGTTTGATTTATGTCCTTGATGAGCCGCATAAGTTGGCCGCGTTGCCATTTGAGAAAGCGGAGACGCCCATCAAGACCGATCAGGTCGCGAAAAGTACCAGCACCAGCTACATCGAATTAAAGGGGCCACACTCAAGCACGGTGCTGAAAGCGGATCAGCGAATCTTTGTCTTTACGATGGAGCGGCCGGGCATGCATCCGCCCTTCATTGTCTTGCTCACGCTCAAGCGTGGCAATCGTCGCGCGACGGCGATTTTGCAGCGCGGGTTGACTGGTTTTGCGATTTCATCCGATCAGATTGTCAGGCCGTCGGTGCTGGGTCTCTGGAAGAGCGGTGATGAAGTTTTCATGCAACTGCGCCCGCGCACTTCGCTAGCGCCGGGAGAATATGCGATTATTGGCGCTGACCTGACGCGAGTGGCGACGTTTCGTGTAGAAGGAAATTGAGGTAACACATGGCTGCAAGTTCGCCAAATGACAAGGCACCGAAAAAGACATTCTGGACGCCTGGTCGTATTGTAATCACGCTCGTAACAGTTGGACTGATTAGTGCGTTTGGCCTGTCGAGTTGTAACTCGAACGAAACGCCAGTCACAAACGCTCCGACTAATCGAGTGGTGATTACCAGCGCACCCGCGAATCGCGCCAACACTATAACCGCGCCGCCCGGGACCGCAGTGGCCGTGCCGCCGAATGTTCGCGATACCACGTTCAAGACCTTGGACGGAGACTCAGCCAAGCTGTCCGACTATAACAACAAAGTGCTGGTAGTTAATCTTTGGGCCACGTGGTGTGGGCCATGTCGTTCAGAGATGCCTGAACTGGTCAAGATGAGCAACGAATACAAGTCGCGCGGCTTAGTAGTGCTGGGCCTGGCGACGACTTATAACGAACAGAATGATCCGACCCGCGTCAAAGATTTTGTGAAGGCACAGAACATCCCATACAAGATTATCTGGGATGATGGCACGCTCGCGGCGCCCTTGGTCCAGGCGGTCCAGGGACGATCGGTGATTCCGCAGAGCTTTGTGATTGGGCGCGATGGTCGCATTGTCAAGCACTTCTCAGGGTTCAGTCCTTATTCAACTCCACAGTTGATGCGACAAGCAATCGAAGATGCGCTGAATGACAAGAGCAAGGCGTGAGACTAATTGGTAGGTTCCTTCTCCCAAAAGGAGAGGGCGAGAAGATCGATGACGGTTGAGGTCAAACAAAAGCTACAGGCTGAGCTCGATGAGCTCGAGTCAGAGTTGCGGGTGCATCTGCCGAAAGAGATCAAGCGCGCGCGCGAGTTCGGTGACTTGCGCGAGAACTCGGAATATCAAACCGCGTTGCAGCGGCAGACGATGGTCAAGGCCCGCATTCGCGAGCTGCGCCAGCGCATGAGCGAAGTCGCTTCGATCGATCTCTCGCGAATTCCGCACGACAAAGCCGGTTACGGATCGACGCTCGTTTTGTATGACGCCGAGCGTGAAGAAGAGGTGACTTATAGGTTAGTCACGCCGGAAGAGACTGACCCTCCAGCCGGTTTGATTTCGACTGTGTCTCCAATTGGTCGCAGCCTGATGGGCAAAGAGGAAGGCGACGAAGTTGTAGTGAGTATTCCTTCCGGCTCGCGCCGTTTTGAAATCCGAAAACTAACGACGCTTCACGATGAAGCGAAATAGTTCATGGCCACGCTAACTGAAGAAGAGTTTTCCCGCCACATCAACACCAAATTTGATCTGACGTTCGGCGACGAGCAACTTCAGTTGCAACTGGTCAACGTCAAGCCCTATCTGCCGCAACCAAACGAACACTCGGGGATGGAGCGGTTTTCAGTCTACTTTCAAGGCCCATTGGATAGGTATGTTCCGCAGCGCATGTACCGCATAACCCACGAGCAGATGGGCGAGATGGATATCTTCCTGGTGCCTATTGAGAAGAACGAGCACGGCTTTCGTTACGAAGCGGTCTTCAATTATTTCAAGTAGCCGGCCCACCCGCTACCGCAGGCGGTTCTGACCTGAACTCCATGTGCCGGTAAGCTCCCAGGTCTTCGATCATCACAAAACCGAGCCGCTCATAGAAGCGATGCGCGTTGCTATTCAGCATGAACACCATGTGCCGGAGTGGTTTCTGCGATCTCTTGGCTTCATCTATCAGCTGGCGTAGCAGCAAGTTGCCGACGCCTCGATTCTGAAACTCGGGCAGCAGCGCAATGTCGAGCAAGCGAATTTCGTTATCGTTCTCGCCAACCCATACGCGGCCCGCGCGCTGACTGTCTACTTGAATGACTTTGTATTCGGCATCGGGAAAACGCGCTTCGTATTGCTGACGCTGCATGTCTGACTGCCATTTGAGAAAGGCTTCTTTCTGACCCGGTTGCCACTCTGCTTGCGCGAGTTCTTCCTCCCGGGTACTCGCGTATATGTGCAGCAGGAATTCGTTGTCGGCTTCCGTCACGGGAACAAGTTTTAGTGTTCCACCATCGCTCAGGTTAAGTTGTTGCTGGTGTAGTTTCATATCGGAGATTGATGTCAATTAGTCATTTTTCAATCATTTAATAACGATTGTATCAACCGAAAAAAGATAATAGACTGCCGGAGCCGTATCCAGCCAGTGGTCCTCGCCCCCACTCCTCTGCACCCGGTATTCCAGGAGGTTACCCGATGTCACGTTCGCGACGTAAGTTTCTCAAATTGGGAGCGCTCGCGACGCTCTTTGCTGCCGTACCCTTTAAGACTTTATTGGCCCAGGGATGGAAAGATCGTGATGGCAATCCCGCCAACACGCCACCGGTCCAGGCTGATTCTTTGGCGAATTATACCGAGGCCACATTTCGCAGTTATTTGAATTCAGTCTTCGCACTGCACACGACCCAGGGCATTGTGGGAGTGACGTTGTTGCAGATTGACGATATGACCGCTTCGAAGGGCGGCGAGTGCTTCACCCTGCTATTCCGGGGCGGAGCACGCGCACAGCGCCAGGATACTTATACCCTGGTGCATCCGGCGCTCGGCACATTTCAACTGTTATTAGTGCCAACTGGACCTGATCAAAACGGCGCCCAGGGTTATGTCGCGACGATCAATCGCCTTTCGCTTGCCGACGCAGCCACCATGGCGCCGCCGACAAAGCAGGCCGGAAAGAGCCAGCCGGCTACAGCACCGCCTGCGCCCGCGACTGCGACACCACCGGCCGTGACGCCCAGTGTCACGCCCAGTACGCAACCAACCGCGCCGGTCGTTTCGCCGTCGGCGCCGGCGCCGAAGAAACCGCAGCCATCGAAAGGACGCAAGCCATCCTGGAAGGGCATGGCCGAAAATCCGATCCTCGACAACGAGTGGCTGAATTTATAACGGTGCTTGCTGGCTTTCCTGCTGTGGGCGGCCGAGATTGATTTTTGGTCTAAGCCACTGTCTGTCTAATTGTATAGGACGACTTGCAAAGATCAACGCTCACCTACTGCAAAATATTTTGCTTGCAATACGCGACAGTTGCGATTAGAATCCGCGCCGCTTCAACTTGCTGTCGTAGAATTTAGGGTCTTCAAACCGGGTTGCTGAATCATCCGTAACCAGCCAGTTTCTTTCCGGCTTCGCACTACCGAAGACACTTCGCGGTTACTAACTCGACGGAGTAAACGACTATGGCCGAACCATTTCTTTCTGAAATCAGAATCATGAGCTTTGTTTTTGCGCCAAAGGGTTGGGCGCTTTGCAATGGACAACTTTTGCCGATTAATCAAAACCAGGCATTGTTCAGTTTGCTGGGCACGACTTTTGGTGGCGATGGGCGGGTGAATTTCGCATTGCCCGATCTTCGTGGCCGGGTACCGATTCATGTCGGCAGCGGGCACACGCTGGGCGAGCGCGGTGGCGAGCAGGCGCACACGCTTAGTATTTCCGAGATACCGACGCATACTCATGTGGCTAACGCTACTAGTGTGGCTGCCACGGCGAACACGCCCCTCAATACGATGCTGTTGGCGCAATCAACCTCTTCGCAGCTTTATACTGCGGCAGCGAATCTGGTGGCCATGGCGCCGAACTCTCTCGCGAATGTGGGCGGCTCCCAGGCGCATCTGAACATGCAGCCGTTCCTGGTCTTAAGTTTCTGCATCGCGCTGCAAGGAATCTTCCCGTCACCAAATTAAGGAGAATCTTCGATGGCACAACCGTACGTAGGCGAAATCAGAATGTTTGCCGGTAACTTCGCTCCGGCAGGGTGGATGTTTTGCGAAGGCCAATTGCTGCCCATCTCCGAGAATGAGACGTTGTTTCAACTGATCGGGACGACCTATGGTGGCGACGGCGAATCGACATTTGCGTTGCCCGATCTGCGCGGCCGTGTGCCGATCCACCAAGGCAATGGGTTCATACTGGCGGAGACTGGCGGCGCCGAAGAAATAACTCTCACTGTCAGTCAGATTCCAGCGCACTCTCATGCCGTGCTAGCGTCGAGCAACGTAGCGGCTCAGGTGGCGCCGCAGTCACAACTCGCGGGCAAGAACTCAGGAGCGAGCAATTCTCCTTATGGTACCGACCAGCCGCTTACAACTTTTGCTCCGCAAGCGATCGGGGCCACGGGCGGAAGTCAGCCGCACACCAATTTTCAACCGTACCTTTGCGTCGATTTTATTATTTCGCTGTTTGGGATTTTCCCGAGTCCGACATGATGCCGAGTGTCCGAAGCCCGCGCGTCAGCTAAGGGCGTCGGTAAATGAGAGTGCCCTTCCTGACGGTCGGGCTTCTGACACGGTTTCATTATTAAGGAGCTTACTCATGGCAGATCCATTTGTCGCTGAAATCAGAATTTTTCCGTTTAACTTTGCGCCCAAAGGATGGGCTTGGTGCGATGGGCAGCTATTGCCGCTTTCGCAAAACACCGCGCTGTTCTCGCTGCTCGGCACTACCTATGGCGGCGACGGGAAATCAAACTTTGCACTGCCTGATTTGCAAGGCCGCGCGCCGATGCATCCGGGCCAGGGCCCTGGTCTTTCGCTGCATGACCTCGGAGAGACCGGAGGTAGCGAAACAGTGACGCTGCTCGAGTCAGAAATACCTTCACACTCGCACGCGTGGGCGGACTCGAAAGGCGATGGAAACGACTCATCGCCCGCCAACGAGTTGTTCGCTAAGGGCATCGGCATCGGAATGTATGCCGTACCGGGAGCAATAGTCCAACTTGATCCCAATATCATTAGCCCGGCCGGCGGCGACCAACCGCACAACAACATGATGCCGTACCTGACTTTCTATTTTTGTATCGCGCTGCAGGGAGTTTTCCCGCCGCGAACATAGAAAAGCAGCAGGCAGGAAGCAGACTGCAGTAGGCAGGAAAAGAAAAACCGCCGGGGTGATCAGTAATGATCGCGCCGGCGGTTTTGTTTTCCCATTAGCACCTGGCTAAAGCCAATTGCTAATGAGAGGTGGTACTGACTAACTCCTCATGGCATCATAGCGATCATGAAATCATTCATCGCGCTCGCATCATTCCTGGTTCTGGTCTCACTTGCATGCTCGGCTTCAAAATCAGCCGGATCGGAACGCGCAGTCAACCAGAACGCTGAGATTCAATCCACGTCAACCCCGACTCCGCCCAACCCCAATCAGGAAAACACCAATCGGGAAAAGGAGCCCTGCACGCTGAAACTTGCCGGCGCGCCGACTGTCAACGGAGTCAGGCTGGGAATGTCCACCGAGGAACTGTTGGCTTTGTTTCCCGGCAGCAACGACGATCCGGAAGTTCGCGCGAGTACGAGCGGCGTCACTCGATTCGGAACTGCAAGCGTGGTACTTACACCGGAGCGATACCAATTGAAAGAAAAGTTTCCCGGAATAAGCCAGACGACAGTGCGGTTGATAGATGGACGAGTGTTCGAGTACACGGTGAACTATACCGGTCCCGCATACTCACACGTTGACAAGTTCGTCGCGAAATTCATCGAAGGCACAACTCTTCCCGCGGCTGACCAATGGGATGCCTATGTCGGAATGGACAATCAAATGAAGACCCTGACGTGCGCGGAGTTTGAAGTCCGTGCGTTTGCTGCGGGACAGGGTGGTTCTTTGAATTATGTGGTTGTTAAGGACTTGATCGCTGACAAAGCTTTTAGGGATCGCCGCGCGAAGGCGCGAGCGCAAGCGAGCCCGACACCGTAGCTATTGGCGACGGCCCACCGCCGTAGACAGTCGTCTCCGAATCGCTGCGCGTTATTGCTGCTGCGATGCCACGACATCAATCAATGTGATCACGATCGCCGCTGCTCTGATCACCACGTCAACTGATCCCCATTTGAATTCGGATTTCACTTAACTGAATAGCTTGCGAAGCGATCTCTTTCGAGATACTGACGCGGATCGTTCTGATCTCGACTCAGATCGTTCCGATCCGATCCGAATGCCAGCACAAACAGTAATGGGCCGATTCGATCTCAGGACACACCAGATTACGTGAAAAAGGGCGAACGATAAGCAATATAGCAGGTTAGTCTTTAGGCTCTATTTGCCCGTGGCTCTCGAATGAGTCGTCGAGTATAAGTTTCGAGACCTGACACAAAGCCAGAGTCCCCTTTCGGTCACCGTCGATGTATCTAACCCCGGCGAAGCCGTCTTCATAGACGGTCTCAACCCTCACGGGCTCGCCATGTGGTAAGCGGACGATTTGTCCTACGGATACGGTTTCCATAACGGATTAACCGACCGCTCCACATCGCCCCCAACTCGGAAAGGCCCTGGCGATAGCCGACTTGGCGCGGTTGTCACGAGCGGCGTCGGGTTAGTTTGCTATACGAGTCGCACACAAATCAATCAGTGTTGCCGTTTAATGCCAATTTCTCACCTTTTTCGTTGACCTATTGCTTGCTCCGTATTACTCTTGTCACTCATCGAAATTGCTTTAGCACTTGTCCAACCACCGTTTGAATCAATTAGCCAACAGCGTTTGTCACTACAACAGGGAGTCCACCCGTGAATAAATCAACGTCCATTACACCTCACAGTCGCAGAGTGTTTACTTCGCTTCTGCTCGCGTTTTCGATCCTGATCACGCCGATTGCGGCGATGGCGGGAACGCAGAGATCAGAGATCAGAGGTCAGAGGTCAGAGCAGAGTAGTACCTCGACCGCGACTCAGAGTGGCACGACTAAAGCTGCGGCGAAGGACGTTTTTGTGAATCCGCCGGTCGCCGCGCCGCCGGTTGGGTCCGTCACGGCCACGATGACTGGAACGATCACGACCGACGTCGATTCAGACACGAAGGCTGATCCCGGAGTCGACACGATTACTTACACGACGACGATTACTAACAACACCGGGGCTGATGTTTCGGGTCTGCAATTCACTGACACCGTCGATCCACACACTACGATCATCTCGGGCTCGGCAGTAGCGGCGGGCGATGATGCTTATTCGACGATCGGCAACGTCAATATCAACCTTCCCCTGGCCCAGGGTGTTCTCGCCAACGACTTCAATCCCAACACCGGCAACAACACGGGGTTGACTGTGTCGAGCTATGGTGCTTCCACAGGTTTGGAGCAAACATCGGTCGGCAGCTCGACGCCCACAGCGCAGGGTGGCACCATCACCATCCAATCAGATGGCAGCTTCATCTTCGATCCCAAGGTGGGCTTTACCGGGACAGACACTTTTAAGTATGCGTCGAATCAGAGCGGCTCGAAGGCGATCGCGACGGTCAGAATCACCGTCACTGGGATGATTTGGTTCGTCAAGAACGATGCGGCAGCTTGCACCACCATCAGTACGCCTTGCGGGACCCTGGCCCAACCTTTTTCAACCCTGGCCGCGTTTCAGGCGGTCAACGATGCCGGTGCCGGCCCGCCGCAGCATCCGAAGGCCAACGACAACATCTTCATTTATACGGGAGTTGGCAACTACACGGGCGGCGTTACTCTGCTGAGTGGCCAGAAGCTGATCGGCCAGGGAGCGCCGGCGAGCATCGAAATCATTACGGGTCTGAGCACCCCATCGGGCAGTACAGTATTGCCGGCGACCGGGGGCACGAATCCGCAGATTACGAATACAACGGCGAACAGCGACGCCATCACCCTCAACGACGGCAACACGGTCGAGGGCCTGACCGTCACCGGCGCGACCCGCGACGGCATTGCCGGCGCTTCGCACGCAGGCTTAACCGCCAACACGGTGACAATTCAGAACAACACAGCTTCCGGCCTGCACCTCACGAGCATGACTGGCACAGTCACGATCACGAACGCAACGATCAGCGGCAACGCGAGCGGCCTCGATGTGGACAATGGCACGGCGACGATTACGGTCACGAACAGCACGATCAGCGGCAACGGGACGGGTCTCGATGTCAACAATGGCACGACGGCAATCTCGCTGAACAACACGAATACCATCACCGCCAACGCCGCACAGCGGCAAGTCTCGATTCAGAATCGCCCGCTTACGGCGGGGACGATTGATGTAGGCGCAATCATCAATGACAGCGCCGTCGGCAGCACCGGCATCCTCATCAATAGCAACACCTCCGGCACGATCAACTTCACGGGCAGTCAAACGCTGCGTACGACGACCAACACGGCCGTAAATCTGACGACAAATACGGGAACGACGATCAACTTCAGCGGCACGCTCGGCATTACGACCACGACCGGCATCG
>DATLVM010000021.1:0-4177 GCA_035577445.1 Pyrinomonadaceae bacterium
CTGCATGCGCAGATTGTAACGTAGACTTCAGTCTGCGTATGCAGCCGCAGTCCGGATCATGCTACCTTCCCCGCCTGCAAAACCGCGCGCGGACTGTCGACGAGGCGCAACTCGGTCGCGCACTCTTTGCACAGCCAGACCACTACTCTGGGCGCATCCGCCCAGAAAAACGGGGACACTTTTCCGGCAGCCTTCACCGCGTCATCGCTTTGCAGCCGTTGCAGCGCCTGAACAAAAAACATTCCGTTATAAACTTCACCATCCGCGCCGTCATCGCGGTGAACGCATTCGCGTTCGAAAAAGAATTGTCTCTTCAATGGAGGCCGACCTTTCCCTCGCGCCGCACCGCGCGAGCTTCATCGAAAAGATCCGGGGGAAAAGATCCTACCGAGTTATTTTCTTTTGGAGGAGATTAGGGCAGGCATTCAAGAATGATGTCGGAAGTTTTCTTGGTGCCACGCGCATAATGCCATGCGATCGTGACGCGGTCAACAATCTTTTGCGACGAATGATTTTGAAGTGACAGGAATTGTCAGACTGTGACTTTTTGATGCTTCGCGCGCCGGTCTTCGATCACTTCGAATGATTCTTTCACGCGCGTGTAGATGCCGTCAGCGTCCAGCCCATACTTGGCGAGCAGCAGCTTCGGATCGCCATGCGTGACGATGCGATCGGGAATTCCCATCCGCACCACGCGCACTTTGTCCTGCAAGCCATTCTCTTCCAGCAGTTCAACCACCGCAGAGCCAAAGCCGCCGGCGAGATAGGCCTCTTCGACGGTCACGATCAGCCGCTTTGTGCGCGCCAACGCGAGTAACAGTCCACTGTCGAGCGGCTTAACGAATCGGGCATTGACGACGGTCGTCTCAATACCGTCTTTAGCGAGATTTTCCGCGGCTTTCAGTGAAGGATGAACCATCGAGCCGTACGCAACTATAGCGATTTCGCCGCCGTCGCGTAGCAGTTCAGCTTTGCCGATTTCGAGTCTTTCAGGAGCGCGGCTAATGTCGGCGCCTATGCCGTTGCCGCGCGGATAACGCATCGCCGCCGGCCCGATATGTTCGGTCATGGTGAAGAGCATGTCGCGCATTTCGCCTTCGTCTTTCGGCGCCATCAAGACGATGTTCGGCACACCGCGCAGATAAGCGATGTCGAGCAGACCGTGATGCGTCGGGCCGTCGCCGCCGGCGATGCCGCCACGATCGAGACAGAACTTCACATTCAGATCCTGAATACAAACGTCATGGACCAGTTGATCAAAGGCGCGCTGAAGGAACGTTGAGTAGATTGCGCACACGGGTTTCAATCCTTCGACTGACAGACCCGCGGCGAAAGTCACGCAATGCTGCTCAGCGATGCCAACGTCGAATGAACGATCCGGAAATTTCGTAAGCGCTTCGCAGATACCAGTGCCGTCGGGCATGGCGGCCGTCAGCGCGACGATCTTTTCGTCCTTCGCCATCAACTCGCACAACGTGTCACCGAAAACTTTCGTGTACGTCGGCGCGGTCACGGCAGATTTGATCGGCTTGCCGGTTTTCAGATCGAAAGGGCCGGTCGCGTGCCATTTGTAGTAATCGCTCTCTGCGGCCGGATGACCTTTGCCTTTCGTCGTTAACGCGTGGACGATGACGGGGCCATCTTTGATCTGCTTCGCTTCGTTCAACGCCGCGACCAGCGCGCGCACGTTGTGACCGTCAACATAGCCGATGTACTTGAATCCAAGTTCGTTCACCAGCGCACCCGGCAGAACCGCCGCGGCGATCGCATCCTTCATCGCCTTCGCCGCATGATGTAAGCGCGAGCCCACGGAAGGAATCGACAGCAGCTTCTCTTCAACCTCGTCTTTGAAGCGATGATAGCCGTGCGCTTCGCGAATGCGATTGAGATATCCGGTAAGCGCGCCCACCGCCGGAGCGATCGACATTTCGTTGTCGTTCAGCACAACGATCAAGCGAGTCTTCAAATGTCCGGCTTGGTTGACCGCTTCCATCGCCATGCCGCCGGCCAACGAGGCATCGCCGATCAAAGCGACGACATTGTGGTCCTCACCTTTTCGATCGCGCGCGATGGCCATTCCCAGGGCCGCGGACAAAGAAGTCGACGCGTGGCCCGCCCCGAACGTGTCGTACTCAGATTCATCACGACGCAGGAACCCACTGAGCCCGCCATACTGCTTGATCGATGGAAGCTGATCGCGACGGCCAGTCAGAATCTTGTGCGCGTAAGCCTGGTGGCCAACGTCCCAGACCAGTCGATCGCGCGGCGTATCAAACGCGTAATGCATCGCCACGGCCAACTCAATCGCGCCGAGCGATGCGCCGGTGTGACCACCCACGCGGGACATGGTTTCCAGAATGTAATGGCGAATTTCTTCGGCTACGTCTTGAAGCTGATCGGGACGCAACCGACGCAGGTCGGCGGGCGAGTTAATCTTTTCCAACAGGCTCATCGCGGCTGATTGTAGCGCGTTACTGCGCAATTATGCATCTCGTGGATTCATGAGGACCGCTCGCGCTGCGAGAGATCTCACTCCTCTTTGTCTCGCAAAGTAGTTTATAGCGTCAACCAGCTCCGGTCAACCAGAATATTTCGCTTTTTGTTTTCGGGGCTTGAGTCATACTCTAATTCAGCCGAACAATTTCATAACGCCGATGTCGACCTTGCTTATCGAGGCAATGCAACCCAATGACTGGCCCGCACTGCGGTCGATTTATCTCGAAGGCATTGCCACCGGCCACGCGACTTTCGAGACGGAAGCGCCGTCATGGCACGACTGGGACGGCCGCCATCATCGATTCGGAAGGCTAGTCGCACGTGAAGGTGACCGTGTCGTCGGATGGGCGGCACTCAGTCCTGTTTCACGCCGCCAGGTTTACTCGGGTGTTGCCGAAGTCAGTGTCTACGTAGCGGGCGATAGTCGCGGCAAAGGTGTAGGTCGCGCGCTGCTCGAAAAACTGATTTCCGAATCTGAAGAGAACGGCATTTGGACGCTGCAGGCTTCAGTGTTTCCCGACAACGCCGCGACGATCGGGCTGCATCGAGGCTGTGGTTTCCACGAAGTCGGTCGCCGCGAAAGCATCGGAAAACTCAACGGCATGTGGCGGGACACACTGTTGCTCGAACGCCGCAGCCAGGTCGCCGGAATCGATTAACCTTTGACATGCAAATAATTCACAGATTAACCAAACGAATTATTCTTGCTCTGTTGATTGTGGGAGGGATCGTAATTATCGCAATCGTTGTCACGATCGCGTCGTGGTTAACCGGCTCGAGTAAGAAGGCTTCGCAACAGTCAGCCGCCAAGATGCAGGAAGGCGCGGTGTTCGGGAAGACGACGAACCAACAGGGTTGTATCGATGAAGGGCTCACGCGCGGATTCAAGCTGGGCGTGTTCGACTTCGAGGCTCAAGGCGCCAACGAAGATTTCGTGCTCGGCTGCTTGCCGGCAAGCGCCTCCAGCCCTGGATTCTGCGATGGCGTTCCGTCGGGGGTGAAGAACATATTCGTTGATTGGACCAAAGCGAAATGCGAAAAGATAGAAATGCCGGGAACGATTTGCACAGGCATCTACGACCAACAAATTCGGTTCTGCGAAAACTGATCCATTTGAGGTTGCTGAAAAGCTCCCTCTCCCAAAGGCGATAACATACTTGACTATTCAAAATATCGGCATCGTGTCAGAACCGCGAGCGGTAGCGACCGGATCAGGAGGAACCTTTAGAAACCCTGCGGGACTTCTTGATCCGGTCGCTACCGCTCGCGGTTCTGACACAGCATTGACGCCCATTATCCCCAAAGGTTCTCTGCTTGAATAGTCAAGTATGTTATTGCGCGCCCAAAGGGAGCGGGAACTTTTTCGGCAGCCTGCTAGAGCTTCGGCAGCTTTAGAAGTTTCGCGCCAGACGCGAAAGATTAGCCTTTACTTTCCTCTGATTCGTCAATAACATCCGCGGCCAACGAACCAGGGCAGCGATTCTCAGAGCGCAGGATCCTGAAATCAATTCTCGATTCGAAACATGGCCCCCGACCCAATCGCTCCAGCAACGACAACCGTCTGTCCGACTTGCCACAAGCCTGATTCGGTCGACTCGTTGACCGGGCGCTGCACTGCTTGCCAGCCGATTCAACTCAGCGTTCTCGAGCCGTCGATCCAGGATTACGCGCGCCGCGCTCG
>DATLVM010000022.1:0-8207 GCA_035577445.1 Pyrinomonadaceae bacterium
GATGAAGAGTGGAAGCAGCTACACCAAGTTTGGCAGCCAACTCGCGAGCACTAAGGTTGTTTGGCTTGAGGTAAACCTCGGTGATGAACTCACCCGGATGCGGTGGATTGTGCATAGCCATTAGTGATAATCCTCTTCAACGAGATGATTTGCAATTGGAGTCATCTTCCATGCATTTGCAACGCGGTCAAAGGCATCAGCGAAACACCTAATTGCAACCGAGACAGTTAGAATTGTGACAACGTCGCCCGCAATTGCTTTCGCTCGTGCTCCAAGCGCATTCGAGACGCGACGAATTGCAGATGCTGCTCTCCTAATTGCATCTGCAATCACGCGTAATGCATTTGCACTTACTCACAGCGCATGCGCACTCGCTACAAACGCAGTTGCAAGTATCGATATTGCGTTTGCAATTATAGTAAACGCATTCGCTGGAGCGTCATTTCGCACGATTCTGACCTGATTTCAATCGCTAATGCATGTAACCTACTATAAAACGCAATAGTAGCCTGCCTAGAAATAATTCTTGCCAAGGCGGCGGTTTGGCGCTAAATTCTCGGCGTTCTTTAGTAGAAGTTCCACCTAACCTTTTCCTCTGAAAGGGAACCTCAGATGCCCAAAGTCAAACTCAATTTCCGCGGCTTATCCATTCGAGCCAAGATTGCCAAAGGCCGACAAGTTATAGGTTCAATAACGGGAAATCCAAACTTTCCCAATCCACACCCAGCGCTTGCCGATGTCACCGCACTCATCAATGCGGCGGAGAGCAAAGCAAGTGAAGTTGATGCCACGACCCAGCTTCGTAAGACACAAACCACTGAACTGGGAGCGTTGGAAGATCAACTCGATGCGGTGATGGCGCAGCTCGCGTCATACGTCGACAGCGTTTCCGCCGGCGACGAAGCAAAGATTCAAAGCGCCGGACTGGACACGCGCGCCGCAGCGAGCACCACGACGGAACCACCCGCGGTGCCTTCGGCTCTCGATGTAACTGTCGGAGATCGCGATGGCGAACTCGATGCGTCCTGGGACACGGTCGCGGGAGCAAAGAGTTACATCATCGAGCTAAGCGAAGATCAACCAAATGCTTGGAGACACTCCGGCGTCTCGACGAAATCAAAATACACACTGAGCGGATTGGTTAGCGGCAAGCGCTATTGGATTCGCGTAGCCGCAATCAACTCCGTAGGCCAAAGCGGCTGGAGCGATCCAGCGACGAAGATCGCACCATAGTAAATCGACCGTACCTAGTCTGAAACAAACACCGTGTCGGGCGATGTGTGAGACGCGAGTGGACCGATAATGTCTGCAAGAGTATGGTGGCGCCGCCGGAGCATCGAATTAGAGGTGATAGAGCGGATTCTAGGGTTTCCGTTTCACTGAGGAACGATCGGGAAGTTGGATGATTCTCTCGGATGAATTAAGGCGTGATTTAGAAAGCCTCGGTATCGAGGTCGAGGCGAGCGACCCGGAGAGTTTACGCGGCGTACTTGTCAGTCGATTGGCTGCCTTTCATCCTGATAAAACCGGCGGTCAGTTTGTCGATGAGGATCAAGCAAGTAACTTTGGTAAGGTCAAAAAGACCCTCGAGAGACTAGATCGAGACTTCTCGCTTTCATCTCAGTTGCTTCCCATAAATCAAGTGGCGGCCCTTGTTGATGTCCTCGCTAGATTGCAAACACCGAGGAATGTCGAATCCCCAACCATTCCCGCCGAGCGATTTAAGAGTTATCTGAAAGGAAAATACGCTCTGCCAAAGATTACCTCGGCTCTTGTAGCAACAGTCTGTTTACTGCTCTTTTCCTTGCTCGGAAGTTTTAGACAAAACCCGCTGTATAAGTCGGTGATTAGTCTTTACTTGGAGGATGGCGCGTCCGCGTGGGCGCATTCGCAAGCTGTGATTTTGAGAGCAGAGTTGACTGACTTGGAAAGTCGGGAGACGTTCTCACGTTTGAGCGTGGGAATGCTGCGCGATTTGCGGCTTACAAAAGAGGCGGACGTCGATTCCGTTTACCGAGTGTATGTTTCTGCATTCCCTTTCTTAAGCTCACGTGACGTGGGCACTAAAACCCTCGAGGGTCTCTATGCAAAAGTCAGACCGGGTCAGTTTGATAAAGAACTGAAATCGCAGCAGTCTCCAACTGATGAGATCGATGAAGAACTTGAAACGGGCGTGCATATTTTTGAATCCACCGAACCTGATTTCCTTCGGGGTATTAAAGCAAAAAGTGCAAAACTGAATAAGCAATTAGCTAGTGACGCGACAGCTTTGAATTCCATCGACCCAAAAAACCCAACTTTAAAGACCGTAAAGACCGATCTTAATAAGTTTCTTACGGCAACCCAAGAGTCTTTGGCATCGTTTGATGCGAGCGTAAAATCATCAGAGGAGCAAGTACCAAGACAAAAAAATGCTGAGCTGAATCGTGCTGACGGCCGAATCCTCAGGCGGCTCGCGGCTCTGACAGCATTGGCGTGCGGCGTCTTTCTCTTCTTGTGGATCAGAGAGCGATCCGATGAGCGTTGGGTTGATTTTCTTTCCACAGATCAGGGTGCCGAGGCCATACTAACGCGGTTATGCGAAGATCGGACAATCGTGGAACGTCAACCACCTGGCTTTTCTCTCACTGAGTTCACGAAGATTGTGGCGACTAAAGATGTGCCGAAAATGATGCTTCCGATTGCAGGCTCACTCGACTTTAAACGGCTCGGCGACATATCACACACTCTTATCGACAAATTGAGTAGGCGAAAGGTCATAAAAGAGAGAGACACGCCGAGTATTCAGAAATGGTTTGATTTGCAAATTAGCCAGCCACCTCCCAAAGAGAATCGTAGCCCGGAACCGAATTCTCATAGCGCGAACGGCAGTGGCGGAATCTAATAAGACGACTCTCACAAAGGGATATTTCCGTGCTTCTTCGGAGGGTTTGTGTCGCGCTTGTTCTCGAGCAACGCGAGGGCACGGATCAACTTGGGACGAGTTTGCGCAGGTTCAATCACTTCATCAATGAAGCCGCGTTCAGCGGCGATGTAAGGATTCGCGAACTTTTCTTCGAACTCATTCACACGGGATCGGCGGGCCGACGCTTTATCTGATGCCTCAGCGATTTCGCGGCGATACAGAATATCAACCGCTCCTTCAGCTCCCATCACCGCAATCTCGGCCGACGGCCAGGCAAAGTTGATGTCAGTGCGAATGTGTTTCGAGCCCATCACACAGTACGCTCCGCCGTAAGCCTTGCGCGTGATGACAGTAACCTTCGGCACAGTCGCTTCGGCGTACGCGAAAAGAAGCTTCGCGCCGTGCTTGATGATGCCGCCGTGCTCCTGCGAAATGCCGGGAAGGAAACCCGGCACATCTTCGAACGTCACAATGGGAATGTTAAAGCAGTCACAGAAGCGCACGAACCGCGCGCCTTTGATCGAGCTGTCGATGTCCAGCACGCCGGCCAGAAACGCCGGTTGATTCGCGACGATGCCGACCGATCGTCCATCGAGCCGCGCGAATCCCACGACAATGTTCGGCGCGTAATCGCGATGGACTTCAAAGAAATAGCCGTCATCAACGATTAAGTCGATCACTTCGCGGACGTCGTAAGGCTGGTTTGAAGCCTCGGGGACAATCGAATTCAGTTTTACTTCTGCTCGATCCGGCGAATCACTTGGCGCAGCCCGCGGGGCATCGTCGAGGTTGTTCGAAGGAATAAGCGAAAGCAGCTCGCGCACCATCCGCAGTGCATGCTCGTCTGAGTCGGCAGCAAAATGCGCGACGCCGGACTTACGATTGTGCGTCGCGGCGCCACCGAGTTCTTCCTTCGTCACATCTTCGTGCGTCACAGTCTTAATCACATCAGGCCCGGTGATGAACATGTAGGACGTGTCCTTCACCATGATGTTGAAGTCGGTGATCGCGGGGCTGTAAACCGCGCCGCCCGCACACGGGCCCATGATGCAGCTAATTTGAGGAACAACCCCGGATGCCAGCGTGTTGCGCAGGAAGATGTCCGCGTAGCCCCCGAGACTGACAACGCCTTCCTGAATCCGCGCGCCGCCTGAATCATTCAAACCGATGATTGGCGCGCCGACCTTCATCGCGAGATCCATTACCTTGCAGATTTTTTCCGCGTGCGTTTCGGAAAGGGAACCGCCAAAGACGGTGAAGTCCTGGGCGAACACAAAGACCTTGCGACCGTCGATCAAACCGTGTCCCGTAACCACGCCGTCGCCCGGATAGATTTGCTTGTCCAAACCAAAGTCCTGGGAACGATGCTCGACTAACTTATCGAATTCCTGAAATGTATCGTCGTCGAGCAAAAACTCGACACGCTCACGTGCGGTCATCTTTCCGGCGGCGTGTTGCTTCTCGACGCGCGCCGCGCCGCCGCCCTGCTCGGCTTGCTGCGCACGATCGTGTAATTGATCAAGTTTGGATTGCTTCTGTTGTTTCTGGGTCGACATCAGTGTTTGGTCAGTAGTCGGTTGTCAGTGGTTAGTTGTCAGTTACTGGGACAGGAAACAACTGACAACTAACAACTGACTAGTGACAATTACGCGACCATTCGCTTCCGCAAACTCCGCAGGGCCCACTCGCAAGCCACGACTGCTGATATTACCAGATAAATCCCCGCGTAAAGATGGCGTGGCAGGAACCGGCCGGTCAGAAAGGCGCGGGTTAACTCGATCGATTCAGTGAGCGGCAGAATGCGCGCGGTTATCTGTATCCACTTCGGCAGAACTTCCAGCGGGAAGAACGCGCCCGAGATATACATGGTGGAAAAGAAAAGCGCCATCACCAGGTTGTAAGCGTCAATGTCGCGCGTGTGCGCTGTAATGCCGAGCGATAGTCCCGCCATGAACGTTGCGCCGACCAGCAACGGCAAAGGCGCCAGCAGAGCCCAGGGGAAAGTCGCGGCGCCGAACAGCGCCAAAACTGTCATGATGATGATCGTGTCGAACAGCGCATGCGTTAGCGCCCAAATGATTTCGCCCAAGGCCAGCGACTCGACATCGACGGGCGTCGCGAGAATCGCGTCGTAGGTGGATTGATAGACCATCTTGAAATACGACGCGTAAGTCATCTCAAACATCGCCCGCATGAGCACAGTGATGGACAGCAGGCCGGCGCCGACGAATGAGAGATAGGAGACACCCGAGACTTTCGCTGCCACCAGGGCGCCGATACCTAATCCGAAGCCGAGCACGGAAATGACTGGCTCGATGACCGGGGCGACGAGATTCAGCTTCCAAACACGCAAGTGAACGATCACGTTGCGCCGCCAGATGGCCAACGCGTCGCGGAGATTTATTTGAGCGATGGAAGATCTCATACGAAATAGCTACGCGGTTCGATGCTGGTCGAAAAAGGGAACTCGCGGGCTTCAATCATTTGCCTTAGCGTATCGACGGCGATGTGGGCGTTAGTGTGAACCTCTTCCGGATAACCATACGTTTTGGCATTTGCTTCGAATTCATCCAGGTCAAGAATTTGATAAGAGAAATCCGGGAGTGCCAGAATATCTAAATCAAGATCTATGTAAGTCAGTGTTTGGCCCTCCAGCTTTGGCGGCGTGGTGATGTTGCAGTAAAAATGCTTCGTGGTGGCGTCATCATTTAGAAATCTCAGAACGTTGTACCAGCGATCGAGCCAGTAGTACTCGATCAATCGAGTGCCGCGCGGGATTTCTCCCAGCAAGGGATGATAAGCATCCACTGAAAACGCGGCATCCAGCTGGATAAGCGATCCTTCACGTCGCGAGAGACGGCCCGCCCATCGGCGATAATGAGAGCCGTCATACTTGAGAACCTGAACTGAGATTTCGTCAGACACTATTAACGCCCACCGGAGTTACGATTCCGCGTCGCTGTTATCACCCACAAGCTGGAGAAACACATCTTCGAGATTCGACAATCGAATCATTCTGCGGCGGCCTTCATACTGATGCATTAAGGGCGTGAGCATCTCAGCCTCAGGCGCGAAATAGAAATGCGCGTTGTTACGCGCGACACCGCTAATGCCGTTATCGGCCACCTCAAGCGGCAAATCGCCAACGTCGCGCACTTCGAGCGCATAGCGCGAAACCTTCGAAAGCACCAAATCGCGCGGCGTGCCCGACGCCAAAATCTTCCCGTGATCAATCACCACCAATCTCTCGCAGAGCTTTTCAGCCTCGTCCATATAGTGTGTCGAAAGAATGATCGTGACGCCGCTAACGCGCCGCAGCTCTTCCAGCTTCTGCCAAATCTCCTGACGCACCTGCGGATCTAACCCGGTTGTTGGTTCGTCCAACACCAGGATACGCGGCTCGTGCAGCAGTGCGCGCGCGATCATCAAACGCCGCTTCATCCCACCGGATAGCTCGTCTATTCTCGCGTCGGCGCGACCAGACATGCCAATGAAGTGAAGCAATTCGTCGGCGCGTGCCGCGGCTTTGTTCTTCGGGATTCGGTAATAACTCGCGTAGATGATTAGGTTCTTGAAGACGTTCAGATCGGGATCGAGGTTGTTGTCCTGAGGCACAACACCGATAAGCGATCGAATCTCGCGACCGCGCGTGCGCACATCAAGTCCTTCAACGGATAGCTCGCCCGACGTTGGCGGCGTCCGACAAGCGATCATGCGCATCGTCGTCGATTTGCCCGCGCCGTTTGGACCAAGCAAGCCGAACGCTTCCCCACGGCGGACGTCGAATTCGATCCCGTCCACCGCGTTCTGCTTGCCGTAGACCTTGGTTAGTTTACGGGCCTGAACGACAGACGTCAGAGGTCTGAGGTCAGACGTCAGAGAAGATTCGCGCACACCATAGTTGAAACCTGAATCAGATGTCAGCCCACCTTTCGATTCTGTTACTGACATCTGACTTCTGATCCCGGACCTCTGCCTTAAGCTTTCGCTGCGGCGGTTTTCTTCCAGTCGGCAAGGAACTGCTCTTGTCCCTTGTCAGTGAGAGGATGCTTCAGCAACTGCTGGAACACTTTGAATGGCATCGTCGCGATGTCGGCACCCATGCGGGCGGCTTCGATCACATGAATCGGATGGCGGAGACTGGCGGCCAGCACCTCAGTCTTCCATTCGTAGTTGTCGTAGATCTCAATAATCTCTTCCAGCAGTCTTAAACCGTTGTCGCCGATGTCGTCGAGACGACCCAGGAAGGGGCTGATGAACGAGGCGCCGGCCTTAGCTGCGCAGACCGCCTGGGCGGCAGAGAAGCAAAGCGTCACGTTAACCTTGATTCCTTCGTCGTTGAGGATGCGCGTGGCCTCTAAACCATCTTTGGTTAACGGGCACTTGATGACCACGTTCGGGGCAATCTTCACGTACTCGCGGCCCTGCTTGAGCATCTCGTCGCGATCTTCGGTGGTGACTTCGGCGGACACCGGACCGGATACGATCTTGCAAATCTCGCCGACGTGGGTCTTAAAATCCACGTTACCTTCCTTTGATACGAGCGTCGGATTAGTGGTTACCCCGTCGCATAGCCCCATCGCGGCGACCTGACGAATCTCGTCCAGATTGGCAGTATCCAAAAAGAACTTCATAAGTCTCTCCTGATTATTTTGTTTGATCTAAATATAAGCGAAAGTGCGCGTGAATGATAGCGGACTCCTGCGTGCTGGGCACAGCGGATCGCGCCGCGATTTCCGACTAATGAATTAATTCGTGCCCGATACCGTCTGTGGGCACAACGATATGGTGTTTCAAACTCGGATCGATCACCGGAGATTGCGAGCCTCAGAGATAAAGATGCTCGCTGGAATAATAATTGCGCTAGACGACGGCGAACAACCTCTCCTCAGTTTTCCCCTATAAGGAGATCAGCCATGAAAACCAGATATCTGAGTTACCTCGCACTAGGACTCCTGCTTGGGATGGGCTCGACGTCGATGGCTCTGGCCCAGGATGACGGCGGCAAATGGGACCGCGGCAAACGCCGGGACGAACAAAGACAGAACAACCAGCAGGAGAATGAGCGTCGCCAAAATGACGAGGCACAGCAACGTCGCCGGAACGACGAGGCTCAGCAGCGCCGCCAGAACGATGAGGCGCAGCAACGTCGCCAAGGCGAAGAGCAGCGGCGCAACAGTGAGCGTCAGGCTCAAGAGCAGCAGCGCCGGCAAGGCGAAGAGCAGCGGCAGGCAGAGCGGCAGCGTCAGGATCAGCAACGCGCCGAGCAAGGGCAGCGCAATCGCGAACAGGAGCAAGGGCG
>DATLVM010000023.1:0-7385 GCA_035577445.1 Pyrinomonadaceae bacterium
CTGCATGGGCAATCACGGCACGCCGGATTTGCGCACCGCCATTACTCGCTCCTGCGATGGATACTTCTATCGGCTCGGACTGAAGATGACCATCAAGGGAATCATGGAGATGGTTGACGAGTTCGATTTGAACCGCCGCACCGGTATCGACCTGCCGCACGAGACTACTAACTTTACGCCGTCGCCTGAATTCAAAGCGAAAATGAATCCGCGCGATCCCGATTGGCGCGACATCGATACAGTGTATGCATCGTTCGGCCAGGTCTATGACATCGTCACGCCGCTCTCGATGCTGCGAACGGTAGCGGGGGTCGGCATGGGCGGCAAACTTTTCATTCCGCACTTGCTCAAGGAATTGAAGGCCATCGGCCGCGAGGGTGATCCTGATTATCGTCCGACGCACGCCTTTCAATCTCTGGATCCGCAGCGACCTAATCCGAAGGTGGTTCCGATTCCCGATGATCAGCACCAGCTCGTCGTCGAAGGCATGTGGGGGGTAGTTAATAACGGCGGCACAGGCGCGGGAATCAAGATGGCGGGTTTTGATATCGCCGGAAAGACAGGCACGGCGCAAGTCGTTGGACTCGGCAAAGACGTCGGCGCGAACAAAGATCACTCGTGGTTCGTTTCGTACGCTCCGGCGTTCAAACCCGAGATTTCCGTGATTGCATTGATTGAAAATTCTGGGTTCGGAGCGACATATGCGGCCCCGGCGGTGCGCGGTGTCTATGATGTCTATTATGCGAAGACCCGCGGTCAGGCTGAGCCGCCCAAGAACGCCATAGCGCTAAAAATTAGATAGACGGTACCCAGGCCTCCGGTCTGCTGCACGCCAGAGCGTGCGTACCCAACGGCGTGCGCACCCAACATTCATGGTTGCCATAATTCAAAAAAAGACGTTTCGTGATTTCGATTGGCTGATTGCGGTGATCGCGATCGGCATCGTCTGCTTCGGCGCGTGGGAGATTCGCAATGCCCTGCCGGCCGAAACGTTCTGGCAAAAGCAACTCATTGGTTTGGGGGTCGCTTTGATTGCGATGTTGGCCATCGCTTTCAGTGATTACCGTCGACTGGTCGACATCGCGCCGTTCCTCTACATTTTTGGGTTGGTGCTTCTGATCATTGTTTTGGTTCCCGGCATCGGCATGAAGATCAACGGCCAGCGGTGTTGGATCAAGCTGCCGGGCCTTGGTCAATTTCAGCCTTCCGAATTCGTGAAAATTCCGGTGGTGCTCATGCTGGCGCGATACTTTGGCAAGCATCGCACCGGCGAGCTTACGTGGAAAGAGTTCATCATCGGGTGTGCCATCCTCGGTCTGCCGATGGGATTGATCATGCTTGAGCCGGACGTCGGGCAGGCGATCACTTACGTTCCACTGCTGGCGATCGTTCTATTTCTGTCATCAGTGCGGATGTGGATCGTGGTCGCCGTGCTGGTCGGAATGATTGCGGGCGCGCCGCTGGCGTACACCGTCGGCGTAAAGACGGGTCTGCTGCACGGTTATAAGCTCGAACGCATCAATGTCATCCTCGATCCGGAGAACGCGGACAAACGCGGCTTTGGCTATCACACGTGGCAATCGATGGTGACGGTGGGCGAAGGCGGTTTGACCGGCACGCATGGCGGCGATTATTCGCAGAGCAGCTTGAAGTTCCTGCCTGAACCACACACTGATTTTATTTTCGCCGTGGTGGCTGAGACCACGGGTTTTCTCGGTTGCGTGTTGCTGCTGGCGTCGTATGCATTTCTGTTGACTCGCTTGATCACTGATGCGCGCCGCTCGCGCGATCGCACCGGTATGCTGGTGATCATGGCGATCGTTGGCGGCTTAATTTTTCAGATTTTCATTAATGTGGGGATGGCTTTAGGACTGCTGCCGGTTATCGGAGTGCCGCTTCCGTTGATGAGCGCGGGCTTGTCTTCAGTGCTGGCAACGTTCATCGCGATTGGATTCGCGATCAGTGTGCAGCTGCGTCGGTTTGTGAACTAAACCTTCCACAATGACCATCCAAAATGAAGAGGCGCATGAGCGAGCAGCTCATGCGCCTCTTGGTTTCAAAGCAGTTTGCGAAAACTACTTTCTGCGAGCATGTCTTGTGGCCCGGAGTTTACGAACCTCGCTCCTAAGTGCCTCGATTTCTTTCTGCTGCTCCTTAATCGCGTTCAGCATCGTCCACATGATTGGATCGCCGTTGACCATCAGGTAGCCATTGCTGTTCTGAACGACAGCTTCCGGAAGGATCTTCTGCACTGCTTGAGCTCCAAAGCCAATGTGTTCTCCATCCGACTTAAGGCCGAGGGCATTGTTCTTTGAGTACTCGTACCGGATCGGTTGTAGCTGCATAACGGCTTTGAGTCCGCTATTGAAGTTGCCTTTGACGTTCTTCAAGCGTTCGTCCGAGAAGGCCAGCCAGGTATTACCGCCGGTCTTGCTGGCGTCTCCGTTTACCGACAGAAGTTGATCGGGCGCTGTGGTGCCGATTCCCACCTGGCCGGTCGAATTGATGATCATCTTCGTGCTATTTCCGTTGACGCGGAATTGCAGCCCGTTGGTCGTCGTCGAGTTGTAGATGATGCCGCCGGCGGCGGCATTGGTGACGTTCCCAAAAAGAATTCCACTTTCGTTTGCGTCGGGCGTCAGGAAATTCAGATACGCCGTCGAACTGTTCTCAACGACCAGCGGAGCACTTCCGTTTGCCGTAACCGTCCCCGCTGATCCTTTGAACACATGCAGCGTATTGTCAGGGCTGGCCGTTCCGATACCCACATTGCCCGTGGCGGAAATATCGATCGAGCTGGTCGGTGCACCGGGCCGAATGCGAAACGGCAAGCGGGATCCACTCGTCACGTCGCGCACAAAAAAGTTCGCTTCGTTGGCGCCAATGTCCCAGGTCTGCGCCGTGAAGCCGCCGGTATTGTTTTGCTCGAATCGCACCGCCGGCGTGTCGCTGGTATTCATGTGAATGTCGAGCACCGGTGTGGCCGTTCTGAGTCCGACCTTGCTGTTGCTGCCGACCCTCAAAGCGTTCGCGGAAGCACCTGCATCAACCCGAAACACGATCGTGCCGCTTTCGTCGCCGCTGTTAGAAGTGCCGCGATCGACAAAACCCAGGAAATTCCCACCGCCACTGGCAGAATCGTTGGCCCTGATGGTCCAGTCGTTCGTAGGAAAGCCCGCCGAGGTGCTGGTGTCGTTGAAACTGATCCGAGTGTTGTTCTCTTTCAGCCTGATCGTGTCAAAGTTGAAGACCTCGCCGTTGACGCAATCAAGACCGACACACAAGCTGCCTTGAATGATCTCATCATCGGCCGTGACCACGTCCGGCATCGCGCCCAGGGTAACGCGGTGATTGAACAGTCGGCTCACGGTGTTGGCCGACAAAAGATTCCTCGGCTGGGATGGTTGGCTGGTTTTGCCGGTGCGCTGACTTTCAGCGGCCCCCGCCACCACGATCGAGCCATCGACGATCGAAAATGATCCCGACTGTATCATTGACGGAATGGTTGGCCGGCGCCGCGCGCCGCGTTCAGCCTCTGAGTCGTCGTCATTGCCGCGCGCTTTTAGCAGGGCCTCTTTTTGGCCGGGCGTCAGCGCTGGGGTCAGGCGCAGTTCGTACGAGTAAACGCCATCGGGCAGACCTTCCAATTGTTTGTCGCTAAGGGAAATCTCCGGCGAACCTCCGGCGCGGAAGCTGCGGCGGAACGAACGATTATCCGGAGTAGTAATCGTCAGTGTGCCGCCGGCGTTTTGCGCGACGACATCCCAACGAATAATTGATCCGCCTCCATTTACGGTTGCCAATTTGCCGTCATCTGCCGTTTGACCGAATACTGTCACTTGCAATCCGACGAACAGGAACAGCGCGACTGCTATTCCTAGATATTTGTGTCTTCTCATAAGGGTCCTCCTAACAGGTTGTGTAACGGCGTGCAGACAGGGCATGGGGAATTCGAAAAGCCAGCGTGCCGAAACATGTTTGACTGTGGTCAGTTTGATTTAACTTGCGCCGCTTTTATCAAACGATGCCGGAAGTGTCAAGAGAATCGCGGAGCGGTATAGTGGTGCAGTTTGAAAAAGTGGCACGGGCGTCCCACCGTGAAACCACGCTCAAGATGCGCGTGACACCTCAAACCACTACCGCAGAGCGGAGAGCCGATCGCGCGATCAAGCATGAAGGCCGAACGGGATTGGACTGAAGCGCGTCAGTTGCCGAACCGATGGCGATACTCGTCTGCGCTGATGAATGCCTTGACCATTTCGGCTCTGACGAAATCGCCATTGAATGCGTTGAGTTTCGCTAACCAGAACTCGTAGCCTTCGTAATCGCCGCTCGTCTGGGCGTCCGGATTACGCCTGAGGTATCCAAAGTATTGCATCAACACGAACGCGCGGTTGAATTCCTGCTGATTGAAAGTTGCATTGTCGGCGACCTTTCTTAGCGCACGACCGCGCGCCCCGAGATCGGCAGTATTCCCGGCGCCGCCGAATTCATCGATAGCAGCCTGGAGCTCGGCCGCAGTGGGAGTGACACCGGTATTGGCGAACAAGGCCTCGACGAATTGTTGAGGCGTTAGCGTCGTTGGATAAGTTGAACTGAAGATAGGCCGTTTCACAAAATCAGCGGTGAAGGCGCTCTTATTCAAATCGAGTTGATGTTCCCAATCGCCGACCAGCACGATGACTCCCTGGCCAATCTTTTGGGTATCGCCCAGGAATTCACGGAAGCGAACCATCGGGACCTTAATCGAATGACCATTGGCAGTGCGGGGTGCGTCGCCTAAAGCTGTCTTGTAAACGCGCTCGACGAAATACCCCGTACCCTGAAACTCAATCGAGAGATAGAACGCACCCGAGACATTGATGCGCTTAACTTCGATGCACTGGGTGTTGCTGCCGCACTGAGTGATTTGGCCTTTCCAGAATCCAAGGCCGGAGGCGTCAGGTTCGCGGTTCAAAAAGTCGTGATAATGCTGCCTGACGAAATCTTCAGGATCATCAATGGGATTAGTCGACGGTTCTGGCGGGTCGTCGTTGATTGTGAGAACTGCCGTTGAGTTCGCGCCGAAAACCGCGCCGCCGGTCAGGTTCGACAGAGTGAGTTGCAGCCCTTCCGACCCTTCGGCGAAGTTGTCCTGAGAAATCAGCACCGTGAAGGTCTTCGACGCTTCACCCGGCGCAAACTGCAGCGTACCCAACGCCGTCGTGAAGTCGCAGCGCGGTCGTGCAATGCTGTCCGTTTGCGAACAGGGTGGCACGCTGGCAACTTCGCTGTCGTCCGGCGTTGTGTAATCAACGCTCGCCGCACCTGACGTATCACCGCTGCGGTTCACCGTGATCGTGGCTAAGCCACTGCTCTCATTCACCGTATAGTTCGATTGGCTGAAGGTAATGATTCCGCCTTGAGCATCGTCGTTGACGATTGTGCCGACGCCCTGGCCATCACTGATCGTCGCACTCGACGCATTCGACAGATTCACAAAGAACGTCTCATTTGATTCAAAGGTCTGATCGCCGTTGACGGTGATGTCAAACGTCTGCGAGGTTTGACCCGGGCTGAAGGTCAATGTGTCGCTCTTCGCTATGTAATCAGAACCCGCGGTGGCTGCATTCGGCGAAGAGCCGTCCGCTGTGGCGAAATCGACCGTCACAGTCAGATTGCTCGCCGCCGAGAGCGTCACCGTGAAGGTGAAGGTCTTGGTACCGCTGTCGCCTTCCGTTGTCGACACGTCGTTGATGGAAAGCGAAGGCTGTGTAACTACCTGCCCGCCGGAAAGCGTTCCACTACTCGGATTGAAGTTAGCGTCGCCGCTGTATTCCGCTGTGATCGTGTGCGTGCCCGGCGTCAGTGACGCGGTCGAGATTGTGGCCTTTGGTGGGAAGCTGCTGTCCAGCGCTTGCGGACTGCCGAGATTTGTGACCCCGTCCTTGAATTGAACAGTTCCCGTTGGCGTGCCACCGGCTGTGCTGACCGTTGCGGTGAAAGTGACGGTCTCGCCTTGTTTCGACGGATTAGGTAAAGAACTGACCTGCGTGAATGTAGATGCCTTATTGGTCAGAGCGAAACTTGCTGTTGGTAACCCTGTCCCGATGCTGGCGACGACGTTATAGCTGCCGGCGGATGTGTTAGCGGTTAAAGTCGGCGCGGGAGCGACGCCACTGCCGTTGATTGTTGCCGTAGCTGTTGCTGACGAGCCGGGGAAAGTAGCGCTTGGGCCAGCGTTGGGATTAGGCGCTGTGAATGTGACGACACCGCCAGCAACCGGTTCACCAAAGCCGCTTGTCACCGTGGCGACCAGCGGTGAGCTGAAACTCGTCAGAATCAATGTGCTTTGCGGAGTGCCACTGGTTGCGCTGATGCTGAATCCGCGCGATTCGAATGCGCCAATATCGACTGTCGTATTGACGATGCGACTGAATCCGACGCCGCGCTGATCGACCGGCAACTGTTCGGCTGTATTACTATCGCCGTCGAGATCGAAAGTATCGAGTGGCAGGTTGCCATTGCTTCCCGCATTGATCGCCGGGCTGCCGGGCAGAAGCGAGTGCGTCTGTGTCGGTCCGCCGTTGTTGCCGAGGACGCCCAGCATTGCATTGATGGGCGAGCCGGAGGTTCCAACTTGATTGCCATTGCTATTGTTAATCCCGCTCATGCCCGTGCCGTCGCCGATCAGATTGAATGAGCTTGAGCCATCGACGGCGCCGTTGATGTCATCGCGCGTTGAGCTCGTCCTGCGAGTGTTGCCGGCTACGATGGTGTTCTTCAGAATCGCGGTGCCCAAACTCCTGTAAATGCCGCCACCGACGTCAGAAGCGTTATTGCTAATTGTGCTATTCGTGCTCGTAAAGGTTCCCTGGTTGTAGATGCCACCGCCGTTGTTGCTGCTGTTTCCGCTAACTGTGCTATTCACCAAAGTGAGCGTGGCGCCAAAACCATTGTTGATGGCCCCACCGTTGGTGACGGTGGTATTTCCGCTAAAAGTTGAATTCGTTATGGTGAGTGTACCCGTGTTGAAAATACCACCACCGCCCGGGCCCAAACTGGTGTTGTTATTACTGACGGCGGTCTTCGTTAGCGTAAGCGTGCCGGCATTCTGAATCCCCCCGGCCATCAACGGATCGCTTCCGTTCGCAACGGTCAATCCAGAGATGTTGACCGTTTTGCCAGAGTTGATATTGAAGATGCGAAACGCGGCTGTCGCGCTTCGCTGAACTGTCAATGAACTTGCGCCCGGTCCAATAATACTCACGTTGTGATTGATTGCCGGCAGGGCGGTGCCCAGGCTCACCGGGCTGGCGACGGCGCTGAAGATGATGTCGATTGTGCCGCTGCAGGTCGTCAGCGCATTCGCCTCTTCAATGGCCGCGCGCAGGCTGCACTGATCG
>DATLVM010000024.1:0-12072 GCA_035577445.1 Pyrinomonadaceae bacterium
ATGTCCAGCGATCGAGCGGTGAATTGACCGACACGATGAATCTCAAAATAGACCGGGTTCTTGACGTGCGGTCGCAGCGCCATCATGGCCGGATTGAATCGTTCCGCATGGCCGACTTGAAGCACCACCTTGCCAGACTTCGCTGCATCGATCATGAGATCGGCTTCTTCAATCGTGCGGGAAATCGGTTTCTCAACCAGTACGTGGACGCCCGCTTGCAGTAGCGCGCAGGCGATTTCGCTATGCGACTCAGTCGGCACGGCGAGGCTTACCGCGTCAACTTTGCCGATCAACGTCCGCCAATCCGGCGTTGATTCGACGCTCCAGCGTTCGCCAATTTCACTTGCACGTCCCGTATCGAGATCGCAGACGCTCACAAGTCTTATTTTGTTCTCAGCCGCAAGCCCCGCGTGAATGCGTGCATGCTGTTGTCCGAGATGGCCGACGCCGATGACTGCGGTGCGAAGCATGGATCGTTTGTCCGTGGTCGGCGGTCAGTGATCAGTCGAAATGAAGTGTTGCGTTTGAATCAGAGAGTCTTTTGGTCGATACTCCAAAGAAAGTTTAGAACTGCTTTCGACTGACCACTGACGACTGACCACCGGCCACTGTGTCGCGACTATACTTGCAACCTTCAAACCTTGCCAAGCGACTCTGGCTCTTACTCTTCATTCTCATCGGCGTTTTTTATCTTTGGGGACTTGGGTCTCTGCCGTTCGTGGGCCCCGACGAGCCCCGCTATGCCGAAGTCGCGCGCGAGATGTTTGCGCGGCGCGATTGGATCACGCCGACACTCGGTGGAATGCCATGGTTCGAGAAGCCAGCCCTGCTCTACTGGATAATGATTGCGAGCTATCGCGTGTTTGGCGTGAATGAATTCGCCGCGCGGCTTGGTCCGGCACTGTGCGGACTGCTGACGGCAGCGTTTGTATATTGGATGGCGCGCGCGATAGGTGATTCCCGATCAATCGAAGGCGCGCCCGCCGTAACAGATGCCCACAACGGTGAGGCGATCGCGCGTTGGAGCACCTTCGTTTACCTGTCGAGCCTCGGCGCAATTGTTTTTTCGCGTGGCGTCAATTTTGATGTTGTCCTCACAATGACTGTTACCGGCGCGCTCGCTTGCTTCTTCGTCGCGAACGCAAAGATGGCCACAGCAGAGACAACTGATTCGAACTTTCCAGACACGTCTCAAGAGACGAAGCTCCTCACGCTCGCCGGTTTCCATTTCTTTACTGGTCTGTCGCTCCTCGCGAAAGGCCTCGCAGGCTACGTGATAATTTTCGGCGCGCTGCTCCTTTATTATTTGATAAGACGTGAACGGCCGCGCCGCCAATTCATCAAGAGCTTCCTCTGGGGGCTGCCGCTTTCATTAGCTATCGCAGCGATTTGGTATGGCCCGATGATCGCGCGGCATGGCTATGCGTTCATCGATCAGTTCATCATTCAACATCACTTCGCGCGCTTCACTACGAATAAGTATCACCATCCGCAGCCGCTCTTTTTTTATCCAATTGTTTTGCTCGTGCTGATTTTGCCTTGGGCGATCGGCTTGGTTGCCTCACTGTTTTCGACTCGTCGTTGGAATTGGCGCGGCGCACAGCGGATCGACCGCGCGCGTGTGTTGGCGCTGGCGTGGCTGATCGTGCCGATCGCGTTCTTTTCAATTTCGCGATCGAAATTGCCCGGATACATTCTGCCGGTACTCCCGGCGTGCGCGCTGCTGATCGGTGAACGCATCGCCTGCTTCTGTCGCGAGCGACGCGCCGAGAAAGTAATTCGCGCGACCGGTGGGTTGCTAATCGTCCTCACCGCCGCCGCAGCGTGGTCAATGAGTAACTATTACCAGGCGCCAAGGGCGGCGATTGCGATCGGGCTGCTTGGTCCGATGCTGGTCGGGCTCATGGCCGTCGCTCGACCAAAGTTGCGCGAGCCGCTCTTTTTGTTAATCGGATGTGCCGTGATCGGGTCGTCATTGCTATCGCTAAGACTCATCGCGCCGGCCATCGCGGCGAATGAATCAGTGCGCGACATGTTGTTGGCGGCTGATCAGAGAGGTTACGGCAGCTTGCCCATCGTGCAACTGCACACGGTCGAGCGCACCGCCGAGTTCTACGCGGCAAATCGGATCACGTATGGGAACGATAGCGAGCCGGTGAAATTCGAAGGTGCGAACCTTGTGGTTGATGCCGCGCGGCGGAATGGTGGGCGAGTCTTATGCATCGTGCCGCGCGAGTACGCAACGCAATTAACAGGCTTAGCGACCGCACATACGGAAATAATCGGGGATAATAAGCGAGTGAGTTTGGTCGTTGTTACGATTCAGTAAGCAAAGGTTCATCTTCCCTGCGTTCGTTCCCACTCCCTTAGTGCCCTCACGCCTTTTTCGAAATCCGCAGAGTTGTTGTAGAAGTTGTGTGCGCCGTCCGCGCGATCTGGGTTGCGCACGTAGTAAAGGTAATCAGTCTGCGCGGGATTGAGCGCGGCGTCGATCGAACTCTCGCCGGGATTACCCACCGGGCCGGGAGG
The DNA here is from genome assembly GCA_035577445.1 of Pyrinomonadaceae bacterium. Lineage (GTDB taxonomy): Bacteria > Acidobacteriota > Blastocatellia > Pyrinomonadales > Pyrinomonadaceae > UBA11740. The sequence goes on from DATLVM010000024.1 coordinate 2,530, forward strand.
CAATCCGGAGTAGATGCGGGTGTTATAAGGCGAGCGGCGATTCACGTCGCTCAGATAAACTTTGCCGTCATCACGCCATTTGCCGGCGAGCTTTGACGCGTAAATGATCGTCGAGTCGATCCCTAACGCCACGTTCTTCTTTAATCGATTGTAAATCACCGACGCGATCATAGGCCGTTCGTCCTTTAGCTTCGCTTCGGTTTCAATCAAAGACGCGATAATGACGATTTGGCGGGGCGTCATGCCGAGCGCGCGTGCTTTCTCGGCACGCTCAGGCGTCCATTCCTGTTTGAATCTCTTTACCATGCCGGCGACGACCGCCGCAGGTTTTGTGTCGGCCGGATAACTGTAGGTCGCCGGGAAGAGATAGCCTTCCAAATTCTCGGCCTGTGGATCGAGGTCATGCATGCCGCTCGTGTCATCCATCAGCGACAGAGCTTCTTTGTTGTCGGCCAGCTTGAGTTCAGGCATGTGCGCGAGTTCGTCCGCGATGTCCCAATGTGTCCAGCCTTCAATCACTGTGAAGCGGCTGAGGCGTTGCTCGCCCTCTTCGAGTTTCTGCAAAACTCCCAAAGGCGTAATCGGAGAAGGGAAGCGATATTCTCCGGCTTTGATCAACTTCGCGCTACCGGTAAGTTTGATGTAGAGAAGCAGCGGCCACTTGCGCTGAAGGACGCCTTCGCTGACTAGTTTGTTAACGATGCCTCCGGGAGTCGAGCGACGAGGAATCTCGATGTAGTCATTTGATTTCGTGTGCGAGACGGGCATGCGCATCTCGCGATAGAGCCAGAGGGCGAACGCGCCCGGCGCGATGATCAGTAGAAGGATGATTGCGATTAGTATTCGCTTGGTTCGTCGTTTGATGGCCATGCTTATTCTGTGTCAGAACCGGGAGCGGTAGCGACCGGATCAGGAGGAGCCTAAGAAACCGAGCGGGACTTCTTGATCCGGTCGCTACCGCTCCCGGTTCTGACACCATGTCTATATTTTTGATTAGTCAAGTATCGTATTACCGTTGTTTAGTCACGGGATCTCGGCTCGCCCGCTCTGACTCGTAGCCATAAAGTCTCGTAGGATGATTGCAGCGGCTTCGCTGTCGATCCGCCGATCTATTGCTTCTTCTCTCTCTCCGGCGGCGCGCATTTCTGATTGCGCTTCGACACTCGTCAGGCGCTCATCCTGCAAATAAACCGGTACGTTTAGCGATCGACGAAAGTTTTCCGCCAGCCTCTTCGCCTCTTCTGCCGCAAATCCTTCGGTTCCGTCCATATTTAAGGGCAAACCGATAATCAGGCCGCGCGCATCATAACCCTCGACGATTTCGGCGACACAGCGCAGCAGGTCTTTCCAACTGCGACGCTCAATCAGGGACAGCGGAGTCACGGTGATTCTCAACTCATCACAGACAGCAACGCCCACGCGTTTGGCCCCGAGATCCAACGCCAGCAGGCGACCCGGCAGGTTAGATGAATTGTCGTGGTTGATCGTCACTCGAAGAAAATCGATGGGAACACTTTGGCAAGCCGTCGAAAAAGTGTCGCAGAATCCGACCTGTCGGTTGCGAGCGCCGGTAAAACGCAGCTATCATACAAGCGTTTGGCAGCAAGCTCTAAGTCACCACCAAGGAAAGTAGCCAACACAACGTCTGAGGTTCACCTGATGTCATTCAAAACAAAGTTCAGCTTGATCATCTTGTCAGCGTCGCTGGCACTCTATTCAATCGCCGGCGCCTGGCTGGCCACCCGCGCGCAACAACCCGCGAATGATCCGAATGCCCAGCAGCGGATCTTCGAGAGCGTGCTGCGCCACATTCAGGATGATTATGTCGATGAGCCGAACATGGAAAAGGTCCGCGCCGGCGCGCTGCGCGGATTGGCGTACGGCCTCGATCCATATTCGACTTATCTGACGCCGGACCAGGTCAAGGATTACCGCGCCGGCAACAAGAGCAATCAGGTGGGCATTGGCGCTGAGCTTTCGCAGGCTGCTTCGTTCCTTTATGTAGTCGCGCCGGTGAAAGGCTCGCCTGCGGATCAGGCGGGTGTGCGCGCAGGCGACATTATCGAGTACATCGACGGCAAAGCGACGCGCGACATTTCTCTATACGACGCGCGGCAGTTGCTCAACGGCGCAGCCGGAAGCGAAGTGAAGCTGCGCATCCTGCGTACCGGAACCCGACCGCTGACCCTGGCGGTGAAGCGCGGCACATTCCGCGCGCCGGCAGCGGAAGCGAAGATGGAAGCGGGCCGCATCGGCGTCCTCAGAATTAACAGTCTCGATAAAGATGAAGCTGCCGATGCGAAAGCCAAGCTTCAGGATTTGATGAAGCAAGGCGCGCAGAAGATCGTGGTTGACCTGCGCAGTGTCGCCGGTGGCGATATTCAGGAAGGCGTAAGCGTCGCAAACTTCTTTGTTCGTGACGGCGCGATTGCCAAAACGATCGGCCGCGAGCAGAAAGTGCTGAAGTCGTTTGATGCCGATCCAAAAGCGGTGGTGTTCACTGGGCCGGCACTCGTTCTGATTGACAACGGCACGGCCGGCGCTGCCGAAGTGATCGCTTCAGCGTTCGTCGAAAACAAACGTGGCGAAGTCGTCGGCGAGAAGAGCTTCGGCGCCGGGGCCGAACAAGAACTCTTCACGCTGCGGGATGGCGATGGATTGTTGCTGACGACGGTCAAGTGGGCATCGGGAAGCGGCCGGCCGTTCCTCGGTGAAGATCGGAATCATTCAGGGGTTACTCCCACGGCTGAGGTGAAGAAACCGGAATCGCAGGACGGCGACCTGGGCGACGTCGAACCAAACGATGAGGACAAGCCGAATCAGCCTAATGCCAAGCCAGGAAATCCGTCAGAGCCGGTTGCGCCGAAGATCCAACCCGAAGATATTCAGTTAAAGAAGGCTTTGGAGATTCTCCGCGACAAACCTGCGCAGCGGGGAGCCTAGAAAAGTGACAGCTTGAATGAAGGACCGGAGCGACGTGAAAATCGTCGGCGCCGGTCTTTCACTTTACTAACCAAAAATCGTCATGATGTGGTTAATCGGAATCATTGGCGTCCTGCTGATCATCACGGTTCTGTGGGATGTATTCGAAACGATCGTTCTGCCACGTCGGGTCACGCGCCGCGTCCGATTGACGCGTTTGTTCTATCGATTCACCTGGGCGCCATGGTGGCGAATTGCGCGGACAATCCGTAAAAAGAGACGCCAGGAGATGCTGCTCGGCATCTATGGCCCACTATCACTGCTCGCATTGTTGACAGTGTGGGCTGTGTCGGTTGTGGTTGGATTCGCGCTGGTGCACTTTGCGCTTGGTTCAGGCATAGGTCACATCACTGAGCACAGCGGTTTCTTCACCGACCTTTATTACAGCGGCACTACATTTTTCACACTTGGTCTGGGCGATATTGCTCCGCTGGGCGGCGCCGCGCGCGCGGTTACGGTGATGGAAGCGAGCATCGGCTTCGGCATGCTGGCCCTGGTAATCGGATATTTGCCGGTGCTGTACCAGGCCTTTTCGCGGCGCGAAGTAAACATCTCGATGTTGGATGCGCGCGCCGGAACGCCGCCCACCGCAGTTGAGCTTTTGCGACGTCATCAGGAAGCCAACAGCATGGCGAGTCTCGACGATTGGCTGCGCGATTGGGAAATGTGGGCCGCCGATTTGATGGAGAGTCACCTGTCGTATCCGGTGCTCTGCTTTTTTCGTTCACAGCATGACAATCAATCGTGGCTGGCGGCGCTCAGTACCGTGCTCGACACGTGCAGCCTCGTAATGGTCGGAATTGACGGCATGCCGAAGTGGCAAGCGCAACTGACTTTCAAGATGGCGCGTCATGCGCTGGTCGATATCTCGCAAATTTTCAATACCTCACCCGTCACGGGCGACGGTGCGCGTTTGACCGCAGAGCAGCTCGTCGTGTTAAGGACAGTGTTAAGAGATTCCGGTGTCGAGTTGAGCAATGAATCCGAGGACGACCGAACTCTTGCCGAGCTGCGAGACATGTATGAACCTTACACGCGAGTTCTTTCTCAATATCTGCTGATGCCGCTGCCGGGATGGATGCCGCAGAAACGCGGTTCGGATAATTGGCAAACGAGCGCGTGGGAAATCATCGCTCCCGCGCCCGAACAGCCTTTTAAGAAGTGTATGTTGAAAGAAGCCGCGGCCCAACGCGCGAGAAGTGCCGCAGTGATGAGTCATCGCGAGCACTGATGCTCAATCGATATGGAAGGTCTACGGCCCCATATCGTACAAGGCATCAAAGAAATCCCTGCCTCCGGACCAAGATCCCGCCCATCTCGAGTCTTACAATTCGCTTGCAACGGAATCTATTCTGCGCGAATTTTCTCGCTTTCGCGAATATCAGAGTAGATTTGCTCATACTCATAGCGATCAAGGCATGCATCTTGCCGTTCTTCGGGCGTCACGCTAAGAATTTTGTCTAAGGAGATTTCGAGATGCTTGTCACGAAGAAAATGCTAATTGCTTTGACGTTGGTGGGCGCGCTGGTTGGCGCCGGCCTGGGTGCTCTGGTAACGCATTCGTCGCAAGGAACGAGCGCCGCGACCACCGACACTGGTTACGAGGCGACACAGACGGCCAAGGCGGACACCAGAACGCCTGAGCAGATTGTGGCCACGAACACCGCTCAGTTTGCCACCACTGCCGAGCAGAACGCTTATCGGCAGGGATTCGACGAGGGTTACGCATCCTGCGCAAATAACGGGGCCAACGCTTCGCAGCGGTCGGTGGCATATCAATCAGCCGCGACGACTCGCCGTTCATACAGATCTTCGAATGGGTCGCGCCGTGTTTATTATGATTACAGCAACGCACCTCGTGGCCGTTCGTTCTGGCAAAAGCACCGCGATAAGCTGACGGTCGCGATGGGTACCGGCGCCGGCGCGATCCTCGGCGGTCTGATTGGCGGTAAGAAGGGTGCAGGTATTGGCGCACTTGCCGGTGCCGGTGGTTCAGCGCTCTACACTTACAAATTGCGCAAACGACACCGCAACTACTAACCGGAGTTTCGTGTGAGCAAAACTTCGAAACTTCTGATGGCGGCGGTGGTCGTCGCCGCAACTATAGCAGGGGCAGCTTCAACTGGGGCTGCCCTTTCTCAGCGTCCGCGACGTCAGGTGCAGCGTCGTCAACCGCAACCGGCCTCGGTGGCGCTGCCGCGTCCGGTTTCGTTTCGCGAGGTGAGAGGACGCGGGTTACTCGTGTCGACTTGGGTTAACGGCGTTGGCCCTTTCAATTTTGCCGTCGATACCGGCGCAGGCGCGACGATCATCTCGCCACGTGTGGCTGGGGCAGCCGGCGTCAGCATAAGTACTGAACCAGGTCCTTCGATCGCGGGTCTAAGCGGAGCCACGGTCGCGGCGCACTATGGTGTTATTCGAGACATGGCGATCGGCGATCCACAAAACTATCTGCCGACCAAACGAGACATAATTGTTAGTGGTGGACTGCCTGCGGATCTCGATGGACTGCTCGATCCCAATGATGCGTTTGGTTCATTTGGTTATGTGATTGATATTCCGGCGCGTGAGCTTTCGGCCTTCAATCCGCGGGAAGAACCTGTGACGTTGCAACGCGAGCCAGCCGGTGGCGCCGTTGTTCAATGGCTTCAGCAGGGAAGCAGTCATCGCCCATTCGTGCGACTCGACACGGGAGAACAAGTTCTCATCGACACGGGCTCCAGTTTAGGTTTCGCAGTGCACGATGCGTACGCGCGCGATTCGCGCGTCAGAACGTCCGCTGTATATGATGTAGGTGGCAGTGTGGCCACTCGCCGCGGCAACCCGCGAACTGTCTCAGTCGGATCGCTCGTGCTCCGAAACGTTCCCACAGACGTGATTTCAGGCGCACCGGCTGAGACGCCGGCACTGCTCGGCTTGAATGCGCTGCGTCCCTTTCGAATGCGTTTTGATCCGCTTCATCGATTGATCGAAATCGCACCTACCGAACGATAAGAGACAGTGCTCCTGACCAAGTTTCTACGCCCTATGTCACGTTGACTTTGCGCTGAGAACTAAGCGATAGTCGCGCTCTTGCTTCAATAGAATCAAATTCGTGGGAGAAGAAATAATGCGAACAACTCGATGGAATCTTCTAGTCGCGTCGGTGCTTTTGGTTGGAGTCGCGCTGGGCTGTAACTACAGCGCCACGACGGCGAACATCAGTAGCGTAAAGCTCGGTAAAGATAAGGCCGTCAGCTCAGAAACCAGCACCTTCGCACCGGGCGACACTATTTATGCCGTCGGTACCGTTTCGAATTCACCTGGCAAGGTGAAGGTGAAGGGCGTAGTTGCATTCGATGACGTGTCCGGCCAGACCGCGGGCCCAGTTCCCGGCGCAGAGGCGACCGTTGATCTGCCAGGCAGCGGCACCGCGACGTTTACCTTCACGCCGCCGACGGTTGGTTGGCCCGCAGGCAAATACAAGATCGAGATCACCATGACGGACGACAGCGGCAAACAGGTCGATCAGAAAAGCGCCACGTTTACCGTTTCGTAGTTGCGCCTCATTCGGAGACTCGGGACATGAAGAACCTGTTGCGCATCGCCATATGTGCGGGTGCGTTGCTATTCCCTGCATTGTGTTATGCCCAGGCTGAGGGAACAGTGATCGACAAGTCGCTGGTCCCGGCCTCCGCTGACGATTTGCAGAAGTTTGTGCCGCGCGGCTGGAAGATCGAGGAGCAGATTAAGGGCGACCTTAATGCTGATTCGGTTGCGGACTATGCGCTGAAACTCGTCGAAGACAAGCCCGACAAAGATGCGAGCGGAGATCCTACCGAACGCTATCGGGCCGTCGTGATCGTGCTTCAGGAGGCGGGCGGCAAACTGACGCGCGCAGCCGTGGCGGCCAAACTGCTCCAATGCACGCGATGCGGCGGAGCGTTTTACGGCGTTGTCGAAACTCCCACGACCCTCGAAATCAAAAATGGAATTATCGAGGTCAATCAGGATCATGGCTCGCGCAACCTCACCAACACCTACTACAAATTTCGCTACGACGCCGCGACAAAGCAATTCGTTTTGATCGGATTCGATTATGCAGATGCCGATCGTTTGACTGCGAGCGTTGTGTCTGAGAGCACAAACTATCTGACCGGCGTTCGCATCACGACTCGCGGCAAAGGAGATCGCGACGTGAAGACGCGCACCGTCATTCCGAAGAAGAAGATCTCGATCGAAGATGTCGGTTACGAAAAGTTTGAGGAAAGCGCGAGCAAACGTTTAGGATTAAATTGAACGCCCACGGAGCCGCGCGCCAATCAACGACCGCAAACGCGCCGGCAGTAGCCCGGCTGTGAAGAAGGGCGCAGCTAGCCGATGATCGCAAAGGCGCGGACAGGAAAGGTGCCCATTCCTTTCACTTTCACGGCCACCGCGAAGAATTTGAACGGTACAGAACCGCTTGCTACCGCAAGCGGGTAATCCGCAAGTGCATCAATCAGGGTTTGTAGATTAGACATGTGCTCGACGATCGGAATTTCCTTACCAAGCAGAATCGAATGCGCCGGTCGCGTCAGGTCGGCAGTGTCGTCGATGTTGTATGAGTCAATTCCCACCAGCGCCGCACCTTCATCAGCGATAAACTGCGCCGCGTCTTTCGTGAGAAACGGATGCGTTCCTTCGAAGTATTTGTCTGTGCGCCAGTGCTGAGACCAGCCGGTATGAATCAGGATCGCTTTGCCTTTGATTTCCAATCCTTCAAAAGCCTTCGCATCAATCGCTCGTTCCACTTCTCTCTCAGCTCTTTGCCCTTCGCCCTTTGCTCTTACCACTATGCCGTCGAGGTTTGCCAGCGAACTCAACTCAAGCTGCGACAAATCTTTTCCATCTTCATACCGATGAAACGGACTATCGAGATAAGTGCCCGTATTCGCCACCATCTCGATCTTGGCGATGTGGAATTCTGTGCCGGGAGCGTAATGTTCGCGCGACTGCTCACGTGAGAGAAAGTCACAGATGATCGGGGCAGGCAGGCCTTTGTAAGTTATGAGGCCGTGCGAGACAGTGTGACTGAGGTCGACTAGCTGTTTCGGCATCAGATTTTGCAAGCCTGCGCCATGTTAATGGATGTCATAACCGCCTGCTTAACGATATTAGCTGATTTCCTGCATGTCTGTATTGACAGTTGAAGGAACCGGGGAATATATTGCGGACGCTTTTCATCCTTGCCTCAACACTGGAGGAGGTCTCCATTGAAGAAACTACATCGACTAGTCGCCTGTTCAATTCTTCTCACACTTGTCTGGAGCGTCCCCTCGTATGGATGGTACGGCTTCGGGCACATGGCGGTGGCGTATGTTGCCTATCAACAATTAACGCCGGAGAAGAAGGATCGCGTCGACGCGCTGCTGCAGTTGAATCCGGATCGGAAGAACTGGCTGGTCCTGATTCCCGCCTCAGCATCCGAGGAAGATCGGCGCGCGATGATCTTTATGATTGCGGCCACCTGGGCTGATCGGATTAAGAGACTGACTCCGGCCTACTCGAATGACACGGCGAACGGCGACATTCCGGACGGAAAGCCTTCCAACAGGCAAAACATTGGCTATCAGGACCACTTCCTACATAAGTACTGGCACTTCGTCGACATCCCATTGGCGCAGGACGGCACCGACGTCAGCCACGAGAAGATCCCTAAGCCGAATGCCGCCACGCAGATTCGAGTTTTTCGTGCGGTGCTGGCTTCAAATAAATCGAACGGACTGAAGTCTTACGATTTGTCGTGGCTGCTTCATTTGGTTGGCGATGTTCATCAGCCGTTGCATTGCGTGGCACGTTTCGGTAAGAACGAGCCAACCGGCGACGCCGGCGGGAACGGCGTGAAGCTTTGCACTGCGCCCTGCAGAGATAACCTACACGGTTTTTGGGACGGATTACCGGGCGATAGTGAAATGCCCGCCGACGCGATGATCTACGCAAAGAAGCTGGCGGCGGCCGATGCAACTTTGGCGAACAACCTGGTCGTGTCTGATTGGCTGACGGAGAGCTTTAACGACGCAGAGCAGTTTGTTTATGTCGCACCGATAGGTTTAGGCGCCGGACCCTTCACCATAAACGACACTTACCGGACAAACGCAACGCAAGTTGTCGAGAGACGGATTGCGCTGGCGGGAGCACGCCTGGCGAAAATTCTAAATCAGGAATTGAAGTAAACGTCCGTCCCGGACGAAGGCGACCTCAGCTGCTGAACGTGACGGCCGGGCTTTTATGAAGCCGTGAGTTTTGAAACGGGATATTCCCGTGCTTCTTCGGTGGGTTTTGACCGCGCTTGTTCTCGAGCCGCTATTAAGCCGCGCTAAGCTGAACCTTCTCAACATCGCGCAGATTCACCCGTTGCTTTGCCTCCCACAAGTCATGGTTGTATTGCATGGCGAGCCAACTTTCGGGTGACCGCCCGAGAGCTTTGGAAAGTCGCAGGGCCATCTCGGGACTCACACTACTCTTCCCAATTAGGACGCGATGAAGAGTGGAAGCAGCCACACCAAGTTTGGCGGCCAACTCGCGAGCACTAAGGTTGTT
>DATLVM010000025.1:0-3995 GCA_035577445.1 Pyrinomonadaceae bacterium
CTCTAATCGAAGGTAGTAAACGAGCTACTGAAAAACGCCGTTCTCTATTTCCGCGGGCGCTCCCAAAATCAGGATGATCTGGACGGGATTAATTATTCATCGAAGATAGTCCACTGAGCATCTCTCTCGGGAGTCGGGCAAAGATTCATTCCCGTTATCCATTGACACCAGCGCCTAATCGGACTAGTCTCCGTTTGTTCTTCCCATCTCTATACTTCACTCAAGGAGAATTCTCATGTCCCTCAATGCAAAACAAAGAGCTGAATACCTCGAAACCCTGAAGCACCATGGTGGTGATAAGGCCTTACACGCCGGATTGGATCTGCTCAAAGCAGTCGACTCCGGAAAGGCACTTCCAAAAGCTAAAGTAGCCAAAGGTGCGGCTGCGGAAGCGAAGAAGTTCAGCTTGCCAGGCGTCGGCAAAAAGGTTTTTTGCGGTCTCAAGTGCCTGGCTACCAATAACCCGAAAACGGATCCGGCCGGTTTCGCTCTCTGCGTTTTTCAATGCGTCACAAGTTAGCTAAGCCGTTTGGGAACCGACAAGACTTGACGACTCAGGTCGCCATCCGGTGATCGCTCTAACCTAAGTGTCCACTGAATTCTTGACAGGCAAGACCGTGAAAACGCGGCCTTGCCTGTCAAAGTAATTGATCGCGCCCAGGAAACTCATCTTGTCGTTCTAGTTTTCTGTTCAGCGTTAACCTTACCATTCCCTGTATTAGCGCTGGACCAACCGAACAGTTCAGGAGGAATGCCCCATGCCAGATAAAGTGATCATCACCAATCTCACCGCCTTAAAAGCCAAGTACGGCGCTTCCGGAGTGACCGAAATCAAGAGTGCTATCACCGATTTGATTGCGGCGGATAAAAAGCGCGGACTAGAAACCGTGCTGGTAGCCGTAGACGATGCTGGCGGTATGAAAAAACTAAAGGCGTCTCCGGTTACGAAAGGCGCCGATCCGAAACAAAACAAGGTAGCCATCGATGGGATTTACCAGGCATTGACGCCTGACTATCTGATGATTCTCGGAGCGATCGATGTCATCCCGCACCAGGACCTAAAGAATTCCATGTTCTCTCCAAACCCACTGGCTGACGACGAGAAGTTTGCTTATGGCGACGTGCCTTACGCTTGTGACGCTCCTTACAGCAAAGACGTTAACAAGTTTACTGGTCCAACTCGCGTCGTCGGCCGTTTGCCTGACTTGACCGGCGCTTCCGGAAGTCCCAAGTACCTGCTGAACCTCCTAAAGACAGCAACCAACTGGAAGTCGTCGGAGCGATCCGCGTACCAGGATTGTCTGGGCATTAGTGCGGAAAAATGGCGAGAGTCCACCGCGCTGAGTATGACCAATATCTTTAGCTCGGATAAGGATCTGCAAACATCGCCAAAAGGGGGCTCCAAGTGGAAAATAGATCTCATCAATCGGCGGACACATTTCATTAACTGCCATGGTGGTGACACGATTCCTGATTTCTACGGGCAATCCAAAGTGCAGGATAGCAATCCGGGGCCGGTCTCGCATGAAGCATCCTTCGTTGCGAAACCGGGAAACGTTTTGGAGGGCACGGTCGTATCGGCGGAATGTTGTTTTGGAGGACAACTCTATGATCCGTCCGCGGCAGACAAGGGGCAGATGGGAATGTGCAACACCTATCTGAGTCGTAAGGCTTACGGTTTTTTTGGTAGTACGACCACGGCGTATGGACCTTTCACCGGCAACGATGCAGCGGATTTGATCTGCCAGTATTTCCTACAACGAGTGTTGGCGGGCGCATCGCTGGGAAGGGCGGCCCTTGAAGCTCGGCAAAGGTTTGTCGAGAAATGTTCTCCGTTGAGTAACATGAATCAGAAGACGCTCGCCCAGTTTAACCTTTACGGCGATCCGTCAATTGTTCCCGTTAGTGTGCCGACCTCGAAACTCGCGGTCGGGCCTAAGCTGATAGCGTTTGCAACCGGCCTCACGACAAAGCGCATGAGTCTATTGTCAGCGAAAGCCGAGCAGGACACTGCCAAGGCAGACCGTTTCGAACGTCGGGAGAAACTTCACGCCAAAGGAACAATGCTCGGAGCATTGCAACCGGAGTTTAGGAAGAGAGAAGGAGGGCCCTCAAAGAAAGTGCAATCTTCGATGGAAGAGCTGATGCATCAATTGAACCTTAGCCCGGTCGACACAATTTCATATGATGTCGCAACGTCTCCATCCGAGGGTTGGAAGATGCTAACGGGATTGGCCAAAGGCGTGGGTAAATCAATGGCCGCCAAACAGCCGCAGACTACAGCCTTCCATGTGTGCTTCGGAGTCTCAAAATCTTCTACTGCTAAGGGAAAGAATCTTACCGCGGCGGGAACGGATCGGGCGATGAAAAGCCTAAAGACAATGACTGCGGTGAAGCCTGAGGACGCGTCGAGTCGGTTGAAAGACTTTGTCGTCTTGGAGGCAAAGGAGGTTGACGGTAAGATAGTGAGTGTCTCCCAGGCGCATTCGAAATAGACTTGTTCATACGCGCAGAGAGGATTGTTTTCGTGCCCGTTGGCTACACTCCGATTGAAGTTTCTGGACAGGTAACGAAACACCTGGCCGCCAAGGGTTCGAAGAGTGAGCGACAAGCGACCTTCCTGGAAACCGACGAAGGCACCTACCTCTTGCGCCGACGTGGCGGCAACCCTTTCGCTGATTCGAAACTTGATGATTTGGTAGGGAAACGCGTCCGTGCCAAAGGCATTCTCACTGAGCACACTTTGATCATGTCCGACTGGGATGTGATTTGATTGTCGGGATCACCTGCCTGCGGGCAATGATTCAAGAGACTAGGGACCCCAAGGTCCGATCAGCGGAAGCAGGCTTGAATCTATCCTGCTGCAACTCGGCAACAACCTCAATCGCGTTAGCCTTGAGCAGCTTCGGCAAGAGCTTCTTGAAAAGCACGTTTGAACCATAAATATCCGCTATTCACTTTTCCATTTATCGCGAGCCCATAACCAATGACAGTCCGCGCTCCTAGTAGACAGTTGAGTGTGGAGCCGCGTACGCGGCTGTGGCGAGCCACATAGCCGCCGAATGCGGTTTTAGATAACACTGCGACAATGAGGCAATGGTGTGGCGGCGATCTTGAAATGGAGATTCAAATACGAGATTAAGCTATCATCATGTCCATGTCTATTCTGATAGCCGAAGACAATGTGGCCCAGCGCGCTTACCTGCGCGAGATCCTCGAGCGCGACTTTCCGGCGCACGCGCCCGTGCTCGAAGCTGGTGATGGCGAAGAAACCGTGGCCCTCGCGCTCAAGAACAAACCCGAAGTTTGCATTCTTGATATTCAGATGCCCAAGCTTTCCGGCGTCAAGGCGGCGCGCGCGATCTGGCGCGAGTATCCTGAAGCGCGAATCATTTTCTGGACGCAGTTTCCGCACGAGATTTACATCAATGAGATTCGCAAGATCGTGAAGTCGGTCGATCCGCCGCCCGCCTACGGCTTCATTCACAAGAACAATCCTGAATCTCGCTTCCTGCGTTTTGTCGCCGCAGTCCTGGAAGACGGCGCCGACATGATCGATCCGGCGTTCAAAGATTCATTCAAGCGTCCGCTTCTAACAGAATTTGAAGCCGAAGCGCTTTACTATCTGGCGTTGGGCCTGTCGAATTGGGCGATTGCGCGCAAGTGCGCTTTGAGTTTGCGCGGCGTCGAGAGCCGGCTCGCCACGCTTTACGAAAAACTCTTTATCTCAATTGCCGAAGGTACCGAGCACGAAGCGTACGAGAAGCTCGCTTACAACGTGCGCACGCGCGCGTTCTTTGAAGCGCTGCGTCGCGGCCTGCTGAATAACGATGAGTTAGAGAAGGCGGCGGCGGATCTCGAAGGCTGGATTGACCGCGACCGCAAGAAGTTTTCGAACGAGCAGAAGGCTGAGCGAAAGAGCCGATAATGACATGCGCAAGAAGGTTGCCCTCCGACCCGCAATTCTCTTACCGGTAGTTATTGCGTTCGCATCA
>DATLVM010000026.1:0-12969 GCA_035577445.1 Pyrinomonadaceae bacterium
GCTTTGCCGTTATTACATTAATTTCCTTGTGTGTGGCCGCGTTTCTGCCGGGCATGGTCCTCGGTCAACAGCAGCCGGGTAATAAAGGAGGCAGCGCCGCGCAATCGCCGGTCGAGCAGCAGACCGCCGAAATAAGCGATGCAACTCATCACGATCGGACAACGCGTCCGCTAAGGGAAATGTTCGAACGCGGCGAGCGGCCTTCAGTCGCACGTGGCGGCCGAGATTTCGAGCCGGGAAAACCGGAGCCGGTAGGCAATACGAATCCGACCACCATTGATCCACTTGCTGAACGTGGGGTTGGCGCGCCCTCGACTTTTGGCGAACCCAAGGCCTCTACGGGAGGCACCCCGGTTGATCCGAGCTTTCGCGTTGCTCCGCCGGATACAACAGGCGACGTCGGACCGAATCATTATGTGCAATGGGTCAACCTGCGCTATGCGGTCTACACCCTGACACGAGACGTGACCAACAACATTACCGGGTTCACCTTGGTTCCCGGCTTTCCAAAAAACGGGAATGTGATTTGGCAGGGTTTCGGCGGCCGCTGTGAATCCGACAACGATGGCGACCCAATTGTGCAATACGATCAGTTGGCTGATCGATGGATACTGACTCAGTTCGCCGTATCGGCGACGCCTTATACACAGTGTGTGGCAGTCTCGACTGGTCCGGATCCAACCGGCACCTACAATCGGTATTCATATTCCTTCAACAAGGATTTTAATGATTATCCGAAGTTGAGTGTCTGGACCGACGCGTATTACATCACCTATAACATGTTTCGGAACGGACGCACGTTCTCCGGCAATAAGGTGTGCGCCCTGGAGCGAGACAAGATGTTGATTGGCGCATCGGCTCGGCAGCTTTGTGCTCAGACCAGCAGCAGCCATCACAGTCTCGAGCCATCAGATCTAGAAGGCACGATTTTACCGCCTGCCGGAACTCCTAATCTGTTACTCAGTATAACGTCGACGGCGGTGAACTTTTGGAGGTTCGCTGTCAATTGGACCGCGGGCACGGGCACATTGACGGGGCCGACGCCGATAGCCGGGGTCGCCGCCTTCAGTCGCACCTGTGGCGGCGGCGTGTGTGTTCCTCAGCCTGGAACTTCGCAACAGCTTGATTCATTAGCCGACCGGTTGATGTACCGGCTTAGCTATCGCAACCTGGGTACTCGCGAGGCGCTGGTTATCAACCACTCAGTGGCCAGCGGCGGCGGATCGGGAATTCGTTGGTACGAACTACAGAATGCGATAGGTCAGACCATGGCGAGTGCTACCCCGGTGATTCGCCAACAGGGAACATTTGCTCCCAGCGCGGACTACCGTTGGATGGGCAGCGCGGCGATGGATCAGACGGGCGGCATCGCGGTCGGATATAGCATCTCGAATAGCAACACGATCAAGCCGAGCATTCGTTATGCTTATCGGGGTCCTTTGGATCCGTTGGGCACGATGGGCAACGAGACGACAGTTCTCGTGGGAAGTGGTTCGCAGTTGACCAACCTCGCTCGTTGGGGCGATTACAGCACGATCAATGTTGACCCGGTTGATGGTTGCACGATGGTTTTCACTACCGAGTATTTGCCGGCTAATGGAACCTTCAACTGGAACACTTACATCTATACCTTCAAGCTCAGCACTTGCCCATAATCGGGCCTTACCTTCGTCCAAACCCGAGGGTGAATATCTAACGATATTCACCCTTTGCTTTTTGAGATAACGAACCCGGAATTGGCTTCGGCTTTCATGGTAGCGAACAAAGGAGGTACCCAATGATTGTGCCATCAATCCATACTGCGCTCGCGGCAAGTGATTCGTCGTCAGCGCGAGCCTTGCAACTAAAAAACAACACCTCTTTTGAATCGCTGCGGCTATACTCCCCCGCGCTTGCCCGACCGATAACCTCGCAGTTCTTAAAAGCTTAACTTTCTCTGCAAAAGTTGTCAGGAGGAGCCCATATGAAAAGATTTGTCATTACGTTAGCAGTCGTAGTTGCACTGGTTGCCGGCGCGTCGGTTCCCAGTTTGATTACGGTGCGCGGCCAGAACCCAAACAAATTTCGCCGCTCGGACAGAAAGATCCACAACCAATACATCGTGGTTCTCAAGGACAACACCGATCCGGATGCGGAAGCTATTCGCCTGTCCCGAGATTACTCAGGCGATCGGAACGGCGGCTATACGTTTTACCGCGCGCTGAAAGGTTTCTCAGTAAGGATGTCGGAACAACAGGCCATGCGCATGGCTGAAGATCCGGGGGTGGAATTTGTCGAAGAAGATGGCGAGGTGACTGCCTCAGCCACCCAAACAGGCGCGACCTGGGGACTCGATCGAATCGATCAGCGAAATCTGCCGCTCGATGGAAACTATAACTACAACGCGACGGGCACGGGCGTAACCGCGTACATCATCGACACGGGAATCCGCGCAACTCACACTCAGTTTGGTGGCCGAGTGATTTCCGGCTTCACTGCGATCAACGACGGTAACGGCACGAACGACTGCAACGGTCACGGCACGCACGTGTCGGGAACCGTTGGAGGTTCGACCTATGGAGTTGCCAAGAACGTGACCCTGGTTGCGGTGCGCGTGTTGGATTGCAGCGGCTCGGGCAGCAACTCAGGCGTCATCGCGGGCGTCGATTTTGTGACTTCGAATCATCCCGCCGGGCAGCCCGCGGTTGCCAACATGAGCTTAGGCGGCGGCGTTTCATCGGCGCTCGATACCGCGGTTAACAATTCAATCAATGATGGCGTTACCTATGCCATCGCCGCCGGCAACAGCAACACCGACGCTTGCACACAATCGCCGGCGCGCGTCGCAGATGCCTTGACCGTGGGTTCGACAACCAGTACCGACGCGCGATCGTCATTCTCGAATTTTGGAACGTGCGTCGATATCTTTGCGCCCGGATCGAGCATCACTTCTTCGTGGAACACCAGCGACACGGCAACCAACACGATCTCCGGAACTTCGATGGCCACGCCCCACGTCACCGGCGTCGCCGCGCTTTACCTGGAAACGAATCGAAGCGCGTTGCCATCGCAAGTGGCCTCGGCGATTATCAATGGCGCAACGTTGAATCACGTCACCAGTGCGGGCACTGGATCACCAAACCGTCTGCTCTATTCATTGTTGACGGGGGCGCCACCGCCGACACCAACTCCGACCCCGACACCTTCACCAACACCGACTCCCGGCGGATCACAGTTGCTGCTGAATCCTGGATTCGAATCAGGTAACGTAAACTGGGTTGCGACGGCGGGCGTCATCGATAGCTCGACCGGTCGCCCAGCGCGTACCGGTTCGTGGAAGGCCTGGCTCGATGGTTACGGCACGACGCACACTGATTCGTGCTATCAGCAGATCTCGATTCCGGCAGGCGTTACGTCCGCAACGTTGAGCTTCTGGGTGAGAATCGACACTGCCGAGACGACCACGACCACGCAGTTCGACAAGCTACAAGTGCAGATTCGCAATTCGTCGAACACGGTGTTAGCCACGCTGGCAACGTATTCTAATTTGAATGCGAACTCGACGTACGTGCTGAAGACCTTCGACCTGTCGGCGTATCGAGGACAAACGATTCGCGTTTATTTCCTTGGGACTGAGGACAGCTCACTACAAACGTCGTTCGTGATTGACGACACTGCTGTGAACACTCAGTAGCGCGTCAGGCGGTCGTAAGCCTCAAAAGAAACAGAACCACCGGTGAGCCACACCTTGCCGGCGGTTTTGTGCTTTCAAGTCTCGATCGGGCGCGCCTCGCTACTAATCAACTCGCCGCAAAAAACCGCCTAAACCTCGCATCGGTAAGATTTTCCTTGCGCATACGCGCGAGCCGAATTATTATCCCGTCGCCCTAGAAGTCGAGTCCCCCTTCCCGACGCTAATTTCCTCCAACCATTTTAGCTGGTAGTCACAAACAAATCAGGAGGCACAAAAATGAGGAAATATGCGGGATTGATCGTGGCGCTGCTAGCAACCTTAATACTAACGGCGATAGTAGTAACGCCCAGCGTGATTGAAGCTGCGCGAAATTCTGCCGTTGAAAAGAAGTCGGCAACGGTGACGAATTACGTGGTCCAGGGGCAGGGAAACAGCGTCACAGTTGGTCAATCCGTTCGGAACGACACTTCGCCGCCGCTGCGCGACATGAGGCAGTTGCCGCTTGTGTTCAAGCCCGAGCGCGAAGCGAACGCAAATCCGAAAGTTACGCACTCGCACAGGGACAGTAAGGACGAGGTTGTGCAATCGACTCTAGCGCCAACGGCAAACATGCCGGGGACGATGCTGAACTTCGACGGTGTTCCGTTCCCGGGTGTAGCGTGCAACTGTGCTCCGCCCGATACGAATGGAGAAGTAGGCGCGACACAATACGTGCAAATCGTTAACGAAGGCTATCAAGTTTTTGATAAGACTTCGGGAGCGTCGCAGTTGGGCCCTGCGGGCATTTCAACTTTGTGGCAAGGTTTTGGCGGAGTTTGCGAGACCGCCGGCAACGGTGATCCGGTGGTGCTTTACGATCAGCTCGCGAATCGTTGGTTGATAAGTCAGTTCGCGGGTTCCAGTGTGCCTACTGACGAGTGCATAGCCGTCTCGACGTCCAGTAACGCGACGGGTTCGTATTTCCGCTATGACTATCACCTCGGTTCGAACTTTTTCGACTACCCGCACCTTGGGGTGTGGCCAGACGCGTACTACATGAGCATGAACGTCTTCAATTCGTCGGGCACGTTGTTTCTCGGCCCGCAACCTTTTGCGTTCGATCGTTCCAAGATGCTCGCAGGATTACCTGGCACGTTCATCACCACCGGTGTCACCGGCGGATCGTCGGAAGAGGTCTATTTACCCGCGGACCTGGATGGATCGAATTTACCGCCGGCTGGGGCGCCCGCGACGTTCGTCGAATTTCCCGGCGGAGGAAGCTATCGCACGTTCCATTTTCATGTTGACTTTGCCACGCCGGCAAATTCGTCGTTCACTCTGTTCGGAAGCCCGGCCGCGGCGGGTTTCACGAGCTTATGTCCCGGGACCCGATCTTGTGTGCCCGAAGCCAACACCACCTCGAGATTGGATGGGATCGGCGATCGGCTGATGTTTAGACTGACGTACAGAAACTTTGGCGATCACGATTCAGTAGTAGGGAACTACAGCGTTAGCGCGAACAGCGTCGCCGGAATTCGGTGGTTTGAGTTGCGAAATGTGACGAACGGCCCGGTGACGAAGTTCCAGGAGAGCACCTATCAGCCCGATTCTACTTGGCGCTGGATGGGCAGCGCAGCGATGGATCAACAGGGAAACATCGCCATTGGATATAGCGCCTCGAGCGGTACCATCTTTCCCCAGATAAGATACGCGGGACGTTTGGCGAGCGATCCGCTCAACACGCTGGCTCAAGCTGAATCGACTCTATTCTCCGGCACGGGCAGTCAGACAGGAACCAGTAGTCGCTGGGGCGATTACAGTGACATAACTGTAGATCCAAGTGACGACTGCACCTTCTGGTACACGACCGAATACTACTCGACGACAACCAGTTTCAACTGGCGCACACGCATCGGCTCGTTCAAATTCCCAGGTTGTGGTGGTTCGCCGACCCCGACTCCGACGCCCACACCGAGCGGCACTCCAACTCCGACGCCCACACCTACGCCTACACCGACACCAACGCCGACTCCAAATCCGGTTCCAAATGCACCAAGCAACTTAACCGCGACCGGTGTGTCCGCCAGCCAAATCAATTTGTCGTGGACGGACAACTCGGGCAACGAAACCGGCTTCAAGATTGAGCGCTGTCAGGGCAACAACTGCACGAACTTTGTGGAAATCACGCAGGTAGGTGCGAATACCACCAGTTATCCAGATGGCGGACTGACGAACAATACGTTCTACCGCTATCGAGTTCGGGCTTTCAATGCGGCTGGAGACTCGGCTTACTCGAATGTCGCCAGGGGCAAGACTAGTCACTAAGGCGGTTGAGGAACGAAGTCTCACTTATTAGGCCTGCTGGTTATTTCCCGGCAGGCCATTTTCTTTCAGAGAGCACAACGCGGTAAGCTTGAAGGAGACGAAACGTCGTTCGAAAAAAAGGGTGGCCCATTGTGAGATGTACTCAAAGGACTGTTAGCGCGATCTGTTTCACTGCTGCATTAGTTTTCAGCGGCTCTGCAAACTCGCATGCGAGGCTTCGTCAGCTTTCATATACGCGAGCGGATGCACCGGTGAGCGAAAAGCCTCGAACCAAACCATTGCCTACAGGTACGTGGGGCGGGCCACACATCCGTCTGGAGGTTACTGCCCGACACACAACGATCGAGTACGACTGTGCCCACGCGACAATAGATCAACCGATCATTCTGGATCGTCAGGGCCGGTTCAGTGTTTCCGGAAAGCAGTTCCCGGAACATGGGGGCCCGGTGCGACAAGAAGACGAAGAGGGTCATCCGGCGCGTTTCAGTGGCCAGGTCAAGGGCAACGCGATGGCCCTTAGGGTTGAGAACAGCACGACCAGGGAATTGATCGGTAACTTCACCGTCGTGTATGGCGCCGAACCAAGACTCTTCAAGTGCAAGTAGAGTCAGGAGCCCACAAGCATCGGCGAATCCCACGCGATGAGAGCGAATCTTTTGTCGCTCGTAATGAAATTCCTAATTGACGGGAGTGCGTGCAAGCCGTATGCTTGCCCAGTTCTTAGACGAATGTACTGAGATCTTAGTCAGTAATTTGGTAACCGGGCTGCTTTGAAAATCGCCTTCAGTCCGCATTAACAGCTCGCCCTTAACAGAATTCCAATCGCTAGTGATTTCGTGTCAACGTTCAAGAATGTCACTCTCGAGTTGCAGCCAGCAACCAGCGACAATAGTTTTGTAGACCATTGTCGAAACTAATCGAATACATTTGGAGTACCCCTGAAAATGAAAAGGCTCACACCGAATCAACCTGATACCACTGCGTGCGATCAAAACAGTTCCCGGAATCGAAGCCAAAATAAGAGTCGTTTGGCTTACAGTTCAAAGAGGCCCTGGTTGAGCACACGATTACCCTTCGTGCTTGTGCTGACGATGGTCAGCGCAATCATTGCCGCGGGGCTGACGTTCGGCAATTGGCGGCCTAAGTTTGAAGGGTCCCGCGTCGCTGATCAGCATCGAAACGCAGCGGTTAAGGTTGGTGGGCTAAAGCCGGCGGCACAGCCGAAGGCCGACGTATTCCCCAGTGGAACTGGCGGACTGATAGGTTTTGGAAATTCAGTCGGCGTCGAGAAGAAGATCTACTCGTCCAGCAACGTCGTCGGGCCCACTTCGCCGCCGACACTGGCGCAACAGTCTCACAAAATTCCACAAGTCGTTGAGATGAACAACGGTCAGGACACGGAAGAACTCCTGACAAGTCAGAACTCGCCGCTCTCAAGATCGGTCCGAGTTCCGTATTCATCTGCGGTCGGAAGTAATGGTGGCCGCGATTCTAATACCTTCCAAAAGCCGGAAGCAGGAAGCATTCAGCCGGGTGAATCGGCTGCGCCGGGTCAGGATCTGGAGCGAAGTACCGATCGAAAACCGAAAGAGTGGCACCTCACCAAGGCGGGGAAGGACTTCAATGGAGATCTGCGCAACCTGCCTCGCCGCCGGCCAGTTCAACAAGAGCGTCCCGAGCTTGAGGGGCCGGAACCGAATCCAAGTTTCTACGTTCCACCAGGTGGTCTATCACCTCAAGGTCAGCCATCGGACACGCAATCAGCTCCGTCCATCGCGCCTCAGTTGGCAGCGCCTGCGCCGACGCCGGTGAATGTATTCGAAGGGCTTGATCGTTTTAACTGGGGCGCCGGTAGCCCGCCCGACACTAATGGCGATGTTGGGCCAACCCATTACATTCAGACGGTGAACACTTCTATAGGTGTCTTTCGCAAGTCTGACGGATTCCAGGAAGCGGCCTTTACCTTCAACACGTTCATGAGCCAGGGCAATTTCGGCAACCAGTGTGATACGAACAATTTCGGCGACCCTGTCGTGCTTTACGACACGTTCGAGGATCGCTGGGTTATTTCGGATTTCGCTTTCACACTTGATGGCGGCGGTAACGTCAATCCGGCAATTGCGTATCAGTGCTTTGCCGTCTCGAAGACCGGTGATCCGGTGGCGGGCGGATGGAACTTCTACTCAATTGCGGTAACGGACGGTTTGAACGACTATCCGAAGTTGGGCATCTGGACTGACGGCCTTTACATGTCGTCGAATGTGTTTGGGTACACTGCGGGCGCGGCCTTCAAGAATGCGCGGGTGTGGGCCTTCAATAAAGCGCAGATGTATGCCGGTAGTCCAACGGTCAAGATCGTCTCATTCGATATCGGCGGTGGCGACTTCACTGTAATCCCCAGCAATGCCCGTTTGCAGACTGGCACGCCGCCGCCAGGTCGGCCGAATCTGTTCGTATCGAGCTGGCTCTTTACCAATGCACTGACCGTCTACAAGTTCCACGTCGATTGGAACAACATCTCGCTTTCGACGTTCACCGGACCCAACACTCCCATTGCGGCGACGAGTTGGCCCAACGCGGCCGTCCAAAACCCCGGGCAGCCCGGAACCGCAACGCTCCTTGACGCTCTGCAGATCCGGGCCATGGTGCAGAACCAGTACACGAACTTCGGCGGCACCGAGTCGTTGTGGTTGCCACACACTGTCCGCAGACCGGGCGTCACCGGTACAGGCCAGCCCAATGGCGTCGCCGCGCCGCGCTGGTACCAGGTGAACGTCACCGGCGGTACAGTCGCCGCCAGTATCCCGCAGGCAGCGACATGGGATCCTGACGGCGCGAATAACACAAACCGTTTCATGCCGAGTCTCGCGCTTGATCGCACTGGCAATCTGGCCATGGGCTATAGCGTGTCAAGCGCCGTCAATGAGGCGCTTGGAACAAGCCCTGCGACGAACTGCACCACGTGCGTGGATACCTTTCCCTCCATTCGGTACGCCGGCCGTCTGGTTAGCGACCCGGCCAACACCTTCAGCCAGACTGAGCAAAACTTTTTTACCGGAACCGCTTCGCAAACCGGCACCACGCGCTGGGGAGATTACAGCGCCATGACGCTTGATCCGGACGGCTGCACATTCTGGTACACGACTGAGTACGCGAATCCTGCGGATCAGACCTTCAACCATCGCTGGTTGACTAAGTTCGGCAACATCGGTGCTTTCCCGGGCTGCACGCCCGTCGGAGCCGGCGGCACCGTGAGCGGTGCAGTTACGGTCAATCCGGGCGGCGCGCCGATCGTTGGCGCAACGGTAATGCTCGGCGCGCGGTCGACAACGACCGACGGGTCAGGCAATTACTCTTTCACTAATATTCCGGCGGGTACTTATCCCTCGATGACTGCGAGTTATCCGGGATTCGGCTCAGCCTCGGCGTCATCAATCGTAGTCACAGACGGCAATACAACCACGCAGAACTTCTCGCTCACAGACGCACCGGACTCAGCCTGCTTAACCGACACTACGCAGGCTGACTTCTTGACAGGCGTTTTCACGAATGTCGATTTGAATACAAGCCCAGGCGACGTGACGCTGTCGAATGCGCCTACCATTGATCAGCAGAATACGGCTGGAACAACGACAGGGACGGGCTTTGGCACTCCGGCTTGGACCGGCCAGACCTTCATTCCGGCAGTCACCGGCCTTCTGGTCAAAGCCGATATCCAACTGTTTTGTAATGGGTGCGGTGGTACTCCGCCCAACCTGACGCTTTCGGTTCGCGCCACGAGCGCCGGTCTGCCCACTGGTGCTGACCTCGCCAGCGTGACAATCCCGGGTTCAGCTTTTGCGAGCGGTGCGACCACTCTCTTTACGGCGACCTTTGGCTCGCCGACAACGCTGACTTCCGGAACACAATACGCTCTGATTCTGCGTCCGGTGTCGGCGCCGGCAGGTAGCGGCTATTTCTGGATCCGCTCCAGCCCAAGCACCTATGCCAACGGTTCGCGCGTTCTTTCGGCCGATAGCGGCGGGACGTGGTCCACTGATACGACCAGAGACTACAACTTCAAGACCTATATGCAGACTGGGTACACGGCGTCCGGCAATCTGATCTCTTCGCCGAAGGACGCCAACCCATCGCCTGGCTTCACGCCGATCTGGTCGACCCTATCGTGGAACGGCAGTACGCCTGCGAATACTTCGCTGAAGTTCCAAGTCGCCGGGTCGAACAATGTCAACGGTCCATTCAACTTTGTCGGTCCTGATGGGACAGCGGCGACATTCTTTACCACTTCGCCCGCAAGTCTCCAGCCGCAGTTCTACAATCTTCGCTACCTGGAGTACAAGGCGTTCCTGGCTACAACCGACAGCGCTGTCACGCCGACTCTCAACGACGCGACGTTCTGCTTCAACGATGTCGATTGCAGCAGCACCGTCGCCACAATTACGCCCACACCAGCCGCAGTCTGCGAGAATTCGACTGGCAACACGGCGTCCGGCCCCGCGGGCATGACCTCGTACGCGTGGGGAATCACCAACGGCACGATCACTTCGGCCACGAACACCCAAAGCATCACTTACACGGCCGGAGCATCAGGCAGCGTGACGTTGAACCTAACCGTGACCGCGCCGAATGGATGCATCGCTGCGGGCACGCAGCCGGTTACTATCAATCCGATTCCGCCGACTCCGACGATCACGCCGGGCGGCCCAACCACTTTCGCCAGTGGAGGCTCAGTGACCCTGAGTTCCAGTAGCGCATCAGGCAATCAGTGGTATCTGAACGGAAACCCAATCGGAGGCGCTACGAACCAAGATTATGTCGCCACGGCTTCGGGCAGCTACACAGTTGTCGTTACAACGAGCGGTTGCAGCAGCGCACCATCGGCGGCGACCACGGTAACTGTGTGTCCTACTTCGGCCACGGTTACGAACACAAACGACAGCGGAGCAGGTAGTTTGCGCCAGGCGATCCTAGATCTCTGTGTCGGCGGCACAATTACTTTCTCAAACAGTACGGCTGGCGGCGCGACGAATTTCTTCGATGGCTCGGCCTACACGATCACTCTGACGAGCGGCGAACTGGCGATTAGTCAAAACTTTACGATCACGGGAGCGGGTGCGAACGTGTTGACGATCAGCGGCAACAATGCGAGCCGGATCTTCAACATTCAATCAGGCACGGTGGCAATTTCGAATCTGACGATCGCGAATGGCAAGGCCACCAGCCCTAACAACGGCGGCGGAGTACTTAACGCCGGCACGCTCACTTTGACAAGCGTTGTCGTCAACGGCAACAACGCGTTTCCGTTAACAGGCAGCGGCGGCGGCCTTTACAATATTGGCACTCTCACATTGCAGAGCAGTGTGGTGACAAACAACGGAGGCCCATCGAGTGGCGGGGGCATCTACGGCGGTGGCACACTCACTGTCCTGAACAGCACAATCAGCGGAAATAGCTGCGGGATCGGTAATGGTGGCGGCATCTATGCCAACGGCGCGGTCACGCTAATCAACACCACTATCAGCGGCAACAACAGTATTACGAGCGGCGGAGGTGTCTACAACTCAAGCGGAACGCTGACTTCGACGAACGTCACCGTCACCAACAACCGTTCGGACAACGACAACAGCGGCGCGGAACAGGGCGGCGGGATCTTTGTCAGCGGCGGCACGGTAACGTTGAAGAATACGATCGTGGCCGCGAATTTCCGGGGCACCGGCTCAACGCGTGACGATATCAGTGGCGCGCTGGATTCAAGCGGTTCATTCAACCTGATTGGTGACGGTACCAACATGACCGGCATCAGCAATGCTGACGCCAATAGTAACAAGGTTGGCAGTTCCGGCTCGCCGATCGACGCGATGCTTGGCGTGCTAGCCAATCACGGCGGCGCGACGCAGACGCACCTCATTCTTCCTGGCAGTCCGGCCATCAATGCCGGCAGCAATGCTTTGTTGCCTGCGGACAGTTTCGATCTCGATGGCGACAGTAATACCGCCGAGACGCTACCGGTCGATCAGCGCGGTGTCGGATTTAGTCGCATCGTCAATACAACGGTCGATATCGGCGCAGTGGAGGCCAACTACACAGTCACAGCGACTGCCGGCACGCCGCAAAGCGCAACTATCAACACTGCGTTTGCGACGGCAATGCAAGCGACGGTCAAAGAGTCGAACGTCGTTCAGAACAATATTCCGGTGACCTTCACTCCTCCGGCCAGCGGCGCCAGCGGTGCGTTCTCAAGCTCGGCGACGGTGAACACAAATGCCGGCGGCATTGCGACCGCTCCGACATTCACGGCCAACGGCACGGCTGGAGGTCCCTATAACGTGGTGGCGAGTCTGGCCGGCAATGTCGCTTCGGCCAATTTCGCTTTGACCAATACAGCAGCGAATCAAACGATCATGTTCGGTGGTCTGGCCAATAAGACGTTTGGTGATGTGGACTTCGGCGTGAGCGCGACGGCGAGCTCAGGTTTGACCGTGACGTTCACCGCAAGTGGTAACTGCACCATCTCAACAAATACGGTTCACCTGACTGGCGCAGGTAGTTGCACCATCACGGCGCATCAGGCTGGTGACGGAAACTACAACATGGCTCCCGACGTACCACAATCATTCTCGATTGCGAAGGCGGCCACGACGACTGCGGTCGGGTCATCTGCGAATCCCTCGCAGTTGACGCAGAGCGTGACATTTACAGCGACAGTGACGCCAGCCGCGAACACTACGACGCCGACTGGCACCGTGCAGTTCAAGATCGATGGCACTAACTCAGGTTCGCCGGTGACTCTGAACGGCAGCGGCGTAGCCACGCTTACAACTTCGACGTTGACGGCTGGGGCGCACACGATCACCGCGGACTACAGTGGCGATGTGAACTTCGCCACAAGCACCGGAACGTTGTCAGGCGGACAGACGGTAAACAATCAGCCGTTGATTAGCCTGAGCGCGGCGACCTACACCGTGAATGAAGCGGATGGCTTCATTCGCATC
>DATLVM010000027.1:0-7000 GCA_035577445.1 Pyrinomonadaceae bacterium
TCCGGATATTTTTTCTGGTTGTAATAGATGTGGCCCAATCCAAGATACGCACGCGGATCGCTGGGCACGAGTTTCGTCGCCAGCAAATAACCACGCTCGGCGGCTTCATCGCGACCGTTCTGCCGCGCGTCATCAGCGAGGCTTAAAGCATCTTCCAGCTGCGCCGAATTATCGGGCGTCCGCGTGCCTGTGCGCGGCGGCTTCGGCGTTGGGCGCGTCGGTCGCTTCGAGGGGAGCTTCATCGTCGTACCGGCGTTGCCGAGCGCACCGCCGCCTGCGCCGCTCCCAGTAGAGCCTCCGCCATGCTGGGCGATCCCAGTCGATCCCAAAAGTGAAATGAATGCTGTTGCAGTTAGGATGCGGAAATAGATTGAGAACTGAGATTTCATTGTGAACCTTCCTCTAAAAACTGACTGCCCGGACACAGAGCAGACCGGAATTGTCTTCTATCCAGTTGGTTATCGCCAACTCACAATCAATATTCTTGCAGCAAATTAATTAGTTGCAAACCAACGCCGACATAACCTTGGATTTCCTGCGGCTCCAGCCGATGACTGCTGCGAAACACGAACAACTGATTCCCACCCGCGTCGGTGCAAGTGCCGCTATAACTTTCATAAAACGCGAGCACTCGATCATTGAAAGCCTGTCGAATCGACCTCTCGTCCTGACCGCGCAAAAGGTAATTCTTTGAGAACTCCGGGCGCTGGCCGAAATCGATGTCCTGATAGCCGAACGCTCCGAGCATCTTGTGAATGAAATTCTCCGGCCGCAAAGAGAAGCTCGGCATATTTAGATTCGCCGGCTCGAGATAGACCACCGACTGAAAATAAGTGTGACTGTTCTTGCCGCCGCCGACTGTATAGATGTAATCGAAGACCGCAGCCTTGACGCCGCTGGCCTGGCCGTACATGAAGTTCTTGATTTTCTTGCCGTGGCCTTGATTGAAGAGTGGAAAGCCCTCCAGGCCGGCAATCATATTCATCGGTGCGGTCGCCGCAAAACTCCATCCCAGTTGCGCTGCAGTTACCTCTAATGCCTTCGTCCGCGCTTTCTCTTTCTTGTTTTGATAGATGAGCAGAACGACGACGAGGACAATGATCACGACAAAGAACAGCAGACTAAAGAGAGCGGGCATGTTTTTAGAGAGTCACTGCTTCGCGGTATTCGCCCCAGACGCGGCGCAATCGGTTGCTGATCTCACCTACGGTCGCAAACGCTTCGACGCATTCGAGAATTCTGGGCAGAACATTTTCGGTGCTGCGCGCGGCCTGTTCAAGCTTCATCAGCGCCAGTTCGGTTGCCGCAGAGTCGCGACGCTCGCGCAGCGACTGTAGGCGTTTGATCTGATCGGCTTCGACAGATGGATCGACACGAAGCGTTTTCACCTTCGAGCCTTCGTCGCTTTGAAATTGGTTCACGCCGACGACGATTGCGTCGTTCGTTTCAACCGCACGCTGATATTCATAAGCCGCGTTCTGAATCTCGCGCTGAATGTACCCCGACTCAATCGCGTGCAACGTTCCGCCCAGCGCGTCAATCTTGTCCAGGTAATCAACCACGCGCTGTTCAATCTCCGTCGTTAGCTCTTCGATTGCGTAGGCACCCGCCAGCGGATCGACCGTGTCGGCTACTCCTGATTCGTACGCGATGACCTGTTGAGTACGCAAAGCGAGGCGCGCCGCATCTTCGGTCGGCAGCGCCAGGGCTTCATCCATCGCGTTCGTGTGCAGCGACTGTGTGCCTCCGAGCACCGCGGCCAGCGCCTGCATCGTCGTGCGCACGACATTCACTTCCGGCTGCTGCGCAGTCAGAGTCGATCCGGCCGTCTGCGTGTGAAAGCGCATCATCAGCGAGCGCGGATCGCGTGCGTGAAAGCGTTCCCGCATTATGCGCGCCCACAGCCGCCGCGCGGCACGGAACTTCGCGATTTCTTCCAGCAGGTTGTTGTGTGAGTTGAAAAAGAAGGAGATGCGCGGCGCGAACTCATCAATTTCCAATCCAACTTTCAACGCGGCTTCGATGTAGGCGATCGCGTCAGCGAACGTGAATGCTACTTCCTGCACGGCGGTCGATCCGGCTTCGCGAATGTGATATCCGCTGATCGAAATCGTGTTCCAATTCGGAACTTCGTTTGCGCAGAACGCAAACGTGTCGGTAATCAGACGCAGCGAAGGCTCAGGCGGAAAGATGTAAGTGCCGCGCGCGATGTATTCCTTCAAGATGTCGTTTTGAATCGTGCCGCTGACCTTGTCGAACGTGGTGCCTTGCTTGCGCGCCACGGCGAGATACAGACAGAGGAGAATCGCGGCCGTGGCATTGATCGTCATCGACGTCGATACCTGGCCGAGAGGGATTCCCTCAAAGAGCCGCAGCATGTCTTCCAACGAATCAATCGCAACCCCGACTTTGCCGACTTCGCCCGCGGCGAGTGGAGCGTCCGAATCCAAACCAATCTGCGTCGGCAGGTCGAACGCGACCGACAATCCCGTCGTGCCTTGCGACAGCAGATACTTGTAACGCGCGTTCGACTCTTCGGCCGTCGCGTAACCTGCATACTGCCGCATCGTCCACAGCCGACCGCGGAACATGTTGCGACGGATGCCGCGCGTGTAAGGGAATTCGCCGGGGTCGCCGAGGTCGCGATCGTACTCAGTCGCTTCAGAGTTCGACGGATTGAAATCAACGGGCAACTCAATGCCTGAAGAAGTCCTGAAGTGCTCGCGGCGTTCCTCTTTGGTTCTAGTGGCCATTCGCGTCCGTTAATCTAAGGAGCGAGGCTAACAGAGCGACGCTGCGGAGTTCAACCTTTAGGCTGTGTCAGAAGCCCGCGCGTAAGCAAGGGCCACTGTCGAAGCGAGTCCTCCCTAACGGTCGGGCTTCTGACACGATTGCACTTGAACTGCGACTAACGGTGGCTTAGCATCGGGTCATGGAGATGGACGAGGAGACTAAGCGGCTGGCAGAAGAAGTCGGTACGGCGATTAACGAATCGGTGCGCGATTCGCCGGCGGTGGCGGCTGCGATCGAGCGCCTCCGCGAGGCTGGATTCGAAATGGAGCTGACGCTGAAACTCGAAATTGGCTTGCGACCGCAAGCCGACGATCAAGATAGCGAAGCGCGTAGTGGATCATTTGACTTGACTGACGAGGATTTGCAAATTCTGCGATCGATGAAGATTAAGATTGAGCCGGAATGACAGTGTCAGAAGCCCGACTGTAAGTCGAGGGCTTGCTTGGGAAAGGTGCCCTCGCTGACGCTCGGGCTTCTGACACTTTCCTTTATTCCGGCGTTTCTTCGCTTCCCGTCAGCTTTTGTTGCCGCAGCGCCGCGGCGCCGATCAATCCACCCATGCCCATCGATTCAACTGCGCTGCTCGGCACCAGCATGAGCGCGCCTTTCTCTTTCAATCCTTCGTACAGCATGTTCATCGCGCGCAGGTGCAGCGCGGTTGGATTGTCGCGATAAGATTCAGCGGCATGAGCGAAGCGCGCGGCGATTTCGACTTCGGCTTCCGCCAGAATTACGCGCGCGGCTTTTTCGCGTGCAGCCTGGGCCTCGCGTGACATCGCATCCTGCAAAGCCGCCGGAATGATCACGTCGCGCATTTCAACCGATTGCACCGTGACGCCCCAGGGGTTCGAGCGTTCGTCGATCAATTTTTGCAGTTCATCCTCGATCCGTTCCCGTCCGCGCAGCAGATCGCTCAACGAAGTGCGGCCGATGATATCGCGCAGCGCTGTCTGCGCTGCCCAACTCACGGCTGCCGGATAATTCTGCACTTCGAGCGCGGCTTTCTCTGGATCGTAAACCACCCAGAAGAGCACTGCGTCGACGTTCACGGGCACGGTGTCGCTCGTCAGAGTCTCTTCCGCGGCAAAGGCCGTTGTGATCACGCGCTGATCAATCCACGTCGAAACGCTGTCGACAAACGGAATGACCCAGAACAATCCCGGCCCACGTAGCCCGACGTACTTGCCCAGCCGCAAGATGACCGCGCGTTCCCATTGCCGCGCAACCTTCGGCGCCTGTGCCAGAAACAATCCGAGCAGGACACCGATAATCGCGCCAGCGGGACTCCACGTCAGTACGGTGGCGAGTGTGCCCAAAGCGACCGGCGCGAGAAACGCGACCGCGGCGACAACATTAACTCGCGGCGCTGTTGGCCCAGGCAAATTGTTTCGAGCTTCAATCAGACTCTGTTGAATGTTAGGCATTTGATTTCTCCTTCTGGTATCGCAAACTGAAGTTTGCGCTATTTCCTTCGTCTCTTCTCCAAGTGTTCGATCACATCTTCAATCGAGAACCCATGTTTGTGTGTTTCCGTGATGAAGTGATCCGTCAACTCGCGCAGTCGCTTGTCTCGATCGCGCCGGTTCGCGGCTTCATTCGGACGAGCTGTTACGAACGTTCCCACGCCGCGGCGCGTTTCCACCACGCCGGTGCGCTCAAGTTCGGTGTAGACCTTCGCGACCGTATTCGCGTTAATTCGCAGGTCCACCGCGAGCTGTCGCACAGTCGGCAACTGATCGCCAATCCCCAGTTTCCCGGTCGCAATCGCAAAGCGAATGGATCGCTCAAGCTGGTGATAAAGCGGTGTTGGATGGCTGGTGTCTACCTGGAACATCTGAGTTTCACCATTGTACTACGACAATGGTACAAGTAAAGTTGCGAGAATACCTTGAGTCCGTGAAGCGGACGATTGAAAAAGAGGACCCAATGCCGTCGGGCTGGGATAAGACAAGCCACATTGCCAACTCGTGTGTGTTTGGCTAACGTTAAATCCCTATGTTATCTTCTCCGTCTTTAAAAACCCTTCCGAATTAATCCCGACGCATCGGGATTCGGCACTTATCACAGAGGAGTTGATTAATTAGATATGGCTACGTCTAACGGAACCGGCGCGAACGGAAATGTCGGGAAAGTGGTGCAAATTATCGGCCCGGTGGTCGACGTTGAATTTGGGGAAGGCCAATTGCCGCCGATTTATCAGGCGCTGCGGATCACTTCGGACGGTTTTGAAGTTCCCGATCCGATCAACGTCATTGCCGAAGTCCAGCAGCACCTCGGCGAAAACCGCGTGCGCGCCGTTTCGATGTTGCCGACCGACGGCATGGTGCGCGGTATGTCCGCGACTGACACCGGTGGCCCGATCAGCGTTCCGGTGGGTGAGGGAACTCTCGGCCGTGTCATGAACGTGATCGGTGATCCGGTCGATAATCTCGGCGCCATTCCCCATCAACAGCGCTACCCAATTCACCGTCACGCGCCAACCTTTGACGAGCAATCAACTGAGCTGCAGATGTTCGAAACGGGAATCAAAGTCATCGACTTGATTCAGCCGTTTCTGCGCGGCGGCAAAATCGGTTTGTTCGGCGGCGCGGGCGTCGGCAAAACCGTCATCGTGATGGAACTCATCAACAACATCGCGAAGGCGCGCTCGGGCTTTTCAGTGTTCGCCGGCGTCGGCGAGCGCACGCGCGAAGGCAACGACCTGCTGCGCGAAATGGTCGAGTCGAAAGTTATCGACTTTGGCGAGTCGTTCTATCACAACCTGGAAGAGACCGGCTCGTTCGACATGACCAAAGTCGACATGAAGGCGATCGAGAAATCAAAGGTCGCGCTTATCTATGGTCAGATGACTGAACCGCCGGGCGCGCGCTTGCGCGTGGCTCTATCGGGACTGACGGTCGCGGAATACTTCCGCGATCAGGGTATGGACGTGCTGCTCTTTATCGACAA
This sequence comes from Pyrinomonadaceae bacterium, assembly GCA_035577445.1. GTDB lineage: Bacteria > Acidobacteriota > Blastocatellia > Pyrinomonadales > Pyrinomonadaceae > UBA11740. Next base: position 5,743 of record DATLVM010000027.1, read on the forward strand.
CATCTTCCGATTCACGCAAGCGGGTTCAGAAGTATCGGCGCTGCTCGGTCGCATGCCTTCGGCGGTGGGATATCAGCCGAACCTGGCGACTGAGATGGGCGAGATGCAGGAGCGCATCACGTCTACCAAGACCGGATCGATCACTTCGATTCAGGCGGTTTACGTGCCGGCGGATGATTACACCGATCCGGCCCCGGCGACGACATTCGCGCACCTTGATGCGGTCACCGCGCTGTCGCGCCAGATCGTCGAACTCGGAATCTATCCGGCGGTCGATCCGCTCGCATCTTCGTCGCGCATTCTCGATCCGCGCATTGTCGGCGAGGACCACTACAACACGACGATGGCAGTTAAGCAGATTCTGCAGCGCTACAAAGATCTTCAGGACATCATCGCGATTCTTGGTCTCGATGAATTGTCTGATGAAGACAAGCTGGTCGTGGCGCGTGCGCGCAAGACTCAGAAGTTCTTCTCGCAGCCGTTCCACGTCGCGTCTCAGTTCACCGGCCGCGAAGGCAAGTACGTGAAGTTGGAAGATACGATCAAGGGCTTCAAAGAGATCATCGAAGGCAAGCACGACGATCTTCCGGAGCAGGCTTTCTACATGGTCGGCACAATCGAAGAAGCGGTCGAAGCAGGCAAGCAATATCAGGAATAGGACGAAGTGATGAGTAATGAGTCATGCGTGATGAGTTCCAGCGAAATCATCGACGACGATTCCCAGAATTTCTCATAACTCATCACTCATTACTCATCACTTAAGTTATGGCTGATCAGTTACAACTCGAAGTCGTTACTCCTGAGCGTCGCGTGCTCGCGGAAGCGGTGAACTCTGCCACGGTGCCCGGCCGCAACGGCGAGATGCAAATCTTGCCGGGCCACGCCGCTCTGATTTCCGAACTGCAAACTGGAGTGCTGGCTTACAATCAAGGCGGCACGATTTCTCGGCTGCACGTCTCCGGTGGCTTCGTGGAAGTGAACAATGATCGGGTGTCCGTGCTGGCCGAAGTCGCCGAACGTCCGGAAGAGATCGACGTGGGACGCGCCAACAAAGGAAAGGCAAAAGCTCAAGATTTGCTCGTCAAAGGAACCGAGATCGACTTCGAGAAAGTTCGGGCCAAGTTGATGCGCAACCTGACTCGTTTGGAGCTTGCCAGGTCTCTCCCTGAACATCACGAACAGATGCAAGGCTGAGGCGTGGTTGCGCCGCTCACAGCGCCGCCCTTTTTCACAACGCTTATTACCTGTCGCTGAACAA
>DATLVM010000028.1:0-4765 GCA_035577445.1 Pyrinomonadaceae bacterium
CGCGCTGCTTCCAAGCCGTGGCGGGAATGCTTTGAGCGGCAGGCAAAGCCGAAGTGCGCGCGACGGGTAACGGCTTTTTTCTAGCCGCCGATGAACTCTCAATTTCGTTTGGAGTCTTTGGCATCAGCAGATATGCATGAAGCAAGCGCACCAGGCCGATGACGAAAATCACAGACAACGGCAAGAAGAGAAATGCCCAATCGCTTTTCATCGCCGTCATCAAAGCCCCAGTGGGAAGCAGCAGCACATTGACCGCGATCAAAAGCACTCCCCAGCGAACGCCCTTCTGGCGCGGCGAGAGCTGACCTTTCGCTTCCGGGTCAAACCCTTCGAGCGCGCCGCCGCCTCTGACCAACTGCGACACGATCGCGAGCGGAAAGCCGCAACGCGAACAAAAGCGCATCTCCTCGGAAACCTGTTCCTGACTACATTGCGGACAATACATTTGAAGTGGAATCAGCTTAACTCGTGATGCTTAACGACGGCGAGTGGTTGGGAGTTCAGTCTCTCTGCATTGGCGGGTTATGTACGGTTGTTTAGATGATTCTTCCAGGCAAGATATCGATCAGGGCGGTGGTGCGACATCTTTCGTCTGCGCAGCGGACGTTTGAAAATAGCCCAGCACTTCAGTGCTGGGTAATCGATAAGAAAAAAGAATCAAAGCCCGATTCAGCGGGCGACAAGAATGCGCCAACGGCGCCGAATGCAGTAGCCTGGGCCAGCGGCCCAGGAACCCAATTAGAAAATCAGGTGGAAGCCGCGCCGCGGCGAGATAAATCCGACGCGACGACCGTCGCGATCATTTCGCTCTTCAGAGCTCAAATTGTTGTGAATTCGTTTACCTGGGGCGTCGCCCCAGGCTGTTGCATTTCGCGCCTTCGGCGCTCAGTGAGGTGGTCGTACCAGTCGTCGCGCTTGCGCTAAGACTTCATCACCGGGAATCAGTTCGACTTTTCCTGACTCGACTTCGGCGATCCTTCGTCGCACTTCAGCGATCTGTGCATTCGTAATTTCTGGCGAGACATCTTCGGCGAGACTGCCAATCAATCGTTCCGCCAATTCGGCGCGAACCTCGGGCGAGAGCGCCATTGCTTCACGAAAGATTTCTTCGGATGTGGCCATGGTTGAAAGACTACTCGCTAGGCGCAATCGAGACAAGCGATTTCTCTCACCGTGCGCACACGCCCAGGCCATTCAGCTACAATGATTCTATGACGATCGAACTCAAAGGCCTCTCGCGCGAGCAAAGCAACAACCTGCTGCCTGAAGGATTGAGATCTCTCTGTTGGCGCGGCAGTGTGGCGCACGGGTTGATGGCTCTCAGCAACCGTAGTGATCAGCGTTTCTACTTTTTCGATCCACTCCAGTATTCAATCTCCATCGCCTTGGACTTCAGCTCTTCCTTCAACCATTGATCATCATCGTCAAGAAAACTGAATGGTTTCTTTCCTTGGGCCAGGGTTTCGCGGACATAGGAACGAAATCGGTAATGCTGATATACCGACATGACCTGGACCGCGTAGGCGATAGCTAATTTTTGGTGCCCGCGAATGATCACCAGGTTTTCATCGTTCTTTTCACTGGCCGAGGTTGAAAAGTTGTGACTTCCTGTAACCACCACTGGATCGTCAGATAAAGGATCGATCACCAGCACTTTTGAATGCACAATCGCATGACCGACCTGCGAAAGAAAGTCCCTACGCGTAACCTCCGCGATAAACGAGCCCAGGTCAGCTTCGAGTCCCTGAGGTTGCAGGACGGTATAGTGATCAGGCTTGGTCTTCTTGTCACTGGTTACCAGATCAATGTCCAGGACATTTTTGTCGTTATCTGCGGCGGTCATGCCCAGGGTGCTTACCACGCCGCGTACGTACATCCCTTTTTCATTTGCGCGTTGTCCGGCGAGCGTGTGCAACCCCTTCGTGCCCGGCGTGAACATGAGGAAGAGAATCGAATTCTTAGCTCCATTGATGACGTCCTTCAGGGCATCCATATCACGCCCATCCGATGTCCGGGTGAACCAAACCGTAACTCTGGCAGCGCCTACTTTGAACGAGTGCGATTTGTCATTTGCATTTACGAGCGCGGGAGGATAATTCGCCGGATCCAGTTTGGGAGGCGACGCGTCGCGCAGTTGCTTCCACTGCTGTAAGTAAAGCGCGGCGACCTTTCCGTCTTCAATCAGCAAACCATTGTTGACCTGGGTGCAGAAACCGGTGGTGCTCCAGTTAGTGCTACCGGTCCACACGGCCTGGGGATCGCTCGCATCTGAGAGCACCACAAATTTGTTATGGCCCAGGCCCTTCGATTTCAACATTCGATTGATAGTCGGAATACCGTTGTCGTTGAGGTGTTTGCGCGCGTCGGCATTCCCATCTCCGGATTTGTCAGATCCGTTGGCCAGCACAAGATGCAGCTTCGATTTCAATGCGATCATCGAGTCCTCGAGAAGATCATCCCCCAACTCGTACAACGCAGCATGCACATTCGTCTTCTTCGTCTTGGCATTGCTTAACATTTCAAAGACTTCGGCGCCGAGATCTCCCTGGAGAAACTTACGGAACACTGGATCGACATTTTTCTTAAGTTGGTTCTTAAATTTTGCCGGCGTCAGCTTTTTCTGTTTTAGGTAACGCGCGACGAATTGCGACAGGACCAGGCCACGATTGAAGAAACACGAGAATCCGTCACCTACGTCGGCGGAGAGTTTGGCCCACGGCGTCCAATTACTCGCAGGGCCTTTTTTGTATGGGCGTCCATTGCCGTCATCAACCATCGCGGTTACGCGAAAACGGACCTGGTTACCAACATCGACCGCGTGGTCGGTCCAGTTAAAGCGTTGAAAGGGCCACTCATCAGAAGGGCGATGTTCGCCGGACTTGGGCTTGTCCTTACTGAAGCCGACGCGGTTTTCGACGATCTCAATCTTGTCGCCACTTGCGGTCTTGCGCGTGCGTTCCAACATAAAGCCGCGACATCCGGGAATGAAATCGCTGGGCGCCCAGGCGACGAAGGCATCGTCGCTGTTGGTGTAAACAGCAAGTTTGATAGTTATCGACATGGTTTTTCTCCTGAGGAAGATTTGATCTCCGATCCGACATGGTCGCGAGGTGCGCTAATAACGGTTGCCGCAGCAGTTATGAAGTCAGCAACTTGCGGAGCATATCCCTAACTCCGCTCCGCAGGCAAGATTATTGCGGGCGTCGCTGAAGGCGGTTCTGCCACGCGTTCTCGCGCATGTGCCGCCTAATCGGCGAATCGAATAGAGGTGAATGAGTCATGCTAGAGGCTACGCGACTTTCTTGGCGTACCGCAGCACAGGCACGCTGATGGTCTTTCGCTTCGGCAGGCGTTTGAGGTTTTGGATTAAGCTCGCGAGTTCGCGACCAACATCGGCTTTCACAATCTTTTCACCGCATTGAGGACAAACTCCAGCGGGGATGGATTCAATCACTACCAGTTTCCCCTTTAGCCAGAAGTCCTGGTTGATTCGCTTCTCCTGCATCTGCTCGCCGCAGACGTGGCATTTGCCGTAGTCGTAGTTCTTCTTGTGATTGTTCATGGTTTATTCAAAGCATAGGTCGTTATGAAGAGCAGCTTACCGGTTTCTTTGATGCGACAAATCACAGCCACCTCGCGCTCGTCAGTCGCAATACCAACAACTTCGTATCGAGTGCCGCGCGGGTCGCGGGTGAATCGTCGGCGGACGCGTCCTGTGGCGATCACTCTTTCAATGTCGCTGAAGACTAAATCATCATTGACCTCTCTTCAAAGAAATGAGGGATGGCGAACTCGTAATCACCATCGCGCACTTTCTCCTTGATGACATCGATGATAGCCAAGTCGGTTGTTCCTCTCAACCTTATCGATAAATCTCTCCCCCACTCGCCACAAACTCTTCCGCCTTCTCTTTCATCCCCACACCCAATGCTGCCGCTCATCCACCTTTTCCTGCGCAGCATACTCGCCACATCCTACCTGATCTTCAGCGACCACAAATACGGTCGCCTAGGGAATCTCCAATCGCTGAAACTGTTCGGGCTCAATCTTGTCGACCGCGTCTTGAATCAGCGACGCGGCGGCTTCAATACGCTCGATATCGTTGGTCGAGAGTTCGAGGACAGCAATTTTCCGGCCGGCGAGGTTTTGTTGATAACGAATATTCTGGTCGGAAGTGATGAAGAGATCGAAATCAGTTTCAGCCAGTCGCAGCAATTCACCGTTCTTGATGCCGCCCCAGCCTTGGGCTTGCACATTCGTGCATGAGTGATTGGTCAGCAGGCGATGCATCGGCCATGGCACGCATTCGTCCAGAAGAATTCTCATGCTGCGGGAGAAAGCAAGGCTTGCTCAGAGCGCTCCAATACCTGAAGCGCCAAGGCGCGAGAGACCGACGGAAAGCACTCGAGAAACTCTTCCAGCGAGTAGTCGCGCTCGAGGTATTCGAACAGAGTCTTAACGGGTACGCGCGTTCCCTTGAACACGGGGGCGCCGCCAAGGATATCGGGGTCAATCGTGATGAGATCCGTGCTGCTCATGAGGGCAGTTTATTCCTCATCAAGCCTTTGCGTAAATCTCTGCGCCTTTATGCACAAACTCCTCCGCCTTCTCTTTCATTCCCACACCCAACGCCGCCGCCTCATCAATCTCTTTCTGCGCCGCATATTCCCTCACGTCCTGCGTGATCTTCATGGAGCAGAAATGCGGGCCGCACATGGAACAGAAGTGCGCTAACTTAGCGCCTTCCTGGGGCAAAGTCTCGTCG
>DATLVM010000029.1:0-16432 GCA_035577445.1 Pyrinomonadaceae bacterium
AGATCTACGGTACGAGCGGCAATAGTTTTGTCGCTGTCGTCGAGTTCGGTCCGAAAGTTCGCGCGATCGCAGTCACTGCCGGCGGCGAAAGTGGCAACCCATCGTCGAAACACTTCAACGATCAAGCGCAGCGATACGCCACCGGCAATCTGCGCGAGGTCTATTTCTATCCGGCGCAACTGAAGGGACACACGGAACGAACTTATCGCCCCGGGGACAATAGAACGAGCCACAGATGAACACGGATTTGCACAGATAAGACAGAGAATTCAAATAGCAAAAACGCCACAAGAAAGTAGCATTGTCTCTCCCTTCTTGTTTTTGATCTGTGTAAATCCGTGTCCATCTGTGGCTAATTCCTTCGCATGATCGTCCATCTTATCGACGGCACTTACGAACTGTTTCGGCAGTTCTACGGTCTCCGTCGCTTTCACAAAACTGATCCACCGTTCGGCGCCGTCGCCGGCGTGCTCAGCATGATCGTCAAGATGCTCGAGGACGGAGCGACGCATGTCGGCGTGGCCACCGATCACATCATCGAATCTTTTAGAAATGAACTATGGGCCGGTTACAAAACCGGAGCCGGAATCGAACGCGCTCTGCTCACGCAGTTTCATCCCCTCGAAGACGCGCTCGATGCGATGGGCATTGTCGTTTGGCCGATGGTTGAATTCGAAGCGGACGATGCGCTGGCGGCCGCGGCTCATCTCGCCGCGCGGGACAAGAAGGTAGAAAAGATCTGCATCTGGACGCCCGACAAAGATCTCGCGCAGTGCGTCGTCAACGATCGCGTGGTGCAAATTGATCAGCGACGTAACGTGATTCGGAACGAAGCCGGCGTGATCGAAAAATTCGGCGTCGCGCCAAAGTTCATACCTGACTATCTGGCCCTCGTCGGCGATGCGGCTGACGGTTATCCCGGAATCAAAGGCCTGGGCGCAAAGACCGCTGCGTCACTCATCCATCGCCTCGGGCCCATCGAAGACTTCCCTGCCGACACTCTGTCACCGGAGAATCGAAAGCTCGCCTTGCTGTTCAAGGATCTCGCGACCCTCCGCACGGACATTCCCCTCTTCAAGCGCGCGGATGAGTTGCGTTGGCGGGGCGCCACCGATTCCTTCGCGGCGCTCGCGCAGAAGATTGAGGCATCGCGGCTGCTAAAGCGCATCGATAAACTCAAAACTTAACAACTCTTAACTACTTCGCTTCGGTATCTGCGTGTATTATGTTTTCTCCGACTCGCGTTCCGGAATGTTTCTAATCCAGCACAGCATTGCCCAATCTTTCCAGTCGCCTGTGGTGCGCGTTCTGCTCGGTGCAATTGGAATCGCGCTGCTCTACGTTTTCTACAAAGAAGTCCGCAAGATTCCCGCAAAGCTCTTCACGCTGATGATCACGGCGTTCGTCGACATGGTCGGCCTGCTGATGATCATTCCGCTGCTGCCGTTTTATGTGAAGACGCTGGGTGGACCAGGAATTAACTTTCTCGGTCTTCATCTCGGCGTGGGCACAATCTCTGGAATTATCGTCGCCGCTTTTACCGTTGCTCAATTGCTCAGCGCGCCGATGTGGGGAAGATTCTCGGATCGCGTCGGACGCCGGCCCACGCTCTTGATTGCCCTCGGCGCCGCCGGTATTTCGTATTTAGTTTTCGGCTTCGCGACTTCGCTGTGGGTCCTGTTTCTTTCGCGCATCGTGCAAGGTGCGGGTGGCGGAACCGTTGGCGTCATTCAAGCCTATGTTGCCGATTCGACCGATCCAAAGGATCGCGCGCGCGCGCTTGGTTGGCTATCGGCCACCACGAATCTGGGCGTGGCGATCGGCCCGGTGCTTGGCTCATTCGCAATCTCGCTGGGCAAGCGCGACATCATTCCCGGAGGGCATTCGCTGGCGATGGGACACGCGATGCCGGGCATCATGGCGGCGGCGCTCTGCGGCATAAACATGCTTTTCGCTTGGCGTTATCTGAACGAATCACGCGACCTGACGCCGCACGCGACCTCGGAACCTCCGCAGCGTAAATCACGCGAAGCAGCCTGGATTATCATGTCGCAACCTCGCGAGCCTTCATCGCGCTTGATTTGGATCTATGCGATCGCGATTGGCGCATTCCAGGGAAGCTTCTCTGTCCTCGCGCTATTTTTGAACGCCCGCTTTCAAGTGACCGAGCAAACGATCGGTTACTTCTTCATGTACACCGGCGCGATCTCAGTTTTCACTCGCGTGCTTTTGCTGGGACGAATGGTTGATTGGCTGGGAGAGGCGAAGCTGTCGCGTCTTGGATTGATCCTGTTGGCCAGCGGCGTCGTCGGGATGCCGCTGTCGCAGAACCTCTGGATGCTGGCGATCGCGGTTGCGCTGATTCCGCTCGGCACCGCCTTCACCTTCCCTTGCGTCACGGCGCTTTTGTCGCGCGTCATCAATCAACGCGAACGCGGCCTCTACATGGGAATGCAGCAGACCTACGGCGGCGTCGCGCGCATTATCGCGCCGTTGTTCTATGGTTGGGCTTTTGACTCATTGGGAGTTTCCTCTCCATATTATTTCTCCAGCGCGATCATTGCCGGCACGATCTTTTTAGGATTTGGTTTGGACAAGTACGCGAAGCACGATGCTATTTCACCGCAACCTGCTCCTGCCGAGTCATCAGTCAAAACCAAAGAAACCGCTGTCGCCGCAGCCGCCGCGGCCGGCGAGCGTGAATCGTAGACTTCTGAAACTCACCGAGCCGGAGTAGCGATCCGATCATGGCGAAACTGCGTGTCGATCCCGTCGCTAGCGCTCCGGGTACTGACACGATTGCCGCGCGGCTTTGGCTGAGAAAAACGTCCGGCCGCCGTGTCAGAAGCCCGACCGTTAGGGAGGGCCTCTTTGGCAAAGTAGCCCTTGCTGACGCGCGGGCTTCTAACACGAATAATCTGTGGCGTTACAATCGATGGCGTTCGGCGGAAGAACTCCGGCACGTCTTCCGTCTAAGCATCGTGATGAACAAAACATTCGCCTTGATTCTGATTTTCGTGAGCTCTGGCGCGCTTTACTGTTCCGGTTTTCGTTCGTCAATGACGGCGACGGCGGTTCAATCGCCTTCTGTCGATGAACAGCGTCCTCTAGCGCCGGCTTCCTGTCCAGTTACGCTCGCGCCCGCCGTCCCGTTCACGCCTCCGGGCCTGCCTGAAAGGGTTAAGGACGATACCGTCGTTTGGTTCGGGACAGAAAAGCTATGGACATCCTTACGCAGGTCAGGAGATGTCTGGGGTTGGGGGCCGCGGCCACCCGGCAGCTCCAACTTGACCAACAAGATTTTCTGGTTCAGCGTCGATTATGATCGTCACAAAGAAGGAAATGCGAACCTAAAGGTCACCGGAAGACGACTCGATGGAGACGCTCCACCTCTATGGGCGTTGCCGACGACAAATGCGCTGGGACACCCCTATGATGCCATGCTAACCGGTGTCTATATGCCAACTCCCGGCTGCTGGGAAATTACGGGCGATTACAAGGGCCAAAAATTGAGTTTCGTCGTCTGGCTCTATCCGGTCAAGCAGGCCAACCATTAAGCCGCCGCATCCACGCCATCGATAAAGAACGAGATAGCTGAGTTCTACGCGGCGCGCGCGTTGGCCATTGCGGGCGAGTTTGCGCGGCGCACCACCGCCAGCGACATGTCATCAACCAGCGGCCGGGTGCCGGCGAAGTCCTGCACTGCTCCCAGCACTGAGAACAAGACTGAATCGGCTGAGTCCGCTTGTGATTTTCGCAGTTGCGCTTCCAGGCGCTCGTAGCCGAACTCCTGTCCGGCATGGTTCAGCGATTCGATGATGCCGTCAGAGTACACGACTAACATATCTCCGTAATTCAACTGAACGGCGCCGCGCGAATACTCTGCGTCAGACAGAACGCCCAGCAGCAATCCACCTTCGCACAGCCGCTCAAGCTCTCCAGCGGCCCGGAGTACCAGCGCCGGCGGATGACCCGCGCTGCTGTAGTGAAGCACTCCCGTGGTTGGATTCAGGTTGGCGAGGAACAAGCTCGCGAAGGGCCGCAGCGATAACATACGAGTGAGATCGACATTAACCTGCGTCATGATCTCTTCAGTGTCGGTCGTTCGCGAAGTGTGCGCGCGGACCAGGCCGGCTACGTGCGTGGTCCACATGCCCGCAGACAAACCTTTGCCGCAGATATCGCCGAGCGCGAGGATGATCCCGCCGTTAGTCTCTTCGACGGTGAAGAAATCGCCGGGCAAGTGCCGCACGGCGAAAATCTCGCTGGCAATCTCGAAGTCCTGATAGTTCAACAGGCGCGGCGCGCACAGGCGTCGATGTACCTGCGCGGCTTCAAAGATCGCCGTGTGCAGAGCGGCATAGTCCTTCTGCAATTCAGCCAGTTTGATTTCCAACTCCTGCCGGCGCGCTTTTCGCGGCACGACGCGCGGAACAACTTGCGACCGCGTATCGAGAGCACGTCTGGCTGCGGTTGTCTGTATTGGTTGAGTCACGCTGTTCATCCTGTCTCCAGTGATGGCGATCGAACAGAAGCGGGGAGACTAACCAACAAACTTATAACCAGTACCGTGAACGGTAAGAATGAAACGCGGCTCTTCAGGATTTGGTTCCAACTTCTGCCGCAAGTGAACAATGTGCGTATCGACCGTGCGCGTGTTCGGATAATTTTCATAACCCCACACCGCATCGAGCAGCCGATCGCGACTTAGAGTTTCAGCCGGATGCGCGATGAAGTACGCCAGCAAGGCGAATTCTTTCGCCGAAAGTTCAATGCGTTGGCCCGAGCGCAGCACTTCGTTGCTGCGCACGTTTACTTCGACGTCGCTAAAGCGATAAACCTCAGCCGGAGTAGACGGCGAAATGCGGCGCAATACGGCTTTGACGCGCGCCATCAATTCACGAATTGAGAAAGGCTTGGTGACATAATCGTCCGCGCCGAGTTCGAGCCCTACGACTTTGTCGATCTCCTGGCCGCGCGCCGTCAGCATGATGATCGGTAGCGAAGGCTTCTTGACCTTGAGCTGCTTGCAGACATCGAGGCCACTCATGCGCGGCATCATCACGTCCAGCACTACGAGATCCGGCTCATCGGCCAGGGCCCGCTCGAGTCCTTCCGCTCCGTCGGCGGCGCTCAGCACTTCATAGCCCTCATATTCGAAATTGTCTCGCAGCCCTGCGACCATCGCCGGTTCATCCTCGACGATCAAAATGCGAGTACGCTTGCCGTTGGTGGAAACAGGAGCAACCGGCGGAATCGAATCGAATTGATCGCTCTTGCCGCTGCCGTTTAATTTTCCGTTTAATTTCATATTTTTTCTCGCTGTGTCAGAAGCCCGACCGTAAGGGAGGGCAGCTAGCGCCAGGAGCCCTTGCTCACGCGCGGGCTTCCGACACTTCAATGAGCCGTCGCCGCGGTTGCCTGCGGCTGAATTTCCGGCGCGGCCATCAGCGGCAATGACAGCGTGAACTTGCTGCCCGCTCCCGGCGCGCTCTCGACAGAGATGTCGCCACCATGCGCTTCCGTGATGTGCCGTACCAGCGACAATCCGAGGCCACTGCCTTTGGTGTTGTGCACCAGCGGATCGCCCGCGCGATAAAACTTCTCGAAAATTTTCCCCTGATCTCGTCGGGCGATGCCGATGCCTTTGTCGGCAACTTCCAGCTTGACTGCGCCATTCTCGCGATAAAGCTTCACGCCGAGATACTTCTCGTCTCTCGAATACTTCAAAGCGTTATTGACCAGGTTCACCAAAGCCCGCGCAATGGCTTCACGATCGACTTTCACCGGCGGCACGCTGTCATCAATCGTTTCTTCCAAAGCAAAACCCTGCTGCTCGATTTGGTAGCGATAGGAATCGATCGTGTTACGCACCAGATTGGCAATGTCGGTTTCGCGGAACTCATATTCCTTGCGGCCTGCTTCAATGCGCGAGAAATCGAGAATGTTATTAATTAGGGCCGTCAACCGCTCGCTCTCTTTACGAATGATGCGGTAGTACTGCTGCTTCTTTTCCTTCGTCGTGATGCGGCCCAGCTCAAGCGTTTCAGCATACAGACGAATCAGGGCCAGCGGCGTGCGCAGCTCGTGCGAAACGTTCGAGACGAAATCCGATTTCAATTTGGCGACGGCCATTTCTTTGCCGACCATGTGCTTGGTCAGCACCAGGCCCGCAATGATCATTACCGAAAGAAAGCCGAGAATCATGAAGCTGCGACGCATCCACGTTGCGCCCAGTGCTTCAACGCTGACGCCTTGATACTTGATGGCGAGGCTAAGGCCGCGGAACACGTCATCCATCTTGCGCGTGACTTCCGGCTTGCCATTGTCCCAGCCTGCCGTCGCAACGATTGGACTGAGGTCCTTTCCTTCCGGAGTATCAGAGCGATAGATCATCATCGCGAGCTGGTTGCCCGTCTCATCCTTCGACTTTTCGTTTACAGAACCCGCGAGCATCTCAGGAAAGAAGTTGTTCTTCAGAAAACAAGGATCGAAAGAAATGCCTCCGAACGCTAACTCATCAGTTGAATTGTCCGGCAGCGCAAAAAACGCAGTGAGGATATACGCGGGACCGTCAGCGCGCTTGCTGGGCATCGGCGAAAAGAACATGTGCTGGGGCTTTTTCTCAATGGTCTCAATAATGTTCTTGAGTTCTTCTTTGCTGCTGAACCATATGCGATACCCCTCGACGATGTGATCGTGCTCTTCACGCACGAAACGATCATTCATCTGATTCGGGTCAGTCACGAACGTCAGATCCTCGCCATCGAAAATAAATGCATGGTCAAAGCACGCACATTTCGCCAACGCCTCTTCCAACTTCGTCTTCTTTTCTACGTCGTCGTTCTTGATTGACGGGAACATACCGGACACATCGTCAACTTTGGCGTAGGCCTTCTTGCTCATACGTTTTTCAGTGATGGCCAGCGCCTCCTGAAAATCACGATGAATCGCGGCCTGCAAGAACTTGTCGCGTTCGAAGCTTCGCAGTTGACTGAAGTTGACGTAGATAAGCGCCGCCGCCGGCAGCAGCACTGCCAGGACCAGCGTCAGCATGAGCCGAAATCGATTAATTCCGCCGAGTAGATTTCTTTTCTTCAGGGTCATGAGCACCTCAAAAAATTACGGGCGCGAATACGAGCGAAGGATACTCCGGGTTATATCAGGACGTGTTACGCCCCTGCAAAAAGATGTTAAGAATTGTGAAGTCGCAAGCGTCTAAGCGCACGGGGCAAAGAGCTAAGAGCGAAGGGCTAAGAGCAAGGGGCTAAGAGGTAGGGGTAAGGAGTCAAGCCGGTTAAGCCGCGGTATTGCCGCTTCGCTCTTTGCTCTTCGCTCTTTGCCCTTTGCTACTTCAAGCTCTTGGCCGCTTCCAGAACCTGTTCGGGTCGCGCGCGCACCCAATAATTCTCCGTCAACATCCGCCAACGAACTGTGCCGGTTGAGTCGACGAGAAATTCTGCCGGCCGCGAGATATCTCTGCCGTTCTCGCCCTGGCCTTTGTGAACCAGATCGTAGCCGGTAATCGCCTCAAGTTTTGCATCGGAAAGAAACGTGAAGGTATATCCGGCTTTCTGGCATAGCGCGCGCGATTCTTCCGGCGAGTCTACGCTAATCGCAACGGGACGAATGCCCGCGGCGGTAAATTGGGGAAGCTGATTTTGGATGCTCCGCAACTCGGAGTTACACGATGGTCACCAATAGCCGCGATAGAAAATCAGCAGAACGCCCTTGGGTGGGCGCGCTGTCGAAACCATCTCGGCGCGATCGGAAGGAATTGGTTGGGACAACAGATCGGAGAGCGACGACTGTTTGTGATTAATGTCGGTGAGGGTAAACGCCGGCGCCTTTTGGCCAACTTGGGGCGCGTTCGCCGACGCTGGCAACTGACGCGCAGCAATGAACGCCATAAAGATGAATCCGACCAGAACCAGGCCGCTGAGCACCGCACCAACCGCGCCCATAATTTTTGAAAGGATGCGGCGCCCCGGCGCGAATGCCCGCTTAACGCCGATGACGATGAAGACTTCGGCTATCGCGAAGATAATGAAATTGGCCCAGGGAAAATCGCGCGTCGTGGCCCAGTTTACAAAGACGAACGGATAGCTGAAGAACGAAAAGAAACTTAGCAGCAGTCCCAACCAAATCGGCCAATTCAGTTTTCTCATGCAGGAGTTTTTACCACAGAGGGCTCAGACGGAGAAGAGCTATCGACTTGGGTGCGCGTCATTGCGCTTTGTCTCTTTCCCAGCCAAAGACTGACGACGAGCCACACCGCGGCCAAAGGTGCAGCCACCAACGATATGCCGGCCATCTTGAGTCCCAGCCAGCCAAGCGCCGGCGTGGTCCAGGCTCCAATCTGATCGCCAACGCGATAGACAACCGTATCGATGAAGTTTTTCGCTTTGTATTTGTCTTCGCGACTGATGACCGTGAAAAGGGTTTCGCGCGCCGGTCGCGCGAACGCATAATTTCCGGCCCGCCTCACCGTCAGGAAAAGGACGAGCAGCGTCAGCGTCGGCCCGACACCCATTCCCATAAATCCAATCACACTCAACGCGGGAAGTATTGCCAGCGTGAGGCCCACTCCGAGCCATTTCAGCAGTCGGCCTGTGACGAATGCCTGCGCGACAATCGTCAGGATGTTCACCGCCAAATCAATCTTCGCAAAGAATGCAGTCCGCGCGGCGCGGTCAGTGAAGGCCGAGGCCGCGATCCCGATCTGTTGGAAGTACAAAAGGGTCGACGTGATCGAATAGAGCAGCATGTAAGCCGAAATGCCGAGCAGATATGGCGACTTGAAGTTGTGAACAATGCCGGCCCAAACACGGCCCCCGACTGCGGTCTCGTCTTTGGATCTTCCATCGGCGTCGCGATCCGTTAAAACGGCCGGAAACATCCGCACACACTGCGCGCTTAGCTCAAGCAAGAGAGCTGAGATCAGCAGCAGGTTGATGCTGCCGATCTTGCGAACCAACGACGCCGTGATCGCTGCGCCGACGATGGCTCCTAACGTGCCCCCCACGCTGATGAATCCGAACAGTCGCTTACCCTGATCGGAGTTAAAGACGTCCACCATGAAAGCCCAGAACACCGACACGACGAAGAGATTGAAGACGCTGGTCCAGACAAAGAAGGCGCGGCCGATCCAGATTTGATTTTGTTTCGAGACGAAGAACAGCAGCGCGAAGAAGATGAGCAGGTTCGCGATCAAGAATCTGTAGGCAACCGGAATGAAGCGGCGGCGCGTGTAGCGCGCAACCAGCGCCGAGAAGAGCGCGTTCGCCGCGAGCATCACCACGAGCGTGCCCGTGAACATCCACGGCAGGTTCTCGAGGCCGCCCGCTGCGCCAAAATCATCACGGATCGGGCGGATGATGTAGTAGCTCGAGAGGATCAGGAAGTAGTAGAGGAAACTGAGGAAGAGCGCGCGAAGTTCACGAGGTTTTACATCTACGAGGAAGCGAAAAAGTAGTACTGGACCCGAAGCGGTATCGTCTCCCTGATGATTGAGATGATCGGGCACTGGTTTTTCGCTTCCCTCTCCCTCTGGGAGAGGGCTGGGGTGAGGGTGCGCAGCTTACGCAACGGACAACCAAAACTTTTTTGTTTCCGCGAGGCTTTGCCTAGCGGAAACACTCAATGTTTGTATGCGCCTAAGACCCTCACCCTAACCCTCTCCCGGAGGAGAGGGAAGCTTCGCGTGCCAAGCTGCCAACACCTGAGCTTCGCGTTCAGCGGTAATGCCGGCACGCATCTTCGCCTGACGATCGGCCGGCTGCTTCTTGAACCAGTCGAGTGTCGCTTGCGTCGTATCGGCCAGCGAACGAAATGTCAGACCCTGCGCGAGAGCTTTCTGGATGCTGATCGATGTAAGGCCGCCACCATCCTCTCCGCGCGGTGGAATCCACACCGGCATATCGCCCCACGGACGAACCTTTTGTTCGGCGAGAAACTCTGCGCTGGCCCAGGTAAACTTCGCGTTCGACTTCGTGGCCTTCTTAATGCCGTCAAGCATCGCGCCGATGCCTAACGTCTCTTTCGGGCCAGTTGCATTGAAGATGCCGACAGTTCCCTTCTCAGCCATGCGAATGATCCACTCAGCCAGGTCGCGCGCATCGATGAACTGAACCGGATCGGTTGGTTTGCCGGGCGCCAGAACTTCCCCGCCCTTCTCAACGCGCACCGGCCAGTAAGTGAATCGATCAGATTCATCGCCCGGCCCAACGATCAATCCCGGGCGAACGATCAGCGCCTTTCCCGGAAACCATTTCTCGGCTTCGGCTTCCGACAACACCTTCAATGGGCCGTACAAACCAAAGTTCGACGCTCGCAAAGTCTCCGAGGTCTCCTTCATTGCATCCGCGCCTTTGTATGGCAACAGCGGGGCGCTCTCATCTGAATGCGGCTTGCTCACGTCGGCGTAAACTGAAATCGTCGAGACGAAAATGTATCGATCGACATTGCCTTGCAGAATCTGCGCGGCGTCGCGCACCCATACCGGCAGCGTCGTGGGAATGTCGATGCAGACATCCCACTTGCGACCTTTCAACGCCTCGAGCTGGCCGTTGCGATCGCCGATGAGTTGCTCCGCTTCTTTCGGCAGCTCACCCGGATGCGTGCGACCGCGATTGAACACCGTCACTTGATGGCCGCGGCCCAATGCATACTTCACCTGGAACGGACCGGTAAAGCCTGTGCCACCAAGAATCAGGATCTTCAAAGGCTTGCTAGCGACCGTTCGCGACGTCGTCGATTCACCGATACTCGCCAGCCCTGACTGGCCCGCCATCAAACTTAACCCGACACTGCCACCGGCCATCGCCGAAAGTTTTAGGAAATCCCGTCTACTCTTAGACATCCGTTTTCTCCCTGAACGTTCTAGTTTTGGAAGTCGCGAGATTGCGCACGCTTTCTGATTCGGTTTGCATACGCGCGTCGGGGCCGGATTGTTTCAGAGGCAAAGCGCGCTATCGTGTCTCGCCGACGTCGATCGTCATCGCAGACGGAACAATAGCGTCACGGACTAAGCTGATTTTCCGGTATTGGTTCGCCGCGAAGGGATCTTCTCCAGAATCTGCGACAGCGCACCGAGGTCAAATGGTTTGGTGAGATGGGAAAAGAAGCCTTCGTTCTGCGCGCGACTGATGTCTTCTGGTCGTCCAAAGCCGGTCAGGGCCAACACCGGCACGTCCTTCTTGCCGGGCAATTCGCGCAGCCTGCGCACGAATTCAAATCCGTCCATGCCAGGCATTGAGATATCCGAAAGCACGATGTCGAACTCGCGTTCGCTGGCGATGCGCAGGGCATCCACGCCATTTGTCGCCGTCGTGACGAAAGCACCGTTTTGTTCGAGCAGATGACGCAGCATCTCAGTTGTATCTTCTGAGTCGTCCAGCACCAGCACATCCAATGTGACGAGTTGCTCAGGAGTGAAATCGAGCACGGGCGCCACCGACATTCTGCCTCGCGTACTGTGCGGCAGCCGCACCGTGAAGCAGGTCCCCAGCCCGACGCCCGCGGACCTCACGTCGACTTTGCCGCCGTGCAATTCAACCAGTTGCCGCACCAACGCCAAACCAATTCCCATTCCCGATTGCGCGCGGCTGGTGCTGGCATCCGCCTGACGAAACATCTCGAAAACGTGAGGCAGGAAGGCAGCGTCGATTCCCTGGCCAGTATCGGTAACGTTGAGGACGACGTCTTCCCCTTCACGGACGGCCCGCAGCAGAATGCGACCGCCCGCGGGCGTGAACTTCACTGCATTGGTCAGCAGATTCCAGATAATCTGTTCGACGCGCAGCAGATCTCCTTCCACGAAGAGCGCGCCATCGGGTGCATCGATTTGAATTTCGATCTGTTTGGATGCGGCATCGGCGCGAACTGTCTCGACTGCGTTATTGATCGCAGTCATGACTGAAATCGTTTCGGCATTGAGGGCGAGCTTGCCGCTGCGCAGCCGCGACAGATCGAGCAGGTCGCGAATCAGGTGCGATTGCGCCAGTGCATTCCGTCGTAGCGCTTCGCCCATTCGAGCAAGCTGCGGCGAGGAACGAAACTCCTGGGCGCGTAACAGCAGCTCAGAGTAACCGAGAATCACATTCAGCGGATTTCGCAGCTCGTGCGACATCGTCGCGAGGAACTCATCCTTCAAGCGGTTGGCCGCTTCGGCGGCGCGCCGCAGCTCCTGTTCGCGCGCCAACACGACGTCGCGTTCCGCTTCAGCTCGTTTCCGATCAGTTATGTCTAAGGTCACGCCCACCAGACGCCTAGGCTTGCCACCATCACGAAACACCACGGCGTTCGTAAAGATCCACCCGATTTCACCATTTGGTTTTACAACTCGAAACTCTTGTTCATACGGCGTGTTAGTTTTGAGCGATTGATCGAGTGCTTGAGTGACGCGCGTTCGATCTTCCGGATGAACCAACAAGGCAAAACTGTCAAGGCCGAGGACTTCATCTTTATTCACGCCGTGCATCTCGTACAACGAATCTGTCCACGAGATATGATCGGTAGCAATGTCCCAATCCCAGATTCCGACTTTGCCCGTTTCGGTCGCCATCCGAAGTCGCTCTTCGTTCTCACGCAGCGCTTCCTGCGTCCGGCGTCGCGCCACCGCGAACGAGAGTTGCCGCGCAATACTAGTCGCGAGATCAATCTCTTCCTTCGTCGAATCATGCGGCGCGTCGTAGTAAGTCATGAACTTGCCGATCAGGCGCGAATCGACGGTCAGCGGAAAGAATTGGAGCGACCCAATTCCTTCTTTCTGAATGGTCGTCCTTAACGACTCGTCCAGATCAGAAGTGCGAATATCACTGATCGAGACCGGCTGAGGATCTTTCGTGTCACGCGTCCAGGGCGAATGTCCTTCGACTGCGCGCCGGTATTCTTCGGATAAGCCCTGCGATGCCACGAAGCGCATCACTCCCGCATCATCGAAGATCAGGATGGACGCCCGGTCGCATCCCACCGCAGCCAGAATCGCATCATTCGCAGCATCATATATTTCGCCGAGATGTTCGGCCCGGTGTAGCCGATCGACGAACGTGTAGAGCGCCTCCTGCTGTCTAACGCTCTCAATTAGCGCTTCGTCCATTCGTTTGCGATCGCTGATGTCACGCGCGATCTTTGAGGCGCCAATCACAAGACCCGCGGAATTCTTAATCGGCGAAATCGTCAGCGAGACATCGATGGGCTTGCCGTCTTTGCGAAGGCGCACCGTCTCGTAATGCTCGACACGTTCGCCCGCGCGAATACGGCTGAGGATGAAATCTTCTTCGAGTTGAATGTCCGCGGGAATTAGACGACGAATTTGCTGGCCAATCATCTCTTCGGATGTATAGCCAAACACGCGGCGGGCACCGTCGTTCCAGGATCGAACAATGCCTTCCAACGTCTTCGATACGATAGCATCCGATGAGGAAGTAACGACCGCGGCGAGATGGGCCGAAGCTTCAGCGGCTTGCCGGCCTTCTTCGACTGCGCGTTTCACGCGTTCATTCGCGCGATGCATCGATTCAATTCCGAAGGCAACTGCGATCGAGCAAATAACAAAAGCAAAAATCCCGACGGCCTCGCCGGCATTGCTTATCCCAAAAGTGTGACGCGGCTCGAGAAAGAAATAGTTAGCGAGGACGGCGCTTAGGCCAATCGACAAGAGCGCCAGCCGCAAACGTCCATACCACGCCGTGAGAACGATGGCTGGGAAAAAGAAAATAAATGGAAGCGAGTTCGGCCCCCAAATCGGAGTCAGCGCCTCGCGCACAAGCCAGGCCAGGACGACCGACCCGACGGCGATCACGTAGCGCGCAAGATTTCTGAATTGTCGTGGTTCCACTGGTGCGATAAGGCCAATTTCAGGTCCGGGGAGCCGTGCCCTTCATATCGTCAGACAACTGTGGCGAATCAATAGTTGCCCGAAACAGATGGGCCACGTTGGGGAAAATTTTCAGGGGATGCTTAGCCGATTCAAGCAAGAGGGATTTAATCGCGAGAACCGACTGAGGCAGTGTATACCCAAGCCGCGAGCACGAGCAAATCTAACTTACCCGGCGGACGAACTAACAGCGTGATCGGTGAGTTTCGAATAATCCGGATGAAGGTGAAGCAAGCGACCGGCGACGAGCGTCGCGACCACGCCGCCGCGGAAGCGATAACCATTGAAGGGTGTATTGCGGCTCTTTGATTTCGAGCGTGCGACATCGAACGTCCAGGCCAGGGCCGGATCGATGATCGTCACGTCAGCGCGCGCACCAGTGGTCAGTGTGCCACGATCCTGTAACTTGAGAATGCGCGCAGGATTCGCCGAGCAAAGCTCGACCAAACGTTCGAGGGAAATTACGCCTTCGTTCACCAGGCGATCCAGCGCCAGGCCGATCGAGGTTTCGAGGCCAACAATTCCGAATGGCGCTTGATCGAATTCCAGTTCCTTTTCGTCCATATGGTGCGGCGCATGATCGCTCGCAATCGCATCGACGGTTCCATCGCGCAGGCCATCCAGAATTGCGTCGATGTGATCCTGGCTCCGCAGCGGCGGACTCATCTTGGTGTTGGTATCGTAGTCCTGCACCGCCTCGTCAGTTAGCGTCCAATGATGCGGAGCGACTTCACAGGTTACCGCCAAGCCATTTTGTTTCGCCCGCCGAACTGCTTCGAGGGCGCCGCGAGTAGAAACATGAGCAAGATGCATCCGCGCTCCGGTTAATTCAGCCAGGGCGCAATCGCGGATCGCGTCGACTTCTTCAGCCGCCGCCGGCATGCCCCGCAGGCCCAGCACGATCGACCAATGACCTTCGTGCATGGTCCCGCCGCGGGCCAGCGATTTATCTTCGCAGTGATCGATGAGAGGCAGATCGAAGCCGCGCGCGTATTCCATCGCGCGCCGCATGATTCCGGCGTTGGGAACCGGCCGGCCATCATCAGAAACGGCCACGATACCGGCGTCCTTCATCTCGCCCATTTCGGCGAGTTCAGTGCCTTCAGAGTTCTTTGTGATCGATCCGATGGGGAGCACGTCGGCGAATCCCGCGCGTTCGGCTTGCTCGATGACGAATCGCGTCACGGCGGCGTTGTCGTTAACCGGACTCGTGTTCGGCATTGCGCAGACGGTCGTGAATCCGCCGGCGACTGCCGCTGCGGCGCCGCTCGCGATTGTCTCTTTATATTCCTGACCTGGCTCGCGCAAATGAACGTGCATGTCGATGAAGCCCGGCGCGACTATCAAACCGGTGGCATCGAAAACCTCGGTGTCCGACGGAATCGGATCACTGTGGCTGGACATGCCAACTACGAGGCCGTCTTCGATTAAGAGACTAATCCCGGTGTTCACACCTTGGGCCGGATCGATGATGTAACCGTTCTTGATCAGTAAACGCATCTTCTATTCTCGACTGCCGCGTCGCGATTTTCTCGTGCGCCCGCGTACGCCGCCGCTGGCGCGTGATTCTTCCTCGCCATTAACCGCGTGTTCGGCGCTCTTCTTCTCTCCCTCGGCTCCCGCCAGCAAGTAAAGTACTGCCATTCGCACCGCGACGCCGTTGGTCACTTGATCCAGGATCAGCGAGCGTCCGCCATCCGCGATCTCTGACGAGATTTCGATCCCGCGATTCATTGGTCCCGGATGCATGACGATGGCGTCAGGCGCCGCGAGGCTCAGATGATTCAAGTGCAAACCATAATGCACCGCGTATTCGCGCATCGACGGAAAGAACGCGTCGGTCTGTCGCTCGCGCTGAACGCGCAGGATCATCACGACGTCGGCATCGACGATCGCGTCTTCGATTCTTCTCTCGAGCCGCACGCCTTGCTCAATCACGCCGGCGAACTCGGGCGGGACCAGCGTGCCCGGTCCGGCAATGCTGATTCGCGCGCCTAACTTTGACAGCAGATAAATGTTCGAACGCGCCACTCGCGAATGCAGAATGTCGCCGATGATCGCGACTTTTAATCCTTCGATACCATTCTTGTGTTCGCGAATCGTGAGCGCGTCAAGCAACGCCTGCGTCGGATGTTCGTGCGCGCCGTCGCCGGCGTTGACAATCGCCGCGTTACACACGCGAGTCAGATGATATGGAGCGCCCGCGGACGAGTGCCGAATCACAATGCAGTCGGGCGCCATCGCTTCGAGATTCCGCGCCGTGTCGAGCAGCGTCTCGCCTTTCGAAACGCTGGACGTTGAAACGCTGATGTTGATGGCATCGGCGGATAGACGCTTGGCGGCGATTTCGAAAGATGTACGCGTACGCGTCGAAGGCTCAAAGAAAAGATTGATAACGGTGCGGCCACGCAGCGCCGGAACTTTTTTGATCTCGCGCTTTGAGATATCGCGGAACGATTCAGCCGTGTCGAGCAAATGAACAATCTGTTCGGCTGATAGTTCGCGAATTCCAAGCAGGTGTTTCATTGAAGTGGCACAGACTTCAGTCTGTGA
>DATLVM010000030.1:0-4898 GCA_035577445.1 Pyrinomonadaceae bacterium
TGCCGGACCACTCTTCAGCCATCGCTTGCCTTTGCCGAAAGGAACTTCATACAGCGTGGCCACCGAGATGAAGTGCGGGATGCTGTACGAGGCAGGTCCCCACGCGGTGCTCTGATCCCAGAAGTTCTGAATGCTGGAGCTGCCGCCGGTGCCGTTCTCGACGTTGAAGTAGCCGCTGCCGGTATCCATCGTGCGACTCCACGTGTAAGAGACGAGCGTGCCCCAGCCGTCCGCGAAGCGGCGCTGGAATTTTGCTTCGAGCGCGCGGTAGTTCGCCCGGCCGATCGCCAACGTGTAGTTGAGTCCCGCGCCCACCCAGGGCACCGGCCTGTCAGCATCGACGGTCGCGGCTGGAGTTCCGTTCGCAAATGCATGCCGCGCCGAGTTGCCTAAACCCGAATACGGCAAGCGACGGCTCACGCTACCGACATAGGCCATTGAGAACATGTAGTTCTTAGCCAGTTCGCGCTGATATTCGACGTGCCATTGATGGGAATATGGATCCTTGTAATTTGGATCGTCGTTAAAGCCGCCGACTGTCCAGGGCGAGGCCGTCGGCAGAGGCGTCGCGAAGCCCTGGCCCTGAAGCTGAATGATGTTGAAGAAGGTGTTGCTGGTAAAGTTCGCAGTCGTGTTGGAGGTGCCTGAATACGCAGTAGCGTCGGGCCAGACCGCAGCTTCGAGATCGTTCTGCGCATACTGGCTACGGGCCGGCAAGGGATCGAAATACAAACCATAACCGGCGCGAATCACCGACTTTGAATTCATCGACCAGGCGATTCCGACCCGCGGTCCCCAGTTGTCTTTAACCGGTGGCGGCGCAAAGAATGACTTGCCCGCGAGCACTACATTGTTGAAATGCGGATCAGAGAAGAACGCATCGGGAATGCATGGAGCCGCATTCGCCGCACTGCATTTCGGGGGCATGGATGCCGCACCGATGATCCAACGCTGACCTAAGAGATCGAATGAGTTCCATAAACGTCCGTCGATCGTTTTTGGCTGATTCAAATAGTCAAAACGCAGACCTAGCGTAAGCACGACATTGCGCCGCACTTTCCATTCATCCTGCCCATATCCTGCCCACGAAGCATACTTGAATTGAACCGGCCCGCCATGAAGCACCGGTAGCTGCGCGTCGAAGTTGTTGGGAAAACCCAGCAGCGCCGATGCGAGAGAGAGTCCAGTCGTGCCCGATGAAGCCGCCGGATTCCGCGTCTGCTCATCGCTGAACGTGTAGCGCTGGAATGTGTTTAGCTGAATGCGCTTCGCTTCGATATACCACGCGCCGAATTTGAAGTTGTGCGAGCCACGAATCCAGGTGATATTCGGCGTGACGCTCCAGTTCGGGTTCTCGCGCAAGGCGGCGCCGCGCACACCAAAGTCATTGTTGCTTCCTGCGGTCCAATTCGACAGGCGCACCAAGAGACCACCGTATTTATCCACATCGACGAAGCCCTGAGTCTTCAGAGGGTCAATGCCTGATGTGTGTTGGTTCTGCTGGCTGGAATCGACGCCGGGCCGGCCGGCATAACCGGCGCGCACATCCAGAATCAGATTCGGATTGAACATGTGTGTCCATGCGCCGCCATAGTTCCTGCCTTTGCCGCTGCCGCCCGTCGAACCGGCGTCGCCAATTGGGTTGAAAACAGTGACCGTCTGCTGGGTGAATCGGAAAAATACGTTGTCACTGTCGCTGAACCGGTGATCGATTCGCAGTTGCCAGCCGTTCGAGTTATTCAACGTGGGCCGGCCCTGCGCGAAGTTGTTTTGCGGATCGCCGCTAAAGTTCGGCGCTGCAGAATAGGCGCGGAAAAAATTCTGCATGGGCGCAAAGATTAGCGCCTGCGGAATCTTGAAGCAGGGTGATCCTATGGTTTGATCCTGCTGCTTTGAAGCATTAACCGGCAGAGGATTCCCGGAACCATCGCAACGAAATTGATCGCGAACAAAGTTGCTGCCGACCTGCCGCGTTGAATACGGATTGTAGATGGCCCGGCGGAACGGTGTATTCGTAAAGTCGCCGTTCATTTCCGCCGCCGTCGGCACGTATGAGAGGCCGAGCGCGGCCTGGCTATAACGCCAGCCATCGTAGCCGAACGAAAAGAACGTGCGATTCTTGAATATCGGACCGCTCACCACCGCGCCAAATTGATTCTGCCTAAACGGCAGAGGCTTCTTAGGTACGCCGGTAGCAGTACCGCAGCGCGCGGTTGTGCAAACGTCGAAGCTATTGCGCGCGTCGAAGGCATCGTTGCGCACGTACTCGAATGCCGAGCCGTGAAAGCCGTTGCCACCCGACTTTGAGACCATGTTCATGACGCCCCCCATCGCGCCGCCAAACTCTGCCTTCGCGTCCTGGCCCACAACTTTGAATTCTTGAACGAGGTCAATGTTCGGAATCACGATATAGGTCGGCCCACGAACGTTGGTGTTGATGATGCCGTCAAAGAAATAGAGCTTTGAGCGATTCTGTTGCCCATGGAACGAGGGATCGACAAAACCGGACCCGGGAATGCCGACGTTGCCTTCAACGCCGCCGATACTTCGGTTCTGCGAAGTCGAGAGTGGTGTTACGCCCGGCGTCAGCGTCAGGAGTTGCGTAAAGTTTCTCCCATTGAGCGGGAGATCCTGAACGGAACGTTCATTGATTACGCTACCGAGTTCTGAAGAGGCAGCCTGCACCAATTCTGAGCCGGCGGAAACCTCGACCACTTCCGACATTTCGCCGACGGCCAGCGCCACGTTTTGCGTAACGGTCTCGCTCACTCCCAATGTGAATGAGTTAGTGAGTGATTTCTTGAAACCTTTGATCTCGACCACCAACACATACGTCGCGGGTTTAAGGTTCACGAACGTGAAGCTCCCGCTCTGGTTAGTTGATGTTTCGCTTTCGGCCTTCGTCGCCTGATTGATCAGCTTGACTGCCGCTCCGGGAACCGCGGCTCGGTTTGGATCGATAATGGTTCCGTTCACCTCACCGGTTGCCGTCTGGGCGCTAACCGCCGCCGCGAACGCAAGAATAAAGAGAAGTAAGAGTACCGAGTATTTGAGAAAGCGCATTGCCTGCCTCCTTTTCACCAGCATGGTTCAAACTGCGAAGAACAAATCGCCAGCTCGTGCCGGCTGCTTACCTCCTTGATCTGTAAACCACGGTACGCCGGAATTCGCTCGCTTCCTCTCGTCGAAGTTTTCACTACTCCTCAGAAGTTTATGCGAATCGATCCCTGCATGACGCGTGGCGTTCGCGCGCTCGTCGGTGTTCCAAAAGTCGTCCTGGTCTGCTGAATTGCCGCGCCCTTGCTGCCATCGGGGTTAGTGACCGAGACCAGAGCGAAAGTCATGCTGCCATCGATGTCCCGGAAGTTCGCATGGTTGAAAATATTGTAAATCTCCCAGCGAAACTGCACTTCACGCTTCTCGCCGATCTTCACGTTCTTGAAAACAGCCAGATCGTTATTGAAGATCGATGGCATTCGCACGGCGTTGCGGGACATGTTGCCGAATTGTCCGAGACCGGTTGAACTCGCAAAGCAACTCGTGTTGATTACACGCGGCGTACCGGTCGGATCAAAACCGGAGATCGCGTTCATCGGATCGCAGACGATACTTGGTCGCGCATTATTCTGGCCGCCTGTAAAGTCCGTGATCATCGTGCAAGTAGTCGCGGATGCTTGAATTGATCCGGGCGGGCAGATTTGCCCGGCGGTGATGGTGACGGTGCCGCTGGTATAGCTGACACTTAGATTCTTCGGCTTGCCGCTGACGTAAGAGGTAGTGCCGGATATTTGATAGTTATCAAATAGGAGCTTAACCAATCGGTTGTTCCAGCGCCGGCTCAGGTTCGGCACATCATAAATATAATTAGCCGTAAGAATGTGCGTCTGATCAAAATCAGACACTGCGTAATTGAAAGCCTTATACGGACGGCTGTTGTTGACATCTGAAGTATCGTCGTTGGCATAGTCGAATGACTTTGAGTAGGTGTACGCCACACCGTACTGAAATCCGCGTGTGTACCGGCGATTGACCTGTACTTGCAAAGAGTTGTAGTTCGACGTCCCGCCCCACGTGTTCTGATTAATGTCCGCATAACCGCGATACGGCCGCAGGAAGTCACTGTTCTTCGCACTGCTCGCGGTAAATGGATCGCGGTTTTCCGGATGACAAGCTACGTTGTACTTGGCCGCGATCGTGCAATCGACGAACTTTGCGGTGTCCGGTATTCCATTGATGTTTCGCTGTTCGCCGAGGTGTCGCGCGAATGAACCAACGTACGTCGCTTCGATGATCGTCTTGTACCCAACATCCTGCTGCACGCCGAACGAGAAGTTATAGATGCTGGGTGTATGAGAATTTACCTCGAGAGATCGCAACGCGGTCGGAAAATTCAGCGCGCTGATGAGACTACCCGACAGATTATCGATGTTGCCGTTTTGCAGTGTGAAGACGACCTGTTCCGGCGGATTCGAGCCAAGACTGCTGGCGCCGGCGCCGCCCGTTCCGCCGCCGATCCGGGGCGCATGGTAGACCCCACCCATACCGCGAATCACCGTCCGGCCTTTGCCGAACATATCCCACGCAAACCCAACGCGCGGTTCCCAATCGATTGCCTTCGTATGGCGGAAGCCCTTTGGGACGGTTGAATCAGTCGACAGAACTATTCCGTTCAGCGGATCTCCCGTGCCGGGCACAAACGACCGAACCAGTCTGGCTGGCTGCAGTTGCGCGGCCGTCGGATTGGCTATGCGCGGATCAACCGCCCGCTGATTCGCCGCTGCGCAAGCTGTGCCAAATGCCGGAATTCCGTTTGGCTGGCCAGCGCAATATGCGGCGTAAAGCAAAGGCGCCTTGGCCGGATCGAACCGCGACGGATCAAAGTTCGAACCCTGACCGTC
>DATLVM010000031.1:0-2386 GCA_035577445.1 Pyrinomonadaceae bacterium
CGCTCAAATTTCAACTCGACCGCGACTCCTCGATTGGTATCGCTGGCTGATCGTGTTGATCGGCGTTGCCGCCCTGGCTTCTTCGACGGCGCTTTTGCCCGTGCCAAAATTCGACTGGCGATTTTTGATTCTGACCGCGACGATGATGCTGGTCAGCTCGCGCCTCTCAGTACAAATCCCGCGCGTCAACACGAACATCACCGTCTCTGACACCTTCATCTTTCTCGTGCTGTTGCTCTACGGAGGACTCGCCGGAATTTTGGTCGCGGCGCTGGAGGGCTTGTTCTCGGGTCTGCGCATCAGCAGGCGTCCGCTGGTCGTTGCCTTCAATTCAGCGATGATGCTGGCGTCGACCTCGCTGACCGTCGCCGTCGTCTATTTCTGGTTTGGACCAATCGTAAACCTGCGGTCACAAACGACGTCGGTTTTTGCGGGCGCCATGGGCACGATGGCGCTGGTGCAGTACTTTTCCAACACGGGCATTAGTGCGATTTGTCTGGCGTGCAAGACGCGCGAGTCCATCTGGCGAACGTGGCACAGACATTATCTCGGCACGTCACTGACCTATTTGATGGGCGCAGCGATCGCGGCGTTCAGTTCCAACTCAATCGACCGCATAGGTCTGACGATCTTGTTCGTGGGAGGACCGATCATCGGGATCGTTTACTTCACCTACAACAAGTACTTGAATGACATTAAGTCTACGGCGGCGCAGGCCGAAAAAGCGGAACGCGATCGAGCCGAAGCCGAACGCGCGCGCGCTGAAGCTGAACGCGAACGCGCCGAACAAGCTGAGCGTCACGTCGAAGAACTGAATCGCCACCTCGCCGAACAGGAACGGATCGGCCGCCAATTGCAAGAGAGCAAGGACCACTTTCGTCATGCGGCTTTTCATGACGCGCTGACGAATCTTCCTAACCGCGCGTTGCTGACTGAGAACCTGGCGTTCGTGATCGAGCGCGCCAAGAACTCTGAGGATTATCAGTTCGCAGTACTGTTCCTCGATCTGGATCGTTTCAAGAACGTTAACGATAGTCTCGGTCACACCATTGGCGATCAATTGCTGATTGCGATGGCGCGTCGTTTGGAAAGCTGCATTCGGGAAGTCGATATGGTCGCGCGGCTGGGCGGCGACGAGTTCGCGATCCTGCTGGATGGAATTACGAATGCGACCGAAGCGACCAACATGGCGCGCCGTATCCAGGCAAAACTTTCTGCGCCGTTCAATCTCAGCGGGCACGAAGTCTTCACCACTGCGAGCATCGGTATCGCGCTGAGTTCAACCGGCTACGATCATCCCGAGAACATGCTGCGCGACGCCGACACGGCGATGTATCGCGCGAAGGCCCAGGGCAAGGCGTGCTATGAAGTGTTCGACAAAGGCATGCACACGCACGCGGTCTATTTGCTCCAGATGGAAAACGACCTGCGGCGCGCGCTCGATCGCGAAGAGTTCTGCGTCTACTACCAGCCGATCGTGACGCTGGGCACCGGACATCTCGCCGGCTTTGAAGCGCTGATTCGCTGGAACCATCCGGAGCGCGGCTTCATCAATCCGTCGGACTTTATTCCGCTCGCGGAAGAGACCGGCCTGATCGTTCCGATTGGTCAATGGATTCTCAAGCGCTCGTGCCGGCAATTGGCGAAGTGGCAATGGCAGTCATCCTCGAATCGAAACCTATTCATGAGCGTCAATCTTTCCAGCAAACAGGTTGCGCAACCGGACCTGGTGACGACCATTAGCGACGTACTGGCAGACACGAACGTTGAAGCGAAGCATCTGAAACTCGAAATTACCGAAAGCGCCGTGATGGACAACGCCGACCTGGCCGTGCGCCTGCTGAAGGAATTGAAAGCGCTGGGCGTGCAGTTGAGCATCGACGATTTCGGCACAGGCTACTCGTCGCTGGGTTATCTGCACCGCTTCCCCGTGAACACTTTGAAAATTGATCGTTCATTCGTCGGGCGCATTGGTGAAGCGGCTGAGAACATCGAGATTGTCCGCACCATCATTTCGCTCGCAGAGAACATGGGCATGGAAGTCGTCGCCGAAGGCGTCGAGACTCTGAGTCAGTTAAATCAGCTTCGCAAACTGAATTGTATGTACGGCCAGGGTTATCTGTTCTCGCGGCCGGTCGACGCTGAATCAGTCACCGCCTGGATTGCGCGCAAGCCGCACTGGCAGGAAGATCTGTTCCCCGCGATGAATGAGCACTTCGTGCCCTCGTTGAAGCCCGCGCCGGTGATGCAATTGGCGAGGGCTTAAGGAGCGCGGGCATCCCTGCCCGCATGAGCGCGCAGCGCGAAGTTAGTTAGAGCGTGCTACACACGCTTGCGGCCTGAGATGGCCGTGCTTCAACAAGATGCCCTCCTTCGAAACAAAACA
>DATLVM010000032.1:0-6493 GCA_035577445.1 Pyrinomonadaceae bacterium
ATGCGCTGCTCTTCCGGCTCACGAACGATCCGGAAGAAGCGCGCGACTTAACGCAGGAAACTTTCCTGCGCGCCTTTCAGAGCATCAACCGGTTTCGCGGCGATTCGACGCTGAAGACCTGGATTTATCGCATTGCTATCAATCAGGCGCGCAACCGCTGGCGTTGGTGGCGCAGGCGAAGACGCGACGCGACGGTTTCGCTCGATGCAACGGACGAACAGAGAGAGACGCCACTCGCTGCGAACCTGCCGAGCGAGCACGCGCTGAACCCAGAGCAGGAAACCCTGGCTCGAGAACGCGAGCAGCAACTGCGCGATGCGCTCCTGGGCTTGAGGCGGTCTTATCAGGAGGCGGTGATCCTGCGTGACGTGGAAGGATTCAGCTACGAAGAGATTGCCGCCACGCTGCAAATTAGTATCGGCACGGTCAAGTCGCGCATCTCGCGCGGACGTTTAGAGCTGCGAAAGAAGCTCGAGGGATCTTTGTAATGCGAATGGTTGGTCTGCCCCGGTGTCACGGAAAACTCGGTGCCAAGTGGGTCGAAGTGACTTGCGAGAAGAACCGGGCAATCAGCCAGATGGGAGCGTTTGAAACGTGGCCAGCAACAACCCCGTAGCTTCGCTCCCAGGCTGAGTCTGAAGCGAGTCGTGGTTGGCGAGCCATTCGATTGATTGCGAATTGCAGATTTTGGACTGCGGATTTCATCAACCCAATCCGAGATCCGCATTCCGAAATCCGAGATTGATATGAGTTGTGACGAAATTCAGGAATCGCTTTCGCTGTACGTCGACGATGGCCTAACTGTAGAAGAGCGCCAAACGTGCTATCAGCACCTGGAAGTTTGTCCGGTGTGTCGCGCGCATGTGGTGGAGCTTCGCAGTTTGCGCAGCGGCCTCGCGATGCTTTCCAAACCTGAACCTCCGGCTGCCCTGGTTCCCGCCATCAATGCGGCGCTCGCCGTGCGAGTTGCCGAGCAAAGGGCGCGTCGACATCTAACGCGACTAGATCGCTTCAACGAGTTTGCTTTGAAATGGTTGCAACCTCGGCCGATGCGTTATGCGTTCAGCTCGATCGCCTCAATCATCATCTTCAGCGCTGTTTTTGCGGCTCTGCGTCCGCACATGATTGCGTTGCATGAAGCGACAATGGCTTTTCAGCAAGTGCAGATTATTGAAGTGCCGGATGAATTCATCAAGCCGATCTCGCCTGAGGCTTACGCGGCGTTGCGCACTCCTTACAATACGGAATCACCCAGTTTGAATCCGAAAGGTGCGCTGGCGACATTGGGATGGCAGGTCGATCAATTGGATCCCAACGACCGGCAGGGCGATGACGATATGGTTATCGTCGCCGATGTCTTCACTAACGGTTCCGCGTCGCTGGCTAACGTAGTGCAGGCGCCAAAGGATCGACGGGTGCTGAAAGAGTTCGAAGATGCTCTGCGAAAGGACGCTGCGTTCGTTCCGGCGTCCCTCGATCGGCGGCCTGAGACAATGCGCGTGGTGTTTTCAGTCCAACGTGTAGAGGTGCACGAACGGAATTATTAGTGGTCAGAGGTTCGCACGCCTCCGGCGTGCATGCGCGCCAGAAGCGCGCGTACCAATGAATCTCGCTTCGATAACTCCCCTTCTCTTCTTCCCCAGGTTCGCCGTCAAGGTTGGATAAGTTTCATTTACTGCGGGTAAGTCTTCCGCCCCGATTAACCTCTCAACGCGCTTGATCTCTTTCACTGACGCCTCGATTTCCATAAAGAGACCGAAGGGCAGTTCATCGATTACCACTTTAGCTGCGCCAACTTTCCAACGCGTGCGGCGCTTTTCGTAAACCAGCGCCGGACGAAACTCGAGCGAATTGAGAATCCAATCCATGCCATCTGGATCGGCAACAGCTACCTCGTACTCTTCCTGATGCTTGATTGCTGACTTGCCTGGTAGTCGTCGCTTGAACGTGAGATAGGCGCGCTCATTTCCGTTGATGCGTCGCAAGCGCAGCGCGCAACCACCGAAGTTCAACCGGCCGCCGCCGTAGATCGTGTTCTCTTCGAATTCGATCGGCTTTGGTTCGCAACTGAGTTCGCGCATCCGCTTCTCAAGCGCGCGCCGATCCTCTTTGGTAAGGCGGTATTTCTTTTCAATCTCGATCGGCATACGTAAGTGGCCACAGATAAACACAGATAAGCACAGATCAGGAAGCGGGACTTCTCTTCGATCTGTGTCAATCCGTGTTCATCTGTGGCTAGTCATGATTGTCTGACCCAGCGCCAAACCTCTGGCAGCGTCGCTTTCTTTCCGGTCATCAGCATGCCGACGCGATAAATTCGCGATGCGAGCCAAATCAATCCGACTGCGGTCGTGAAGCCAATGCCTAACGAGAGAAGGATTTGCCAGAGCGGCGGCGTCTCAGTCACCACGCGCACCAGCATCGTAATTGGCGCGAAGAATGGAAACATCGATGCCCAGAACGCCAGCGGCGAGTTCGGGCTGCGAATAATATTGAATGACACAAAGAGGGCGGCGATCAGGAACAGCACAACCGGCATGGCCAGTTGCCCGCCTTCCTGCGTAGTAGTCACCATCGACCCAACGACGGCATAGACCGTGGCGTAGATAAAGAAGCCCATCAAAAAGAAAACCGCGAAACAGATGAAGATGAACGGCGAAATGTGAGGCATAGACAAAGACGAGCCCGCCGCCCACGCCGATATGGCGAGGAACGTCACCGCCCAAATCCCAAGCTGCGTCAGTGCCACGAGCGATACGCCGATCAGTTTTCCCATCATCAAGGGAAATGAACGCATCGAAGAGAAGAGTATTTCCGCAATCCGCGTTTCTTTCTCTTCAATCACGGCTCCGAGAACGACCTGGCCATACAAGAGCACGCTCATGTAGATCAGCATCGCGGCGCCGAACACCATAAAGAAGCCTGCGTCGCCTTTGCTTTCTTCGCCGGCTGCGCCGGACGCCTTCAAATGAACGGGCTTTGATAATTCATCGAGCTTCTTCTCGTCGATGCCGTTATCGACCAGCCGCTGCGACCTCACTGCCTGACTGATAGAACGCTGAAGTTGTTCTTTGGTGATCATGTCAGCCGTGTTCCTCGCATGGAATTCCGGCTGACCACCCTTCACCAGATCGGGAGGTAGGATCAGATACCCATCCAAAGCTCGACTGCTAACTCTGGCTTCCAGGCTGGTCTTCACTTCCTCGAGGCTTCGGCCGTTGAGATCGACTCGCTCGAGCGCATAGTCCGCCTTCACCATCTTTGCCGTCTGCTGCGCGCGATCCCGTGCTCCGGCCGGACCCGGCGGCGTTATAGTCGGCGCGGTTGGTTGGGGTTTAGGCCGTTCCTCGTCGTCGTTGATTTCATTTGCGACGCGCTGATACATGTTGCCGGTTTGGTCAACGATCGCGATGCGCGAAGGGCCGCCGGTCTTCAGACCAATCATCAACGCGGGGACGACGGTGAACCCGACGGTCAACAAAGGACCCAGGACGGTGGCCACCACGAAGAATTTGGTGCGCACCCGCTGGACATATTCTCGTTTGACGACCGCGAAAAATTTCTTCATGCAGTTTCCTTGACTCTCGCTACGAAGATGTCATGCAGCGTTGGTTCAACCAGTTCGAATTTAGTGATCTTCACGTTCGCATCGACCAATCGCTTGAGTAGAACTTGCGGACTTGCATCTGGCGTCAGCAACACTTCCGTATCATCACCGTTCTGACGAACATTCGTGATCAATTCCGGATCGTTCAGCAGTCCATCGGCGCCTTCGACTCGCAGCGCCACTACGTTTTGCGCAAAGCTGCGACGAACCTCGCGCAACTGTCCGTCAAAAACCTTCCGCGATTTGTTAATCATGCAGATGTCATCGCAAAGTTTCTCAGCAATTTCCATCTGGTGTGTCGACAAGATGATCGTCTTGCCGGAAGTCTTCTGATCGAGAATCGTTTCTTTCATCAGGTCAACACTGACCGGATCGAGTCCGGAGAATGGCTCGTCAAGAATCAGCAGATCGGGCTCATGAATGACTGAAGCGATGAATTGAATCTTCTGCTGCATGCCCTTCGAAAGATCCTTCGCGCGCTTGTCCTTCCAGCTAGTCAAGTCGAGCTTCTTTAACCAGGCATCGATGCGCTGGTCGGCTTCCCGGCCCGGCAGGTCCTTCAACTCCGCGAAGAAGCGAAGCTGCTCGCCGACCTTCATTTTGCGATAGAGCCCGCGCTCTTCCGGTAAATAGCCGATGCGATCCTGTAACGCTGTCGTCATTGATTTGCCGAACAACTTTATGGTGCCCGTGTCGGGCGCGGTGATGTTGACGATCATGCGAATCGTCGTCGTTTTGCCGGCGCCGTTCGGGCCGATCAGGCCAAAGACGCGACCAGGTTTGACTTGAAGACTGAGATCGCTGACGGCCTTGAAGTCGCCGAAGCTCTTGCTGACGTGGTCGAGGATCAGAGTAGGGGAAGATGGATCCATTGTGTTAGTTGTTACGTTTCGAAGTCGACGCTGGTTTCAGTTGGTGTCGGAAGCCCGAGCGTGAGCGAGGGCACGTTACCCGAAGAAGCTCGTCGAATTTGGCGCGCGAGCTCTTTTAGTGGCCCTCCCTGACGGTCGGGCTTCTGACACTAAGGTTCAATCCTAAACGACGAATACGCTCCACTTGGATCGAGGGTGATCTCTTCAAGATGATCGACCGAAGAGAAGCGCGGCCCCGTTGCCAAATCGTGCTTGAACCCTTCCACGCTCTTTGCTGGACCTTCTGCAAATGCTTCGACTCTTCCGTCGGCCAGGTTCTTCACATAGCCAACTATCTGGTGGCGCGCGGCGGCGCGTTGAGCAAAGAACCGAAAGCCCACGCCCTGCACATCACCGCTAACGAAAAATCTGCGCGCTATTCTGGACATTTGGATTTGACTTCAATTTAATACCGAAGCCCGTGCGCTGACAAACAGCATCGGCTAAGAATCGAAACTTTTTGTTGGTGGCCGCGTAGTTCTAATTCTCGACGGATTTTTCATTTCAACGTCATTTTCTTAGGCTGTTATCCAAATAACTGGAGGTTTCTTCAGATGCTTCACGTCAGAAAACTTGGCGCGACGATCCTC
Organism: Pyrinomonadaceae bacterium; assembly: GCA_035577445.1. Lineage (GTDB taxonomy): Bacteria > Acidobacteriota > Blastocatellia > Pyrinomonadales > Pyrinomonadaceae > UBA11740. The sequence continues at coordinate 5,109 of DATLVM010000032.1, forward strand.
GCGGCAACGTTCGTGCTTGGTTTTTGTCACCGCACGGCTGCCGCGAAAACAGTGAACGTGCCGGTCGTTTATTACAAGCTGCCGAACGGCTTAAAGGTAGTCATTTCGGAGGACCACGTCGCGCCGGTCGTCACGGTCGGCGTTTATTACAACGTGGGCTTTCGCGTTGAACCGAAAGGTCGCACCGGTTTCGCTCACCTGTTCGAGCACATGATGTTTCAGGGCTCGGCCAACGTAAAAAAATTCGAGCACGCGAAGTACGTCGAAGCAAATGGCGGCAATACCAACGGCCACACGGATTTCGATTACACGAATTACTTCGAGACGTTGCCCAGTAATCGCGTCGAGACCGGCTTGTGGCTGGAATCGGATCGCATGCGCTCGCTGGACATCAGCGAAGAGAACCTGAAGAACCAACAGAACGTCGTCAGCGAAGAAGTTCGCGTGAACGTGCTCAACCAGCCATACCAATTCTTCGAATGGATCGATCTCTGGCAGAACGCCTTCACCAACTGGAACAACGCGCATAACGGATATGGCGACCTGGCGGAAATCAACGCTGCGACGATCGAGGACGTGCGCAGTTTCTTCAAGACCTTCTACGCGCCAAACAATGCCGTGCTGACGATCGTCGGGGACGTCGATGCCAACGAAGTCAAGCAGATGGTTGAGAAGCACTTCGGCAACATCGCCGCGCAGCCGGAGCCCAAGCGGCCCGATTTGACCGAGCCGCCGCAAACGAAAGAGAAGCGCGTGTCCGAGAAGGACAAGCTCGCCAACTTGCCGGCGATTGCGATTGGTTATCACATCCCCGCGCAGAACTCGCCTGACTTTCCGGCGATGGCCCTGTTGGTTCAGGTCCTTCTCGGAGACGACAGCTCGCGCTGGTATCAGCGCCTGGTGAAAGAGAAAGAGCTGACGCTTGATCTCTCTGGCGGGCTTAATTATTTCGGCAACGAATTTGATTACAGCGGCCCGATGATTATGACTACGCGCACGACTTACAAGCCGGGTCACACTGCTGATGAAGTTTTGCGTGAGATGGACGCCGTCCTCGCTGAGGTCACGACCAAAGGCATCACCGAAAAAGAGTTGTCGGACGCGAAGGTTCGCTATAAGTCGAACTTCTACAATCAGCTCGAATCGACGTTTGGGAAGACTCACCTGCTGAGCGTGCTCGCGCTGTTTCGCGACGATCCGAACCAGATCAATTCCCTGCTGACACCGTTCGAGAAAGTTACCGCCGCGCAAGTACGCGACGCAGCAAAGAAATATCTGGTCGCGAGCAATCGCACGGTGATCGATCGGACGCCGGAAGCGAAACCGGCCCAGTAAAGACGCAATCCTTGGGAGATACGATCATGAAAACCCTACTGTCGTTGTTA